>JAGYLU010000017.1 GCA_018400755.1 Acholeplasmataceae bacterium
GGACATCATTGGCGAACTGAAAGACATCGGGTTCATCATCACGCCAATCAACGGCTCAACCATCAGGATCTATGATGAGAACATGATGGATGTCACGAACCGATACAATGTCGTGCTCTATCCCGGATCGATTGAGATCCGGCCTCGGCCGATCACAGTCAATGTTTATCCAGTTCAAAAGTACTACGATGGATTCCCCTTGACCTCGGATATGGTCTACATATCACAGGGATCATTGGTGGAAGGGCACACCATTGACGTCGAGGTCTCAGGAACCATCACCAATGTCGGTGAAACCCCAAACATCATCACATCGGTTTCCATCACCGACCGTGATGGAAACGACGTCACAGACCAATACAAGATCACCAAAGTTGATGGATTATTGGTTATTTTGGAAAGCGAGGAATAGGACATGCGCTTTGACCATCACAAGGAGGAATCAATATGAGCTTATCGGTATCGGATTATGTATCAATGGCAATGAATGATGTGGAAATCGCCTTATCACGGAAGAAGAGAAAATTCCTTCGATATTTCTTATACAGTGTGGCATCGTTCATCGGAAAACTTTTTTTCCTGAGCTATCCCTTGTTCGCTTTTGCCGATCATCACATCAGCAATCAGATCCGAGAAAACAGAAACTGGCAACTCCTTGATGCTTTCGAGGATACCAATGACCAAAAGAGGTATTGGACGACCGTCAAGTATGCCTTGTTGAATCATATCGTCCATATCACCGGCTTCTTGATGATTGCCGGGGTAGTCTTTGTGCTGATGCGTGTTGCCAGCAGCATCACCGATTATTACGAGCCTGAACGCCAATATTTGATGTTTGTCGCTCAGATCATCAGTGGTGCGCTAGTAGTCAGCTTCCTGTTCTCTGTCAGAATCCACTTAGGACCAATGATCTATCTGCTTCGGACCTCCGATGACTTGAGTTTATCTGAAGCATTCAAACACAGCGCAATCATCATGGAAGGTCAAGGCAAGATCAAACTGTTCCACATGCAATTCCGCTCATTGAGCAAGGTGTTGTTTTGGGGGTTGTTGTGTGCGGGATTTGGTTATTTGTCATATACCGCATTCTCATTTGATGTGTTTCTGGTCATTGCAATCATCTTAGGCTTTCTTTTCTTGCGTTTGGTATCTAGACAGGGTCTTGTTTACCGGATTTCCGCCTCCAACCTTTACACCGATCTCATCAAAGAAGTGGCTTATGATCGTCTGAGTGAACATGACATGGATCGAATGACTGGCAGCACCCTTCGAAAGAAGGACATATTGAAGACCTTGTTCGATGGTGTTCCTATTGACAATGATCATAACGTTCCAGATGCCCAACATGACTCTTCTGGGACGACTCACTTGGATCAAGTCTGAACATGGGGACAAATGTATGATGAAGGCACAAACATATCATATTCGGAATAGGGGGTGAGTCGATGATCTTAACCATTGCAACAATCAGTTCAATGATCATTTTTATCATCATGACTCTCATCATTGTAAACAAAATATCGATGTTGAACCGTCAACATGATGACCAGATCAAGCACCGAAAATACAAAAGCATGGCAATCATCGAAAGACGATATTTGACTGGAAACTTAAACCGTGTTTTTCAAAACCATTTGGACTCCGGACGGATCATCGATCAGTTTATCATAAGTGGGGAAGAAGCCGAATCATTTTTGTTGTGTCATTTCTCACATGCATCTGTCGAAAATGGAACTTTGGAAATATGCATGTATGACAAAAAAGAAGAAATGATCCACAGAGCATACATCAAGGATATCGAGTCGTTCAGACAATCCGACTATATGGCTTTGCCGGCAAAAACAATGTATGTCAATATTTACTACCACCAAAACACAATCGAACATGATGAGTTTGACAAATTCTATGCCAAAAGAAATCTTAGCTATCATACCATAGCAAAACTGGAATCAATTGCGATGTTGACTTTTCTTCTACCACTGAACGACTTGGTGGTCAACCGATTTTTCCGTGACCGATTCAATCCAAACTTCCAATCTGGATTATTCTACGTCGCCTTGAGTCTTGCTATTTGCATATCCCTCATCAACTATATGGTGATGATGGACTGGATGACAAAACGATTCCAAGGAGAAAACAAATGAACCAATATGTGTTGTCCTACACCAAAAAACCCATCTCCTTCAAATCAGACATTGTCCTGTTGGCTCAATATATGGTTTTCAAGAATGTGTCAGACCTAAGCAAGTACATGATCATCAAACTCAAGAGCCAAAGCCCCCGGGACATCGATGAAGTGATGTTGGAATTGACGCAGTTCGATTCCGACAACACAAAACTTTCCAAAGCACATCATGTGTTGTCGAATCTTGGCCTGGCGGGATATGGCATGGTGGTTCCTTATGAGAAGATTGCCGTCCAAAATAACTGTCACTCCGTACAGTGCAGTCTGATTCAGGCAAAATCAAAGGGTCGCCTATGGATAAACGGCTATTGGCAACATTCAGACAAAGATCAAGAAGCCGAAAACGGGGAGACGAAACGTTCCTCAGATGCCGATTTTCAGGAGAATGACATTGTTCATATTGACTATCGAAAAAGAGGATTTCCCTTTCATCTATCCCTATTTCTGTTGTTCATTTATCTGATCTTGCTTTTGCTTGTGTTGCCTGCGCTGATCCATTGAACAGACTCTTCTGACACATGAAAGGAACAATCATGACATTCCACACATGTCTGAAATGCAATCAAATCTATATCACACCAGATGACGGTGATTCCAACTTGATGTGTTGTGGTCAAAACGTTGAACCAGTGATGGCTTTGAATTCATCTGATGAAGACTCTGACCACAAATTCTTGATTCGGAAAACAGGCAACTTCGTCACAATCACTGTCGGTTTAAATCATCCCATGGTTGATGTTCATCATATCAAGTTCATATGTCTGGAAACAACCCGTGGATTTCAATACCAGGCATTGCCATCTCATCAGGAAGCCAAAGCGTCGTTTATTTTGGCATTGGGAGAGGACATCGTGAACGTCTACAGCTATTGTTCCATCCACGGTCTTTGGGGTCTCAAGTAGCTTCTATGGGATAGAATATCACCTTGGAATGATGACTCTGGTCATTGAATAGAACTTACTTCTACACTTTTTCAATTGTGCGTTTTATGAAATGGCCTCGAATCAATGATTCAGTCGACATAACAATGAGGCACTTATGAGATGGTCATAGGCATCTTTGATCATGAGATCATTGATGAGATCTATATCCGGAAGGATTAACTGATTCAGGCTTTGAAGAACGGATAAGGACATTTCACTTTTCTAAGCAAATCACAACGGGATGAGAGCTTTTTTAAGCGCTCGTTCCGTTGTTTGATCAATAATTGTCAAATCTCACCCGCCTTGTTTCAATTAGACCAGATCATTGATAGAATTCGGTGGCCTATCGATAATGGGTGGCCTGGTATCATACCCTGTCATTAGAAAACCATTTACCTATGTGGCCTTGACTGGACAGAAGAGGGATCATTTTTCGAATGTTCATAGATCATACACGCTTTTTCGTTACTTTTGTATATTATGCTTGACTTTGTGTCAACTTTGTTTTACACTATGTACATATCAATTGACAAAGGAGACTTATCATGACCTACCACGAAAAAAGAAATCTGGTCACATCTGTCATCGGGCTACTCGTTCTCGTCTCGTACTTGATTTACGCCATTCTCACATACAATGAGGGATCCGTCGAGTCGCTATCACTCAGATTTTGGGCAATCGCCATGCTTATCTTCATCGGGATTGGGATTGGATCAATCATTCTCGCGATGATTCTCTTCCATATTGTCTACTCCATCGGATTGGCGATTCGTCTCAAAAGGGAAGACACTTCAATCACCGATGAGGAGATCAACAAGAAAATCAACCAATTGTTGAAAACCGACATAGTTGAGGATGAAATGGGCAAACTGATCGAACTGAAGTCAATGCGCATCAGCTCAATCTTTGTCGGTGTTGGATTTGTTGTGTCATTGCTGTCCCTAATCCTCGATTTTTCACCAGTCATCATGCTCAACATCCTGTTCATCTCGTTTGGTCTTGGTTCCGCTTTCGAAGGTCTCCTACAGATCCACTATTATAAAAAGGGTGTCCATCATGCCTAATCGGTATGAGATCACCAATCAGATCAGAACCTTGAGGTTCTTTGCCAACGAGATGTCCCAACAGACACTGGCCGAGCTGACAGGTGTTTCCAGACAAACGATCAATGCCATCGAACTCGGAAAATACACCCCTTCTTTGGATCTCGCATACAAGATCGCCATTGTCTTTGGCGTTCCAATCGATGAGGTCTTTGAGTACAAATCCTTGGACTCACCACAAACATAGAAAACCCACATGACAAACAAAGCGCACACCCAAACACTCATCATTGTCTATTCTTATCACCACAACAACACTTTGAAAGTGGCTGAGGTGATGGCAAACATGCTTCATGCAATCATCAAAACACCGGGCGAGGTCACTTTGAATGATCTGAAACACTATGATCTGATCGGATTCGGCTCTGGGATCGATAGCGGTAGGCATTATAAGCCATTGTTGGAGCTGGCTGCTACCCTGCCCCAAGAAGAAAGAAAGCCTGCGTTCATTTTCTCCACAAGTGGTGTCCAGGGCCAATTGAAAGTTGCCAAAGATCACGCCAAGCTCAGATCAATACTGGTCTCAAAAGGCTACGTTGTGCTTGATGAGTTTTCCTGCAAAGGATTCAACACGAACAGTTTCCTGAAATTCTTTGGTGGAATGAACAAAGGGAAGCCAGATGCTGATGATCTGAATCGGGCCATGACGTTTGCACGGAATTTGCGATCCGCTACCCTGTGATTCATCTCTTTAGGATGCATATGCCAAATGAACGATGATCCAAATCAATCTTTGAAGCCATTCTATGAAAAGAAAGATCCCCTTGTAGGGCCCCCGCAAGCAGTCGTTTGCGGGGGCTCTTTCAAGGAAATCTGATTGTCTCTATCAGTTTCATGATGACCAAACGTTCATCTCATCAAATCACTGATTGTTATGTGTCTTCAGACTACCAAATACTGACCATCTTGTCTTTTGCCAAATACATCTGATCGTTCTCGCCAATCCCATAGAAGTCTTGGAATTCGAGAAGATTGCTTAGTTGCATGTTGGCTCTCAGGATTGATGGACCGTGCACATCGACTCTGAGCAACAACTGGCTATATTCCAAAGAGGACTTGTTACGCCAGACCCGGGCCCAATTTTTGAAGAATTCCTCAAGATTGTGGGTGGATCCTTTTTTGCTGGCTTCAAGCGCACATCTCAGTCCGCCGCTGTCGGCGATGTTCTCAGAAACCGTCAACTCACCGTTACAGACACCATAACCGGTCTCAACCCCATCAAAGAGTGCGATCATGTCTTTCGCTTTCTGATTGAAGGCTTCCAAGTCCTGATCAGTCCACCAATTGTTCAGTGAGCCGGTTTCATCGAACTTGGCACCGTTGTTGTCAAAGGCATGGGAGATCTCATGGGCCATGACCGCCCCGATTCCACCATAGTTTTCAGAAGGAGTCTGGTCTAGGCTATAATAAGGCCTTTGAAGGATCGCTGCCGGGAAGACAATCTGATTGTTGGTCGGACTATAATAGGCATTGACCATACTGGCTGGCATTCCCCAGATGTTTTTGTTTGGGGCTTTGTTGTATTTAGCAAAATCATACTGATTCCTGATTTTGGTCATGGAAAGTCTTTCTTGGACCAGATCAGATCCTTGTTCATATCCTTTGATCTGATAGGCGTCGTAATAAGGGGGAAGTTCATCGGGGTACCCGACATGAACCGTCAAGGTCGAGAGCTTCTTGATGGCTTTTTCTTTGGTTTTCTCATTGAGCCATGTGTTCTCTGTGATCCTCTCCTTATAGACATCAATCATCTCATGAACCATCGTCTTGACATCATTTTTCGCGGTCGGACCAAAGTAGGTTTCCCCATAATGCAGCCCAACGACTTGACTGAGTGGGTTGTAGGCTTGGTAGAAGGCAAACTTCTCTTTGCTTCTGGCTTCTTTGATGCCTGACAACGCCCGTCCAAAAGCGCCTCCGGCGATTCTGATCTCATCGGTCAGATCAGAAGCGAACCTGATCGCATTGGAGACAATCATCCATGACTTGATCAGGGGGAAGTTTTCCTCGCTGATGATGCTGTCAAAGGCATTCACAAAATCCAAATTGGTGACAATCAGCTGATCGACTGTCTGTTTGACCAGACGCTCTGCCTGAGCCATGAGATCAAGGTTTTTCGTCAACGCCTGAACCGCTTCTTTTTTCAAAGGGTTGTAGAGTTTGACATAATCGGCCTTTTCGACACTTGATTTGGTGACTGGAACCAATAGCTCATCAAAGGCCAATGCTTCTGTCAACAGCTTTTCAATCTCTTCCTTAGAGAATCCATACAAGGATAAGAGTTGGGTTGTGGTCGTGGTGAAAAGACCAATGAGTTGTTTCTTTGTGTTCTCATCCTTATAGTAACTCGTATCTGGCAAGAAGAGATCAGATGCGCCAAAGTAGAGCACCTGGTTGTTGCTGTTCATGAAGTCTTGCATGACGCTAAACCCGAAGGGGGTCTCAATTGATTCAAGCGTCAGGTCACAAAACACCTCTTCGAGATCTTTCAACGTGTTCAGTTGATTGATCTTGTCAAGAACAACTTCAAATGGTTTTGTTCCGAGTTTGTCTCTGGTATCAAAATCCTTGGTCATCTGGTACAATGTGATGAACTTCTTCAGGTTGTCACTCAGACCGGTTTGGTCTTGTTCCCATTTGGCTGTCAGATCCATCAGGGTCTTCTCAATCCCCAGATGAAGTTCCAAAAATGCAGATATTGTTGGTTGGTCTCCGGGTATGACCGCTTGTTCCAACCACTCGCCATTCACTGCCTCATAGAAATTTGTTTTGATTTGTTCTTTTTTCACACGATCACCTCTATATCATTGTAACATGTGTTTTGTTGACTGTTGGAAAATTAACACCTCGATGAGACTGTTTCATTCGCCTATCGATGTTTCAATCTATTATTAATCGGTTCATCATCTTGCGTTTCATCTACAATCACCTGCAATCTGGTGATCGCTTACATGATGATATGGAGAACACCATTTCCACTCGAAGGCGGTTCAAGAAAAAAATGAACGTCGCTTTTTTTACCATGTTTGATTAGCAAAGCCTATGCAGTCTCTAATGTGCATTCCGTGACCATTTTGAATGTTGTGATCAACATAACCTTGCCATTGCTGATTGTTGCCATCGGGTGTATCAGTTTGACATACTGATATAACACCATTTAGTCAAGCGATTATGGGTCTCAGAAAATTTCTAAACTAAAAGGAATAACAATGGCAAACTATAGATCCTCGAATTGTCACTCAAGAGTCGATAACAGCCCTTGATCCTATTAAGCCATATTTCGGTTTTAATCATGGTACCGCCTAACCCGTTGAAAAATGAAAAATTTGGGTTTGAAAAATGATCCAAGTTATCCGGTTTTGTTTACCTTGGATAGTCAGGATCTTCTTCAAGCCCTCGACTAGATAAACACCCTTTCCGTTGATCATCATGCTTTTAAATGGTTGAGTTGGTCTAGAGTTTCGTTATGTTTGATGTCGAACCCATATTTCGCTTTGTTTTTAAGATTATTTTGGATAACCAAAGCGGTCAAGTGAAGTTGGAGATGATGTTTTTGTTTCGTGTTCATCGTTTTCGACATTGTTTTGAAACTCGCATTGTTAAAATAGCCTTGTGTCATCAGTATCTCCTCAAATTGCCTCTTCAAAGATGCACTGATTTTGAGCGTCTTTAAAGATTCAAATGTTGTGAACGTACGGTCACACATGGTATATATATACCCCTTCTCTATACAGTATTGTTTCATTGCCTCATACTTCAGAATATATTCGAAATAACTCATCATTCTCGTTTGTTTGACTTCAATGATGGCGATTCGATCATCATGTGTGAGCATGACGATGTCAGGAAAATACAATCGTTTTTTCTTCGTATTTCTTGTATATGGAATTGAGAACGACTGTCCCCTCATATGTTTGTAGAACATCTTTTTGGATAGTTTTTTTAAGATGCTAACCTCTTCTAAGCTATCACAATGAAACAGATATCCGTCATTGGTCATAATCGACTGAACTGGTTCCGCTTTCTTATGAGTGCCATTCCAGTCACATAATGAGAGCAATTCTGTCTCATTAAACGCTTTGGCGTTATCACGGTTTTCAAAGATCCTATCAAGTTCATGTCGGATCTGACTGATGGTTTGATTGACGTGAAGATCGGAACCTTGACGAATCAATTGCCCTTGAACGACCAGATATTCAATCACTGCTGTAACCTCATCTGTGGTGATGTTTTTCATCGCACCGCATATATCGTCGTGCTTCAAAAACAACCTTTTGTAGAAAGGGCTACTTTCGCTCCCCTTGATAAAAGATGTAATGGTCTTGGGACGAGGGCGAATGGCTATCACCAAAGCATCGTTGATGGTAGATACCGCCTTGATGATAAGTTTCTCAATCGATTTTTGGTTGCGTTCATCCTTGGATGAACTGGTGCTGGGTTTTGTTTGTATTGGCATACTGATCTCCTTCATGATTAGACTTGTGTTGGCAATTTTATTGGGACGATGTATGCCCGACTATGATTGTGCATTCACACGTTTGAACTTGGTATAACCTTGACATCCTTGGCGTTGATTATCGCTTTCTATGAAAAATGAGTGGTCTGTCCTTCATGTTGTCCGCTTCTCTCTTTTGCGGATACAACTCTTGAAACCCCCGCAACAATCCTATGAGTTCCTCTTTGACCAGGTGCTCATCCACCATGTCCATCAAAGACTTCGGCACCCCATAATACTCAGCTGCGATACTGCCAGCGATCGCCGCCAAGGTGTCTGCATCCCCACCAAGACTCACAGCGTTTCTGATGGCATCCTCAAAATCCGTTGATTCGAGAAAGCTGATGATGGCTTGTGGCACGGTATATTTCGCATCTTCTGTGAATCGATATCGTGGACGAATCTCATCGAGATTCGTGTACATGTTGTAGTACGTGCTCATCGCCTTTCTGATTTCAATCTTGGAATGTCCTTTCTTGGCCATGAACACAGCCTCTGCTGTCGCTCTGGCCGCTTTCATCCCCTCAGGATGATTATGGGTCACAGCGGTGACGGCATCAGCACACAGATAAACATCCTCAATGGTATCATAAGCGATGCCACATGCGGACACTCTCATCGCCGCACCATTTCCATAACTGCCATAAGGCTTCGGATCATCACTCTTAAGCCATTCCTTGAACATCCCGCCATATCCTGAAGGATATCTCTGACCAATATCAAGCATGTATGCCTGGGCTTTGCGAGATAGAAGCTCAAAGTCGTTCTTGGCCTCCATGACCGCTTTTCCGATGGCCATCGTCATCAAGGTATCATCTGTGACATGATTTCGCATCGGGTCAATCAGGTCAAAATCTTTGGTCTTAATGGGATTGAATTCATAGATTGAACCGATGATATCTCCTAGTATCGCTCCGATCATTGGCTAAGCCTCCTATTTGTCGTTGTTGTTTGTGTGTCACTGTAAGATACGCGTCTGATCTTGAATCGTCCGGTGTGCTCAACCACCGATGTGATGTGATCAAGATGGCTAGGGACCATTAGGTGCCCGATCATGACATACCTGGATCTGAATGCGAGTTTGTCAATCGACTCAAGTGTCTCTGGAAGTGTGAGTGTTTTTGTTCGAAGATTAGAAAACGCATACCTTTCGATATGTTTGCACGCTGACCCTTCTTCGAACGCCAGTTCCTGAATCATGGCATGGCTGAATGCGAAGCCCAATATCCGCTTTGTCTCTTTTGGAATCACATACCTTTGGGTCTCTTTCTTCAATGGGTATCTGATCAGTGTCTTCATGTCTTTTGTGAACAACACGCCGTCAACCGCGACAAAGTTTTGATTGTCTTGATCGACAGAAATGTGACGCAGTTTGTCGAACATCGAGAAAAATCCATAATCACTCCCGTGGAAGCCCTCTTCATGAAACCTCGTTGAGATCTTGGAAACGTTTTTTGGAATGACAACTTCCTGAACGTCTTCGAAAGGTGCGTTCGCCTCATAGAGTAGCTTTTTGAGTGATGATTTGAACGTCAGGGTTGTCTCAGGTTTGTAAGACTCCAAAAACATGACGATGCTCGTGAAATCCTTGTTGTAGACAATATCTTGATCGACTGCAAGATAAGTACTGTCGCACGGGATTGTGAAATCCCGGAAACACATCCTCAACGTATCAAGGTGAAACATGGTCGCGTACGGTTCGAAGTGTCTGGGCAAATGGATGATCGGACGATGGATGTCTGTTTTCTCGTCTTCATTCTCTCGTTCATTATGCCGGTTCAGCTGTTCATAGAAAAACGTCTCGGAAAACCCCGCGACTGGATACCCCAAATGTGACTCTGGCACTGTGATCTCATCAGCACTCATGTCAAGGGTCAATATCCACGCTCTTTCCTCATCAATTTCAAATATCATGATTTCCTCCCTTTCAGACACCGATCTGGGTGTCGTATGTCATCATGATACTAAAATCCATGTCCGATCGGGTCAACTGGAAAGGGACTTCTCACTTCCACCCAACCATTTGTTGCAGTAATCGTATAATGCGAGGTTGATCTCATAGATGTCATAGACCTTGGTTTCGATGAAAAACCTCACAATCATATCCGCCTTGTCACTAGAAGACAAGACAAATCCGGCGGATGCCAGCAAATCCTCCGTTTCATCCAAACTCAGCCTCATCGCCACACATAGGGCAAGGATGGTGTCTTTTTTTGGTTTGTACGTGTCACTTGACCTGATCTTTGAGAAGTGTTGTTTCGTCAGGTTCGCATCCTTATAGACCATCACTTCATCGAGCCGCTTATCTCTGATCAACTTGAAAAGCTTCTCCTGAAAGGAGACATCGACGCTATCAACCATATCTTCCAGGGTTCGTTTCTTGGCTTTCTGAGGCGTCTTGAACGGGTCTTTATCAGGATAGTAATGATGCCCCAGATACTCTTTGACATCATGGATCCTTGCTTTGGAGATGGCATAGGATATGTCATCGTAGACCACCAGATAAATATCCATCTCTGATGTCTGAAGAAAGATTTTGAACGCGCTGATGGCGATTTCGAAGGCTTGTTCCTTGGGAAAACGAAACGTTCCTGATGAAATGAGCGGGAAAGCGATGGTTCGAACAGATTGCTTTTTTAGCAAGTTCAAGGACATTCATGTATGTGTTGAAAAGCGCTTGTGCCTCTCCTTGTTTGCCATCTGAATACGTTGGTCCAACGGTATGGATCACATATTCAGATGGCAAACCATACCCTTTTGTGATGATGGCTTGTGATGTCTCGAGCACCCCGTATCGCTTTCGCTCATCCATCATCTTTGGACCAGCAATCTCGTGCAGATATCTGTCGGTGGCATATCCCATGATCGGTCGTCTCCTAGTTGAATTGACAATCACATCAACATGCATCTTCGCCAAATCGTTTCTTATGATGGTAAAAGGCATTCATATTCTCCTTCATAAAAAGTGTGTGATGGTTCCATTGTACGTTATTTGGTCTTCTATGAAAACCATCATGCCACATTTGGACTCAAGATCGTTATGATCACTGTTTGGCATGGCCACTTGGATTGAAACACAATAGACATATGAGCGCTCTTTTAAGATAGTGACATATGACGCTTCGTAAACCCTGAAGATAGAAAAACAAAAAACCCTGATATGACATCAACACATACGAGTCATGTGTTGTCTCAATCGAGGGATGATCACGTCATCAATGAAGGATGTTGATTTCTGGTTCAAATCCTGTCACATCCATCACCGATCAAACTGTTCCATACATCTTGAACCCATACAGCCTTAGCATCTTAAGGTTTATATGGTTCAAGTGTTTGTTGAGTCAAATACTTAATCCCGAATCTTGATCATATGCAACTCCTGGCATGAACACGATTCAAGTGCTGTCGTATTAGGTCACATGATATTTTCGATTCAATTGTTCAAGGACGGGGCTTGACACGTGCTCATACGTCCTTTTTTGATGCTTCACGCATGGTCTTCAGTGCCTGACCCCATGCCTCAACCTGTTTGAACATCATGTTCAGGTTCTCGAGATGGATATCAGATGGTTTGAAAACTGACCAGTTCTCAAAGTCTGTGAACATCGAAAACGCGGTATGCGCGCGAACATCTGCGATTCGTAGTTCTCCAAGGATCCCTCTCAGATGTTCGGCGGCACGTGCGCCGCCCAAGGAACCATAGCTGACAATGCCTGCAACCTTGTCTGCCCATTCGTCCCGTAAGGTATCCAAAGCGTTCTTGAGCGCGGCCGGAATGCTATGGTTGTATTCACCGGTGACGAAAATGAATCCGTCAAGACCAGCGATTTTTTCTCTGAATGTCTCGATTCCCGGAGCCTCTTTTGTCCCTAAAAACGGAAGATCATATGCCTTGATGTCAACGACTTCAAGGCCTAATGATGTGTTTTCGCCATGCTTGAATACCCAGTCTGCAACTTGTGGTGATACCCGACCTTCTCTGGTCGTTCCAATGATGATACCGATTTTAAGCATCTTGTGTTCCTCTTTTCTTTGTGTGTTGAACAAATTGGCTATCATATGTTTCCCTTACCATAGTTGAAAATGGACAACAATACTAACGTGACATATTATTCAATCAAATGATCGCTTTCAGAGTTTAAAACCTGAATGGATCATCATTCAAAAGAACGTGTTTCAAACCGATTGTCTTAATGCCATACTCATCTGTTCTGACATCAATGTTATCTCTTACAATCATGAGTTTCCTAAATGAATCATCAACATTCAGAAAAGGTCTGATTTCATATTTTACCTTGTCGGCACTTGAACTTTCATGCATGCTTTTGCAGATTTATTCAATATAATTTGTAGCATAATACCCTATCTATATCAATAGGTATTTCGACATATCCAATCATGTTATTGAACATTTTTGCAAGAACTTGTAATAATATTCAATTCTTTAGTGCAGAACATTCATTAAACCGAGATTGATATTTGTTAAATTACATCAATGATCCTTTTTACACAATGATTAAGCACGTCATCATCCGGACCATCAAATCCTCTTAGTTCCTTTTGCTTGAAATGAACCTAGGCACATTTAACCCTGTTTTAAGGTGTCAGCTGATTCTACTCGTGTTTTTGAATGGCTTTGTTAAGCGGTTTTTAAAACAAATGTGATCCTTTTACCGGGCGATGATTGGTTGACGTTCTAGTCGATTGTTACAATCATGTCATTCGTTGATCTGATGAACCCACAACCGGATGGCGTTTATTTCGCTTTGGATCAGCTGGTGTCCGGTCTCATTCTGAAGATGAGTGACTTTGATGTTCCCGTGCTCAAGAAGCGTTACCAGTGCGTCACTCTGACCTCTCGGAACCACCTGATCCCTTGTTCCCGAACTGACGAAGGCTTGTGTCTTTTGATGTCTGATGGGCATCCGTTCAAGAGGGATCATCGGACGAAGCAATATGGCCGCTTTGAACAGATCCGGATAAAACATCATGAGGGAGACGGCGATGTTCGCCCCATTGGAGTACCCAATAACAATGAGTCCCTCCGGATCAAGGTCTTCACGGCAAACGACATCAATGATGAAATCATGGAGTTTGTGGGTCTCCTCAATCAGATTGTTCTCATCAAAGACGCCCGGCGCGATGCGTCTGAAGAACCGGTTCATGCCATGTTCATTGACGTTCCCGAATTGAAAGCATATTGGCATCAGGATCGATCATGGTTCCGATTGGAATCAGATCGGATTCATCACCACCGGTCCCATGCAACAACACCAATGTGTGCTTCGCTTTCTTGTTTCTTAGGATATGGATCATGGTCTTGTCATCCAAAATATTCTTTTTTGATTGGTTTGTCACTGCGTGTGGTATCAATCGGTCGGATCAGTCTTTCGATCTCCACGCGGTGTGATCTGAACCTTGGCGGCAGTGCAAGCGTTTCTCCAAGAGTCTCATAATCTTCCTCATCATCGATGAATCCCGGACCATCGGTCGCGAATTCAAAGAGAAGTCCCGGATAAAGTCTGGTGTAGAGTGACTTGAAATAGAACCGGTCGATCAGTCCCGAATGCCGGTGTCGCCCCTGGTTGAGCCGTTTGATCCAAGCGTTGATGTCTTCCGTGTCATCGACACGGAAAGCGACGTGATGGATCGATCCATATCCTTGGCTTCCCCGTCTCAAGCCCTTGGTGACCTCGATGATGATGGCTGCTCCGTTTCCGCCTTCGCCGGTCTCAAATAGGATCAGATTGTCATCCTGGTCTTTGATACCAAACGTCAGTTTATGTGTCAGAACATCTTCGATCAGGTCATGATCATCAACTCTGAACCAGATAGGTCCTAGTCCGGTGATGGCATACTCATCAGGCACCGGACCATGCTTCCAGGGTGTCCCTGATGCCACACCTGACACGTTCTGATCTGATATCAGGAAGTATTCCTGACCATCGAAATCCTCAAAAAACAAGATCTTCCTGTCAAACAGGCGAGATGGTTTGGCATGAGTGACATCATAATGGTCAAAACGCATCATGAAGTAATCAATCGCTTGATCATCTGGGACCCTGAAACCTGTCTTCGCGATCTCATTTGTGCCTTTGGATGCCTTGAGGGTCCCTGGAAAATCAAAGAATGTCATATCTGTCCCCGGACTTCCGATGTCGTCTGCGAAAAAGAGATGATAGGTCTGGATGTCATCTTGGTTGATGGTCTTCTTGACGAGTGCCTAAGTCCAAGAACAGATGTGAAGAAGTCATAGATTTTTTCAGCGCTAGACGTGATCGCTGTCACGATGGAATACCTTTGAGTGGTTTCATGGCCTCGCCTCCTTGCACATCAATTCTACACAATAGCGAGGGTATTGTCACTTCATTTGCTTCGAATTCGAAATGTTTTCGAGGCATCTTCTTTCATTTATAGAATCTGTGAATCGTCTGTTTGTCTCGTTTGAGACTTCGAAGAAATGCTTTTGATAAAGGCATATATCGTGTCTTATGCGTCATCAATTGTCACGGTTGACTCATTACCCTGAACCTTGATCACAAACTCACTGGTCATGAGAACAACGGTGGCGGACCTACCTGTCAAACACTTTGATGGCGTCTGTTTTGATTCCTGCATCAACGACGTATGACAAACCCGAGAATGCGTTACCGTTGAGGTTCACCAATACATCATATATAATGGCAACAACCCCATAACAGGACATCTAGGTCATTTATATAGGTTATAAGTGACAGCTTCAAAACCAGAAGTATCAAAAAGGGAGGATATTGCGATATGAAAAAAGGTTTAAGCGTCATCGTTTTGACACTGTTCATTTTGACGTTATCAGCCTGTGAACTCTTTGAAGAACAACCTGGTAATGTGACGATCTCGTTTGTGACGAACATGCACACAACCTTGCATCCGTTGACATATGAAAAAGGTCAGACGATTGAATTGCCAGAACTCCATGAAACCGAAGACATGGTGTTCGCTGGTTGGTATTTGGATTCTGAAAAAACGGTCCCAGCAACCAACCTAGACAATCAAAGTGAAGATTTCACGGTTTATGCGAAATGGGATCTGAAGCAATACGACATATTGATTGATATCTACAAGGAAGTCTCAGTCAATCGCGTTCTGATAAATGAGATTGCCGTGTTTATCATCAACGATCAAGGTCAACTCCATGTCCAAAAGACCCAAGAAAATCCTTTGGCTATTGAGTCCGGATGGCAGGATGCCCCTGTTCTTGAGCCCAACTTATCGGGAACGGATGACGATAACGATATCATCCTGGATGCTTGGGAAATGAATGCTTTTCTGGTGTCTTCTGACGGCTCTGTCTATGCTTGGGGTGACAACACCTATGGTCAGTTGGGCACTGATGACAAAGTGTCTCGTGGGACCTTCGTCGAGATCACTGATCATATCCCATTGGTAATTGACGAGAGGGTCATCAAAATGGTTGGAAACCAAACCACGACTTTCGCTTTGACAAACCAAGGACGCGTCTTTGCATGGGGCTCAAATCACGCCAACATGCTTTTGGACAAGACTCTGACTGAATCTGTCATACCCAAAGACATCACCGATGATATCTGCGGCGATACTGATCATTTCTTGGTTGACATCGTTGTCTCAAGTGATCACGCCATCGCCTTGACTGCTGAACACCAAGTGCTCGTCTGGGGGTTTGAAGCCACCGGATGGTTTGGCGGTGACGACGTCATCGTTGTCAGAGACAACGCCTCAAACATCTCAGAGAACGTTTACCGATTCTTTGACACCCATGTGGTCCACATGACAGCCGCCAGAGATACCATCATCTTAGTCAGTGCGTCAGATCAGATTCTTATCATGGGAACCTCCAAAATGGCATCCGATCACACACTCCTTGTCATTGAAGGCGATGAATACGGATTTGTCACCAACCCTGACACTTCAGGCAAACCAACCATCATCGATGTTCAAATCGCTGGTGATACCGCTATTTTCCAATATTCCGACGGGACATTGATCGGCCTTGGCGACAACACGACCGGTCTCATCGCAAGCAAAAAAGGCTATGACGCCTATGTCGCCAAAGCACAAATGATCCCAACCAACTTCGCCCCTGAATCACTTTCGACATCCTCAAGCGAGGCGTGTGCCGTCAGTCTTGATGATGGTTCCGTGTGGTGCTGGGGAAACAATACGGTGAAAAGCGTTGGCAGAAACAACGAACTGATCCTATCAACCGCTTATCAATACGTGGCCTATGATGATCATGAGACAGATTATGACGGTACCCCTGAAGATCCCGCATCGCTTAGATCCTCAGCCGGTCCCATTTATGTCCTCTCACCGCCAGAAACTCTCGTTGAAGCCCCTTTCGCGAGACCTCACGTGCTCTATGATGTGATCAGGTTCCACATCGGAGGCATCACCGCTGATACCGATCTGGATGCTGTCTTGAAAGCATTAATCGCCAATGTCTGCACGATTGGTGATGATTGTGATGATGCGGATCCATCTATCCATCCGGACGCTTATCTCATCAGTCAATCAAGTGATCACACGATTCGTTGGACGATGGAAGTGCGCATCAACCAACTTGATGAGGATTGATCATTGGTCTTGTCAATTGATGATCAATGATTTCAATCAACGAAACGTCAAATCAGTCGCACATCATAAAAAGTTGGGTCCCGATATCGGAGACCCAACTTTTTTCGAGCCTTTCAATTCTTGTGTGGCGTCCGGGACAACCATATCCGTTTCTTGCTACCGATATGTCTTTAGACGCACATCGAGATAAACACCCTAGAACCTGATACTTTTATCACGAGATCATTGAAGATAGGATGAGACATATCCAACCGCCTTTGTCTAAGCTAGGAAACCTTTGGCATGATTAACCAAATACAAAGACAAATGACGCGTTTGAGTGAGTGAGTGAAGACGACTTGGGTTTCTTTTCCAAGCGCGGGGTTCAAACCAAGATGGTGACAGTCGATCCTTCTTGAGACACTTGATGATTGGTACAGACAAACCTGATGATTCAAACATGAGGCCTGAGTGTCCCATGAACCGTTAGTCGCATGTAAGCATTCTATCTGCATATCCGTGATCCTCTAGCCTCATGAACCGCCACTTTGGTTCTCTGAACGACCTCATGGTAAAATAAGACATGACCAAATAACCCGAGAGGAGATCGATCATGGACCAATTGAAGATGACCAATCGCAAGATTATCATATCGACGTTTGTGAACCGGGAAATCGAGTACGTGTGGCATTTATGGACAACACCGGAAGGTATGAAAAAATTCTTGGGTGTTGACGCCAAGATTGACATGACGCCTTTGGGCGCGTATGAACTCTATTTCGATCCAAGTGCCAAACCGGGAAATCGGGGTGGTGAGACCAATCGGGTGCTCTCCTTTGTTCCCAATCGGATGTTGTCATTCACCTGGAATGCCCCACCTTCAATCCCGTTTGTCAGAGATCATCCCTATAAAACCTGGGTCGTCATCACCATGAATGCGATTGATGACAAACAGACACTTGTTGAGTTGACGCACCTTGGCTGGCCCCAAGGTGCCGCATGGGATGAGGCTTATGCTTACTTTGAGAAAGCCTGGGCATCCGTTATTGACCGTTTGTCACAAATGTAGGAGGGTATGATGAATCCATTTGATCAATTGATTCGAGATAGGGAAAGTTGTCGGAAGTTCAATGGAAAAGCAGTCTCCAAAGAAGATATCACGACAATCATCACAGCCGCCAGACTGGCACCTTCGGCGTGCAATGGACAACCATGGCACTTCATCGCAATCACCGACGAAGAGACCAAAGCAAAACTGGCTGGTCACATGCAAGCTTTCAATGCCAAAGCTGGGGCGATGATTGTGATGATTGAAGAGAAAAGCAACATCACATCAACCATTGGCAGCAAGATCAAACATCAGGACTATGCCCAAATGGATATGGGGATTGTGGCCGCCTATCTCTCGCTTGCAGCCACATCACTAGGGATATCAAACTGCATCATCGGTTGGTTTGATGAAGCTAAGACCAAAGCGTTGCTTCAACTTCCAAAGAAAAAGCGTGTCCGCCTCATCTTGAGTCTGGGATACACCGATGAGACAAACGTTCGCCCAAAGATCCGGAAGAAGATGGATGAGATTGTGACTTTTATCGAATAGAAGGTGTGATTTTGATCAATCTCATGTCAGTGACCAGGTTGAGATTCTCAAACCGTCCAACGTTATCAGCACGCAAAATGAACATCTGACACCAGTGGTTTGCGTTTCACGTGGCTGATGACCGATCCGGAATCTTGTACCACATTCAGTTATCCTCTTTTCATTGGTCCCTGTGCCCTATAGGTTCTTTGGGAAGACTTTTCAGACCATGGACACCGATGACGTTTTGACATAACCAAATCATCTTCACCTTTGGAAAGGACACCCATCAATGAAATCACGTTCGATCACGTCATTCGATCTCATCTTTGGACTATCCGTTTTTGTCTCGTTGTTTTTTTGGATTTTTTATAGTTTATTTTTGGAACCCGTGACATTCATTGTTTATTTTGTCATTTGGATTGCTGGCTTTGGAATTCTTTTCTACATAAAACGTGCCAAATTGATCACATTCTTCAGACAAATCAATCTTCCGACATGGATCAAATTATTGTGTCTGCTTTATGGGATAATCCTTCTTGAGGAGGTTTTCGCCGCTTTCTCAAATCATCTGCTTGAACCTTTTTCCTTCCCAACATTGATGCTGAGGATCTTGCAGTTCCAGTTCTTCAACATCATCGCATTTACTGGCTTTATCGTGGGATGGGTGATCCTTAGCCACCGTTTGACCTACACACCAAGAGAGGTCTTCTATCTGAGTGGCCTTTGGGGGATTTGGTCTGAAAACCTCTGGAAATCGTTATTTTCCGATCCTGTTGCCTTTTTTCTGATGGTCCCTTTGATTGTCGCAACTTATGGCATCATCGCTTATCCAATCATCGCCCTTAAGACCCATCCCCAACTTGATCTCGATGATCATCGAATTAAACTCACACGATGGATCAAAATCCCCCTGACTATCGGAATTCAATTCTTGTTATCATTACCATTTGTATTCATCATTCAGTGGATATTCGCAAATGTCCCCAATCTGTTCCCACCTGGGCATTTTCTAGGCCATTGATCGACTGGGAATCAAGTCAAACAAGTGATCCGAACACGATGAGGGAGAGCGGCTATTCATTGTCCGATCATGCCTCGAAAGCATACCTTTCAAATCATCTGGAAGCCCTAAGGGTTTATGTGTTCAAAAGAAAACCGAATATCCACATCACTGATGTTCGTCCGGGCTTTGTCGATACCCAAATGACCAAACAGATCCGAATGGGAATGAACAATAGAAACAAAGGGCTATACGTTCCAAAACGATGGAGAGCAATCGCCCTGATTCATCGGATACTTCCGGAATGGTTGTTAACAAGACAATAGGATCATTGTGTCCTTTTCTTGTCACTCTTTGATCGTCTTTCACATGAAAGCCAAAGAACCAGTCACCCTCATCTCACATCCTATCCGTCGCTACTTTCGTATGAATTCATGCTTGTCACGCGTCAAATCTCCATAAGGTTCTGATGTTCGCATAGAAATAAGGCATTTGAGCGTACAAAATGTCTTTATCAGTCAATAAAATGATTCTGATTCGTTCAAGGGAAATTGTGTTTGATCAACATGTATGTATCACGTGCCATGAGAGTGAATGCTCTCACGTTCAGATTATCTTTTCCATTCTCAATAAAAACGCCATATCAACTTTGATATGACGCTTTTTCCATACTGGATTGTCATTCGGATTCAAAAATCAAATCATAGAAGCATGGGTAATCAATGAATGGATTTCTATTTTCCTGATATGTGGCGATAACATCGTTCCGGTTGGCCTCAAAAGGATCAACCGAATCATGTTCATGCCAAAACTCAAACATCTCAAGCGCACCAATCACAGATTCAGTGATATCAAGCCCATAACGGACATACATGTAGAAAATGATTCTGGCGATATCGCCCATATCATCCTCACCTGGCCAGAATGCGCCACCGACATGTCCAGCTTTGCCGCTTCCCTGTCCGAATGGTGCGTTCCCTCTAGAACTGTTGGTCGAAGGATCGGCGGGTTTGAGGTTATGCAGATCGCTGTCGGAAGCGGATCCAAGTTTGGATTGGGGCCAGACGTGCTCCCTGTTCCAGGTCGCGCCTCCGTCCCAGGTCGCATCCACAGACAAACGGTCATAGACTGTGAGGACCTGTCCTGTCATGAGGGGGTCAGCGTCGCTGATCGGTAACACCGTGATGGCCGTGTCGTAAATGAGATCAATCATGGTTTCTGTCAGAAGCGTCCGCATCGCAAGAAGAAGATCATCGCCTTCCAGTCCGACAAGCGATGCGTAATAAGGCGAGAGGACCATGACGACCACATCGATTGTTTCAACACTGCTGTCTGTCATAAGTGCTTCATAGGTGAGCGTGTAGGTTCCGGCTGTTGAAGAATCAACAAAGCCGGAAATGTCGCATGAAACAATGTCGCTCAAATTGAAATAGAGTTCACACCCGGGTGTGTCAAATGAATCCCCCAAGGAGATGGAGAACATGTGTTCTCCATCCGGGTTTGGTTCCTCAGGGGTTATTGAGGGTCGTGTTCGATCGTGACGTTGAAGATGCCAATGTTGCCTGAAGTCTTGGTGTATGTCATTTTGAATGAGGTCACAGTCAAATCCGTGATTGTGAATGTGAATGAAGTCGTGGAGTTTGTCAGCAAACCTGATTCAGTATGAATGATACTGTCATTCTGGTCGGTGAATGTCAATGTTCCACCAGAACCGCCCAAAGAATATCCGATCATTTCGATGGTCACGGTCGCTGCTGTTTGAAGTGAGAACAACTCAGTTGTGATTGAATCGCCTGTCCCATCCATCTTGATTGCATCATTTGCATATGTGCCTGTTCCACTGAATGTCCATCCTTCGGGAGCGGATGACTGGAGTGTCAAATCCTCAAAGAGAACCAATGTTTCGATGACTCCTTCTTCGGTGACTGTCAATGTGATACTGTCTGATGCGGTGTTGTCATCCGAGTCTGTGACACTGTATTCGACCGTGTAAGTGCCGACCTCAAGCGTTGTGAAGCCAACAGGATCAACGAGTACAGAGTCTGAACTGTCAAGCACCTGGTATGAGATGGATGCTGTGAGATTCCCGTCTTCAGCGTCGCTCGCTGTGACACCAGCAAGAGGATCAAACGTGTCACCCTTCGTGATGCTTGCATCGGCGAGTCCTTCAAGAACCGGTGACATACCAGTGCTTGCGCCAAAGGGACTCCAGGTGATGTCGTCGATTGTGAGCTGCCCGTTTGTTGTTTGGATCTTGATTTCGAAAGATCCTTCGACATTGATGTTTTCAAAGGTATACGTCTTGACAGCTCCGCCTGATAGCGGTGATACTCCGATCTCAGCTCCGTTTATAGACAATTTCACAGCGGCATCCTTACTATACGGGTTTTTGTAGGTGACGGTCAATGAGGCAATGCCGTTCGGAATGGTCGCAGTGAGATTTGTACTTTGGTTATCTCTCAATGTCAACGCTTTGTTGCCCGATGTGATTGCTTGGTCCCCACGGGCTTCTGTATATGTCCATAGGATGCCATTGTCACCTTCAAATGAGCCACTAGAATAAGATGATCCGGTGGCTGGAAAAGATGTCAATGTCTCAATCAATGTTGTGCCTGCCTGTTCCTCTTCCCAAGTCGCGTAAAGGGTCAGATCGCCAACTGAGCCAGCGGCAATCTCAACCACTTGATTGCCACCTTCAAGCGCATCAGACCAAGCAAGGAACGCATATCCTTCACGTGTGCCTGGGTCAACCAGACTGATCAGTGAGGATTCAATGGTGTATGTCGCGGGGTTGCTGTTGGAAGAACCTTCAAGACCGAGATAGGTGATCGTGTAGACAACCGGAGTAGCAACCGCGGTAATGGTCAGATCGGCTGTCGCAAGTGCCGGAACGCTCTGGTCCCAGACGATGTCATATCCGTCTTCAACTGGCAGTGCCGGCTCATCTATGGCTGAACCGACTATAAGAAGATCACTTTGAATGGTTTGGTCATTCTGATCGATGAATGTGACAGTGACAGCCGGTACGAACACCGGATAGACGTCATCAAGATCTGAGACAACGAGCGTTTCTGAGGTTAAGGCGTATTCAACGCCGTCATCAAGGTAGTACCAGCCAAGAAGCACTTCTCCTTCAGGTGCGGTGACAACCGGGAAATCTAGAGCATCGACTGTCTCGTAAATCTCGACAACGACATCCGAGATCGTTCCATCATATGAGAATGTCACGGTGAAGGTGACAGGACTCCATTTCGCATAGAGGGTGAGATCACCGGTTGCACCGGTCACGATCTCATCAATCGATGTGCCGGAGAAGTCATTTTCAAGATACCATCCATCAAAGACGAAGGTCTGGCGGGAAGGACTGACAAGCATCACACCGGTTTCAACCGTATAAGACACAGGTGCGCCTTCAAAAGATGCCGGATCATTTGACAAGGCATCATTCAATTCATAGGAGATCGCGTAGACGATCGCCTCATAAAGGGCATGAGTGGCAAATGATGACGTCACATTGGTGATGTCCGCATCCCATCCGGTAAAAATATAGTATGATTTGCCGTCGGCCTCCGGGGCATCGGCATCAAGTCCGTGTTTGACCAAGACATCGCTTGAGACCGATAGGTCATTCTCGACATAGTTGAATGTCACGGTATAAACCATCCTGCCATAATCAACAACCAACACAAGACCCTCAAGACTGACGATCCCTTCAGGGAGAGTGCCAACGAGTTCAAATCCGGTTGGAATCTCGGTGAGTGCCGGGGCTGTGACTGAATCTCCGGCTGTCCCTGTCAGGGTAAGGGTCCGGGAAGCGTCAACAATGAACTCTCCAAGTTCGTTTTCAAAACGATACTGGACACTGTATTGAACATCTTCGGGAGCAACGAAGACAGCGTCGAGGGTGATGTTTCCCGCCACCGTGTAAACCGTGCTGGCATCATAGCTCACACCGTCATATGACCAACCCTGAAAGACCTTGTTGGTCGGAGCTTGCAACGGTGTCGGAAGGCTTCCGACAGCACTGTCATAAGTGACGGTGAGATCATCAAATGTCTCACCGGTCTCAGAAGCGAAGCTGACCGTGTATTGGTTGACCTGCCAAACTGCTGTAAGCTCGACATCTTGAGCGGGCATGGTTTCAGGAACATTCTGATCCCAACCACTGAACGTATAGCCTTCTCTTGTTGGGTCTTCAGGAGCGGTGACGGTGGTTCCATAATCCTGGGTGATGTCCTGAACAGCTGAACCGCCATTCGAATCAAAGCTGATGGTGTATGCGTTGATCTGCCATGTTGCCGTCAGGATAACATCTTCAGCAGGCATGGTTCCGGGAACACTCTGATCCCAGCCTATGAACGTATACCCTTCTCTTGTTGGGTCTTCAGGAGCGGTGACGGCGCTTCCATAATCCTGAGTGATACCCTGAACGGTTGAACCGCCATTCGAATCAAAACTGATGGTGTATTGGTTCACAGTCAAGATGACACTGGTCTGGACATCCGCGGTGACATTGGTGAACTCAGCTGTGTTCCAGGATACTTGGTATCCTGTCTTTTCGTAGACCGGAGCTGTCGCGGATCCTTGGTACTTGACTATCTGTGAATCGATCAGTTGGTCGCTTTCGTCAAGGAAGTCGACGGTGTATGTCAGACGGTCGAAATAGACGTGGAGCACGAGAGAACCGTCAGCGGCAATGATACCTTCAAGAACCGAAAGTTCCGTGTTCAAGACGAAACCTGCGGGTGTCACAGGGGTCAATGTCACGGTTTCACCGGTCGTTCCGGTGTACCCTGTCGTTGATGTCTGATAGTCATCATCGAGGAGGTTTTCGGTATGCATGACGACATTGTAGGCGGTGTCGGTCGATGGTGTCCATGTCGCGACAAGCGTTCTCGCTTCCGCGAATGTCACGTCGCCCGAGGACGCGAAAGCCTCTTCTTCATATGTCCAACCGGCGAAGTCGTATCCTGTCTTCACGGGATCGGCGAGTTCGTATGTTCCACCAAACGGGACGGTCACGGTTCCGTCGGCCTGGCCGTTGTCGTAATGCAAGGTCAGTTCCACATCGACCGCCAACCATGTCGCTGTCAGGGTGACGCTTCTGGTGACCGATTCGAGAGACGTGACGGTCTGTCCGCCAAGACTCCATCCGGCAAACGTATAACCGTAACGAGAAGGGTCGTTCAGTTCATAGGTCTCGTTGGCATAGACGATGTAGGGGTTTTCCGGATCGTTTTCTCCGCCATCAAGGTCATATGTCACGACCCGGGGCGTGAGTTGCCATTGACCGAATACGGTGATGTCTTCTTCGATGACATCATATTTCTTGAGTGTCACTTGCTCGCCATCGACGTAATGAACCCATCCGAGAAACGAGTAAACGGCCGAGCTGAGCGTCGGAATATGATGGATCACTGTCCCAACAGGTCCTGTGAAGGGATCAGGGGCAATGATGGTCCCTTCAAGACCCGGTAGGGCCTCTTCGCTGACCACATATGTGATCGTGATGTCTTCGGTGTGGCTGTCAGCTCGGACGAACATGTCGTTTGTGACAAGTCCGAAAGCCAAGATGAACAGCACCATAAGCAATCTGGAAATCGATTTGTGCATGTCTAGTCTCCTTTGTTTTAATAAGGTTATCTTTTCACCCAACGCGCTTTGGCATGGATGTCATGATTGATGATGGTCCGATTGGTAACAAGCAGCTGTTCGTTGCCCCACCGATCGATAAAGATCCAACCAATAAATGTGTATCCATCTTTTTCAGGAATCGGAATATCTTGAAGGGTTGTGCTGTGAATGACGTCTTCAAATCCCAAGACGTCAGTCCCCCCTGTGCTGTCAAAGGTCACGGTATAGGTCCTGTTGACAATGACGGCAATCAAGGTGAGAGCGGATGTGACGGGGGTCAGGGGGACATAGATCTCATCTGTCCCATCGATTCTCCATCCGATGAACTCGAAGGCCTTTGAGAGACCAACCTCGGGAAGTGGAGCGGAGCGCCCGTATGGCACATCCGCCGATGTGGTCATACCGTCAATATCAAAGGTGACCAAAAAAGTTGCTGTCGGAAGGACCGTGACTTCAAATGTCCGCGTTCGCCTTTCAAGTCCCACAATGATGGACAGTGTTACCGTCACCATCACTGGGTCGGTCTCCGGTCTGATCACTGTTCCGTCATACAAAACAACATCGGGGCGATCGGTCTCCCAGGTGATTGTGGCACTCGTGAGGATACCAGACCGAGTAGCGAACAACAAATCCTGTGTCACCATCTCATATGTATCCCCTTCGGCGACAACCGATGCCATCAACTCGTCAAAAAGGGCATCGAAATCAACGATGCCACTGGTACATGACACGAGAACAAGCGTGATTGCAAGGACGATGATGCCAGAAAACAGTTTTGTCATTTCAATCTCCTTAGCAGGATTGATTCAAGTGTATTTTAGCATAGCCGGATAAGTTGAAAAACCGTTGTTTCAGCATATTAACAATTCTGTAATCATTATTGGCTTGAACTTTACAGTCCTTTCATGATTCCATTGCGGGTACCGAGAATGATGTCGTCTCAAGCTGAAATACCATCAGCGAGTTGGAAATCCAGAAAATCTTCTTTCAGTGCTTTTCGCCACTTCATCTTTGTCATCGGCATGGAGCAAAAGTCATATTCCCGACTCAAACAATCTCTTTTTTTAACGTCCTGCATAATGCGACCCACTTTCTTTGCCCGACTCGCTCCGACAAACCGAAATGACTCAAAAGAGTCATCGCCGATGGGAATTTATCTCTTTCTTTCACAGTTGCGGAAAAATATGGAATTCGATTTCTAGATCCGTTCTTTGGTCACCGAACAAACCTTTGACAAAGCAAGGATTAGTCAAGTATTCTCCTGCTTCCACTTTGCGAGATTGTGCAATTCCTTTCTATTCTCAATTCTGAACAAAATGTCTGATTGCCTGATGTTCCACGGAAACAACGGCGAAAACATATAATTTTTGAAACCAAAGAAATCTCCGCATATAACACTATGCGTCCCCTGCTGCCATCAGCGAAAGAAAAATCGTCGATACAGCATTAATCTCTTCGGTTCATCGTCACACCTCGTCAACTCCGTTTCTTTTCAGATTTAGGGCTGTTTGTATTCTTCCGATAATTCGAATAGTGTTCCTACCGGGCGTGAGTTCATTCATATCTATTAGGCAAACAATAACTCGATAATCAAAACAATCATTGCAATGATTGATGCGATATTGATAATGAACGACAGCAAGAAAATACACCGCATGACACAAGGTGGATATTTATAGTATTTGTAACATTATTTTGACTATTAAGGTATGATATCTATATAGAATGCTATGCGAGGTAATCAGATATGTCTGATGCTGGTGTTATACTTGCAACTTTTTCCATTGGTAGTGCTCTCATATTTTTCATACTTTTACTCATGGGTCATATCTTTAAACAAAACTATCTGAGGCGTTTTTCCCTTCTATATTTTCTGATATTTCTTTCTAATCTATCCCTCATGGTTTATGCCAATGATGAAAGGGTTGCCATCCCGACATTATCTTTGAATCAAGCACTGCTTCTGCCTACTCTTTATATCGAGGTGCCAAACAATTATATCAACTGAAACATAGCCTTCATGAGTGGTTTTTTTTACTTTCTAACGATTTTCATCCTTAGTATTCTTTCCCTATTCCCCCAATACTGAATACCTTTAATGGCGTTCTCTATCTTATAGGGATTTTGTTTATTATGCTTCAACGGCTAAAATCTTTTATAAACATGGTCTACGTCAAGAGAAGCCTATGTCCATCTTGCTCATATCAATGCTACCTCGTGATATTCGTTGGACCTTTTCTATTGGAATCGTGGAAACAGCAACTGTTTGGATCTCTTTGGATTCAAGGCTACTTAGGGCTGGTCTTAGCGCTTTATCCGATCTTTCATCCATTTTTGTCCGAGTCGAAGTCAAATATCAACAACAGCAAATGGAATTACAGTATTTGAGCTTATCATGACGCTTTAACAGGTGTTTATAATCGAACATATCTGAATCAACTATTAGAAGATCGACATTGGGAAAACAATGTCCTTTGGTCGTCGTCATGATGGATATGGACAACCTAAAAATCATCAACGATACCCATGGGCATGATGCGGGCGATCGTGCAATCTATTTCTTGGCAGCGGAAATTGAGGCGATCAAGCGACAAGAAGATCTTGTCATTAGGCGCAGTGGTGATGAGTTTTTGTTGTTTATGCCGAATACGGAAGCGACACAAGCCAAAGATATGATTCAAACCATCATCAAACAAGTCGAGTCCATTTCAATTGAAGGCATTTTCTTATCGATATCGATAGGTTATGCGATCAAGCATGACCCCTATCAAGACCTTGGTAGAGACGATTCATATGGCTGATCAGGCGATGTATCAAGATAAGAGGAATCTCAAGCACAAATCTTAACGCTTCTATACACCATTGAACAATCAACCACCATCGCTCCTTACAGTTTTGGAATGTGGATCATATGTCTCTATTCTGTCATGAAACACTTCATGATGCAGAGCAGTCGCGGTCACCCGGCTGTCTCTATTTTTTTATGACATACTCAAGTTGAATATCCCTTGCGTCTTCCTCATACAATCCTTGATGCAAATCCTTGATTTCCCGACATCCCAAAGACTGATAGAATGCAACCGTTTCTTCGGTTGAACCGGCACTGATCACCAATCTATGGATTGGCCATTCCTTGATTCTATTGAGTGCCTCATCAAACAGTCTGGTTCCAATCCCTTGTCCTCTGTACTGTTTTGAGATAAATAACTGATCAAGGAGTGCGTCGTCAAATGCCCGCCACTTTTCCATGGGGTGAACACACAATATTCCAATGAGACGTCCAGGTTCATATGCCCCAAGCACAATCCCGTGTTCCACGCTGTGCAAGGCCTTCTTGTAATGGGTGTCATACCCATTTGGCCAAGTGCGATCCAAATAGTCAATCACAATCAGCTTTCGAGATCCCTTAACATCTCTCCATGCCTTGTGAAGATATTGTGACGCGTCAATATCAATCATATGCGCGCAGTCTTCCTTGGTCATTTGTCTGATTTCCATCGTCTTTGCACGTCCCTTGGGCTTTTCTTCTGTCATGCCTAAATGGTTGTTAGATCCCTGGTCACGAGATCATCATGTGGCTCATGGCTACAGATCCAGTTCAGCCAATAGTCCGTTTGTGATATCAGAGATCCGATCGACCTGATGAAGATAGATGAAATGCGAACCATCAAGAATCATGTATGCCGCGTGCTCGCCGATTCGGGCGAGATGTTCTTTCTGATACGATTGTGGTGACATGTTGATTTGCTTGTTCTTGGTCTCATAGGTTTTCCTTGAGATGATTTTGAGGTAGGGGACCCGCTTTGGATAAGGAAGGACGTTCGTCTCCTTAATGCAATCGGTCATCCCTGAAATCTGATCCAAGATGTTATTGTTTATGGCAAATCCCGCGTATGAGAGGATATCGTCAACCTCTTTTTTTGAATACCCCAATCTGAGAAGTTTCCCTTTGTTGGTGACAAGGGGTGCCAGAACCGATGTGAGGCCTATGGCTTGTTGGAACTTTGCCACAACGAGCAATTTCTTGACAAAGCTCGGCATGTCAGCACCAATATAGGCCGTCGAGGTTCCATCCAAGGAGATGATCACTTTGACTTCATCGGGATATGTTGAGGCATAGAACTCACAATAGACACTTGAAAAGGAATGTGCCATCAAGACATATGGAGCATTGAGCTTGGCGTTTTGAAGTGCACTTTGGATTTCTTCAACATAATGGCGTGCTGTCCGTGGCCGTTTCGTCTGACTGCTGAATCCAACACCAAAATACTCAACTGAGACCACGGTATGTGTTTGACTTAACCGACGCATAAGAGGACCAAAGTCCGCAGACGGCAGTCCGATCCCAAGGCCTGAAAGACAAACAATGGTGTGTTTGCCGTCTCCCATCCTAGACACATGCATTTGTCCATCAAAGACATCAACCATCTGACCATATGGTTTGATTTTCTCTTTTCTATTCTTGAAATACGGTTGGTTCATGATATTGGGATAATAGTCATTGATATAAGGACTATCTTGATCACTTCTGATGGTGTCCATGCTGCCAGTGACCCAAACTCAAGTCTTATTGTGTTTAAGATTACATCATTTCGATACAACTTTGGATATTTGAAGACGATAAGGTTCTCCTCATTTTTATCGCACTCCATGTCCACATCAAAGTCTAGCAGATCACCTAATCCGGTTTTAATCTCATCAAGTAATGTCTTTTTGATGAACACAGCGGCTCTTTCATTCATTTCTTGATTGTATCTGATCTGCATATTCTTACTTCTTGCCTCATAAGGTTCATTTCCAGGAATACCGAAAACTGTCCAATCAAGGATTAAATCAATATCTTCTGAAAATCGTCTGATTAGCGAGTATCCTTTTGATAAACTGGTTCCTCCTTTGAATGTGAATGCCTTCTTGAATTACGATTTGTTGAACAGGTAGTCCAGCACCAATACAACCCAAAAATCCTTTTCAATAATCGCCTCATTCACTTTCATTTTGCTTGCTGTATTTCTAAAGATCAATTCGCGATCTTGATCTCTCAACTTTGCCAACTCATGCATATTCACACCTCGAACATTCTTCTTATTGATTCATAGATCCACGCAGTAGACTGTTTTGATTCATTCAGAATTCTTCTTTTGGTGGATTCATCATATTTCTCTCTAAGTCTTTCAGCGTGATTTTCTGTGATATTTCCTCTCCCAAGAGCTTTAATCGCCTGAACCAATAGAGCTGTATCCTCGGATGACTCATAAATCAATCGATTATTGGTATGTTTGAAAATCAGGTCTATATTTCCAATCGCATATATCTTATATGGACCGGAACTGACATATATATATTGTGCTGGAACTTGACTTGAAAGTCCAAGATAGTTCAATGCGCTCGTGCCGCTAGGACATATCTTCCAGTTATGAGCTCTGGCCAATGCCTGAGCCACGCCACCAATCGATGGTGCCCCATATTCTTTTATTACGCTGCTATATTCAGCAATGTCATACACGCCTGAAATAATACGTCTTATCTCTTGATTTGTCTCCATCCTTTCAAGGACTTTGTTTACAGTCTTGATATGACCCAAATCAATGAAGTCCTTTGCAGTGAAAGCACTGAATTTCTTCCGTTTCATCTCTTTCTTTATTCTTTTTGCAAGCGATTTGTCGTTATTCACACTATCACTCCTTTGTCGCTATTATTATATACTTTTTGCGACAACATGGCAATCTCACTCTGGTGACTTGTGTCCGTTTTGGAAATAGCTTTATCGCTTATATTCTACACATATACTTGTAGGATTGTTGGATTGCCCTATACCTGGCAAAAGAGTCTATACCTCAAGAAAATTTCCAGCAAAAGAAAAAGGCTTGATCCCGATATCAAATCGTATCAAGCCTTGAATCATTATGACGAATATCTACTTATCAAAGCGTCTCAATTGCTTTGTGCTTCCCTATGATTGGTCTGCGAGATATGCCTCAATACGCTTACCGACATTCTCTTTGATGTTCTCATAGAAAAATGCATAGTCATACATATGATAAACCTCATCAGACCAACGACCAAGATCGACGAGATCAACCTCATCTGATAGAACTGGCTGCATATCCGTCACAATCAGCGCACCTGTATTCGTATCAATGTAAGCACCTGCAAATTCAGGTACGTTTTCAATCCATTGTCCAGTCTCATCATGAAAGAAAACCGCTCCAAGATGCGCATCTCTGCCAGCCGGTGTCGCATCGGTCTTCCAATTCAAGGGGTTGATGGCAACCGCCCCTACGAGAAGCACCGGGGACGCACCAGCGTTTGGTCCTTGGGTGTTGAAGGTGATGATGACTCCGGTATCGGTTTCGCCGGCAGCAAGCCTGATCCATGGAAAGGCTTCTAGATCTTTGGTGGTGACCGAATAGCCAATCGGATAAGCAGCGACAAGCTGGTTTTGCAAGACCGGATCATCAAACCGATTTCTAAGCAACTCGATGACGACCATCGAGCCTTGACTGTGTCCTGCCAGAATGAATGGTCTTCCCTCATTCAGGTGTTCGATATAATAATCAAATGCCCGTTCAACATCGTTATACCCGATTCTGAAAATCGGATCTGAAAAGGCATCATTTCCGTCATTGTTTGCTGCCATGCTTTGGGTTGCCGCTGATTGTTGGCGATAAAAAGGTGCGAACACATTCGCATGTGGTGAGTAGACACCTGCTTGCGCGGTTAACAACCCATTTGCAAATGCCCGCATGTCAGGATCATACGTATCCATATTGACCGGGTCTAGCCCTTTGTAAATGGTGGGATGGACATAGAACACATCAACGGGTTTGGTCAAGGTCTCGGGGTTTGAAACCCATGATCTAGTCTCTGTGTAGTCAGGTGCGGCTGGTGCACTTGCATTTGCCAAGTAGACCCTGATCCTGACCTTGATATTCGCTTCAAGATTACGATACCAAAAAGCATAGTCAAAACGGTGATAGACACCTTCGGAATAGGGTCCGATTTGAAGTTGATCGGGAATCGTCGTGGTCAGTGCACCCGTTTCAAGATCAATGACCGCGCCAGCGTATTCGGGGACTTCCCTTTGAAAGGCCCCGGTCGCGTCATCATAGAAGACGGCCCCGAGGTTGAGGCTCGCTTCAGCGGGCGTTCCATCTGTCTTCCAGTTCAGGGGATTGATACAATTGGCCCCTTCCATGAGCATGGGACCACCCGCCGAGGTGACCGATTGGGTGTTGAAGGTGATCACCACACCGGTATCCATCTCATTTTGTGCCGCTGTCAATCCAGACAATGCCAGATCTTCATTGGTCACCGTGTAACCGATCAGATAGGCAGCGACCAGTTGATCCCTTAATGTCTGAGAAGTTCCAAACACATCTTTGATCAGCTCAATCAACGCCATGGTTCCCTGGCTGTGACCGGCCAGGATGAAGGGGCGACCCTGATTCAGATGCCCGATATAATATTGGAAAGCGGCTTTGACGTCCCCGACACCAATTTTAAACTCATCTAGGTCCGTTGCCAATACATTGGGATCATCGGGGATCTTCGCTCCGGTGGACATTTGTCTATAATAAGGTGCATAGATATTGGCACTTCCTTCAAACACTGAGGCCTGGGCATCATAAATCCCTTGGGCCAAAGCGCGTTCATCAGCGTTGCTGATATCCATATTTCCTGAGTCATTGTTGCTGACGGTAGGATAGACATAGAAGACATCCACTGCCAAATCAGTTTCGAAGGCCGTGATCCAAGACTCAGGATTGGCGTAATCAGGCGTTCCTAAGTCATCCTCAGCACAGGAGACAAGCAACAGGCATATAACAACAACCAAAGACAACATCATCACTTTTTGTTTCATAGTCATCCATCCTTTCAATGAATCCCATTGAATTTTCTAGGGTATGCTCATCATCATTCTACTGGATTGATGGTTGAAAAAAAGAAAACCTATCAAAATTGATAGGTTTACACTGAATTGGATGAGTGTCATGATTTGTTGATCGGAAACCTCATCGAGAAAATTGTTCCAACGTGCTTTTGACTGTGAACCCAAATCTTACCTCCGGCGCTTTCAACCAATTGCTTCACGACACTGAGACCGATGCCAAGGCCTTCAATGCTCCGGTTTTCTTCGCCTCGATAAAAAATATCAAAGACTTTCTGATGCTCATGCTGATCCAATCCAATGCCGCGATCTTCAACGGTAATGAGGACGTCTTCTTCTGATAGGTCATAAGCGATTATGACCGTTTTATCAGCAGTGTTGTATTTGAAGGCGTTATCCGTCAGGTTATCAATAATCCTGTTGAAATTGATGGGGTTGATATTGATGAGACAGTCTTCATTAGAATACCTGATAACAAGCAGATGATCGGATTGATTTTTGTGGCTGGCTTCGATTCGCTTCAAAGCGCTCTTCAAAGATGTGGCTTCCGACATGGATGGTTTGTTTGGTTGATTGAAATAGTCATTGATGTTTTCAATCATTTTATCTAGTCGGCCAAGCGCTTTCAAGGTAATCTCCACACTTTCTTTTTCTGCCTCTTTCAAATCACCCTCAAGAAGAAATTGATTGTTGAGTTTGGCGGTGAGGACGGGATGTTTCAGATCGTGCCCTAGTCCCTTGAGCAACATCACTCTCTCGTATTCCTTTTCCTTGATTGCCAAATCACGGTTGTGCCGAAGATAGAAAGCAATCACAACCCCTAGGATACCGATGAAGTAGATCGTCGCACCAAGGTAGGCATAATTGAAAAAGAAGACCAGATTGCTGATGGGGGGGGCGCTCCTGATGACCGTCAAGTAAGTGGTCGAAAAGACCAGAAACACCGATCTTAGAATCATGATGGCAAGTGCGGCTTTCTTTTCTTTGACATAACCATAGGCCAAAATCAGGATGGTCATGGATAAGACCATGATGCTGACAATCATATGACCGACTTGAAACTGCACCAATAGATTTTGTGAAAAGACCAAAAAGGGAATAGTTAAAAGGCCCAACAAGACCAAAAATGGTTTCTTCAGATGGATGTCAAACAAGAGTAGTAGCACATAAATGGGAAGGATATTGTTGATTGCTGTGGTGATGCCATCGATCACATGATAGGAGGCAAGGCTCATGCCGAGGGCGTTTTCAATCACTGAGAATTCCCCGAGATTGATGCCCTTGATCATTGAAGAAAGGACATAGATGAGAAGGATGGTGGAAACGCGCCTGAATTGCCCCGTATAAAGGGCAATGAGGCAGCCAATCAGGACAAGCAGATGTAAGAACAGCATAAACGCATTGATCAGGGTGCGAAGTTCCAGATAATCCTTCATGGTGTTGGTTTTTGAGACAAAGAAAAAAGAGTGTTCGACACCTATTCCAGAGAGTTCAACGGTGGTATCGCCTTCGCTGACTTGAAAACAATGATAACCATCGCTTTCAGTGGTAACCGATACGCCATCGATCAACAAGTCATGCGGATAGGTGAGGTTATGCACAACAACACTGAGTGACTGATCCGTTTCAATCGTAAAGACAACGGAACCATCACTTTCCTCGAGTCCCTTGATCACATAGAGTCTGTCATCAATGTCGTGGCCACTTAGAACACCTTGTTCGGCTATGATGGATCTTGTGGTCAATTGATTGATCCCGTTGAAAGTGGTCTGTATGATCAGGGTTGTCAATAGTGTTAAAAAAATAAATTGAACCAACCGTTTCTTTTCGATTCGATTCACATGCGCACCCTCTTCTTATGACAAGATAACCAATCGATAACCCACTCCATAGATGGTTTCGATCATGACCTTCTCGCAATTCACATCCCAGAGATTCTTACGAAGTCTGGCAATCAGATTTTGAACTCTTGCACTTCCATCGATATCACCCATATCCAAGGGTACCATGTCCTCTTTTGAGAGGTACGTGTTTTGATTGAAGCTTTGAAAAAGCGATCTGAGCACTTCAATCTGACTATGAGGCAAATCAACTGATTTGTTGTTACAAACCATTTTCCGGGTTTTGATATCGACAACGATATCGCCAATTCTGATCTCCTCTTGGATCATGTTCCTTTTTGTGACGTCGATTTTGTATAAAAGCTCTTGCATATCGAAGTTCTTGATGAGGTAATCCTCGGCCCCAAGCTCATAACATAGATATTTGCTCTCTTTGTCGGTCAGTGCCGTCA
>JAGYLU010000170.1 GCA_018400755.1 Acholeplasmataceae bacterium
GTGCCAGGTATGGAGAAACCGGGATATTTTTCAATATGACATCAAAGAAGTTGTTTTCACGGAATGACATTGACCAAATCAAACAACACTTGAACCCATCCTGATTGTCAGATTGATGTTTGCCCTGTTCCGTGATGGATTGGGAAATCAGTAATGATAATTTTCATGTATTGAGATTCATCGAAGGAGGCAATCGCTTCGATCAAATCATCGGGATCCATGATGCATGAAAGGAGATTTTCATGAAAAAAGGAATTTGTGTTATATTGTTGTTATCGTTCTTTATCACATGGACCGGATGCACGGAGTCTTCTTCGTCTATGACATCCACCACGACGACAGATACCACAACGACAGGTTACACAGCGACGATCAGCACCTATCTTGACATGGGTTTCTATCTCAATGAACTCGATGACATCATGACATGGTTACATGAGAGATACCAGTTTGACGGTAACGTCTATTATCTGTTTTCCTTTGATTTTCCGGAAGATGTCACCTATCGGTATGGGACTTCTGATTACTATGATCATTTGATCATGCGCGAAGCCACCATCCAGAGTGATGGTTTTGACGGACAAACGCTGTTTGAATACATCGTGTCTGATTTACAGACATACTGCACGGAAATTTCCTGGGGCGGCGATGTTGACGGGACAACCCATTACAGAGATGATGACGGCAACATCATTGAAGTCAGCCATCTTTCCGAGACGAGTGTCCGTCTCATGATTGAACGTCTTCCCTCGGTCCACAGCATCCGTGATGACTCAGGCGAAGTGGTGGATGCATATTTCACGTTTCCGTCCGGTGATGTCGCAAAGAGCATTGAAGCCTTAAGGACAAAAATCATCGATGGTTGCCTGTCATGTTCGCTTTCCGACATCACGGACCGTCATTTCACATATACTTACATGGGACACACGTTTTTGCTTGATGAAGATGAAGCCACCTATCTCGAAGCTGAGGGGAATTACCATTTCAAGGTCATCCCGGTTGACGACGAGTAATATTGACTTCCTGCTAGCTTTCATTGACAGAAACATAGATAAGAAACCAAATGGCTTGGTTCTTATCTTCCTTTAAAGAAAAAACCGATCGTCCGGATGTCTGAAAAGACACGTCCGGTGATCGGTTCTTTTTTGATATCCTTAGGTTCATGACTCCGGGATGAATCGGTTGATGGTTGTTTTGTCCGGATGATAAATGGCAATCAGATGACCGTCCGAGACGGGGACGACCATGGCATATTTGTATAATGCATCCAGGTTCGTGTCCGGATGGGATACGTGATAGGCGCGCAGTACATGATTTTTGTTCTTCGGTTCAGCCCACCAACGCCTGGGTTTGATCGCATGGTGGGCAAGATAGTCTTTTTTCGCCGCATCCTCGATCGCTATGGCCTGTTGCGGCATTGTTTGCCGGACGAAATCGACCAACCGCTGAAACAAATCGTGGAGCTGGTAGCGGTGGAAGGACCAATGGTTCATCACATGGTGGCGCCCGAAGCGCAAAAACCATTCGAACGGACTTTCGACTTGTTCCATTACGGTTTCAATCGTATCCGTCATGAAATGTTTGTTCCAGTAGGTGTTGAGCGTCTGTTCGGCAAGACGGATCTTATCAAGTTCGGCGGCGGTCAGATATGAGTTGGATTTGATTTCATAAGGGGCATGATCATCATAGACATATCCATGGCGGTCCGCTTGCTGTTTCATGTGTGTGCCCCGCAGGATTTTGAGAAAACCGAGTTGGAGTTCCTCGGCGCGGAGCGCGAAGACCTCATCGAACGTTTTTTT
>JAGYLU010000171.1 GCA_018400755.1 Acholeplasmataceae bacterium
ATGATTGGTGTCTTCGAGTCCTTGATCTGAAGACCAAGTTTCTTGAGTCCTTCCCGCATGTAATCAGCGATATCATTGAGTGCCTTGACGCGTTCTGGTTCTGCTTCAAGAATCTTCAAGGCCGCAAGCGCGGCCGCTGTGTTCGCCGGTGGAATGGCGGCTGAGAAGATATAAGGTCTCGAATTATGACGGATGTAGTCGACAACATCAAAAGACGCGGCGACATAACCGCCAAGACTGGCAAGTGATTTAGAAAAAGTCCCCATGATGATATCCACTTCGTCTTCAAGCCCGAAGTGTTCGGCTGTGCCCCGACCGGTCTTGCCCAAGACACCAAACCCATGGGCGTCATCGACCATGACCCGTGCGCCATAAATCTTGGCCAGTCTCACAATCTCCGGCAGATTGGCGATATCACCACTCATTGAGAACACGCCATCGGTCACGATGATGAATCCTTTTTTTGGATCGGCAGCCTTGAGTTTCTTTTCAAGGTCATCCATGTCGTTATGGTTGTAGCGTTCCATCGCGGCATAAGAGAGCTTGATGGCATCATAGATGCTGGCGTGGTTTTCCTTGTCAGAGAAGATGATGTCATTTCGACCGGCAATCGCGGAGATGATCGCGAGATTGCTTTGGAATCCTGTTCCAAAGATGGTCGCGTCCTCTTTCCTTAAAAAGCGGGCAAGCTCATCTTCTAGTTCCCGGTGAAGGTCAAGGGTACCATTCAAAAACCTTGAGCCTGAGACCCCGGTCCCATACTTCAAGACCGCCTCAACCGATGACTTGATGACATCGGGATGAGAGGTCAGTCCCAAGTAGTTGTTTGATCCGATCATGATCATCTCTTTGTTTTCCATGATGACAACCGTATCCTGTTTGCTTTCCAGCTCGTGAAAGTATGGGTAATACCCGCCTTCGCGGGCTTTTTTGGCAGCGTCAAAGGCTGTGCACTTCTTGAATATATCCATAGTGATGTCCTCATTTCAAAAAACGACTAGTTCCATTATACTAGAAATCAGTGTGATTGAAGCCGGTTGATATGATGTAAAACGTTTACGGTTTCTTGAGGATGAATACGATCAGACTGTTTCTTGATGACGCGCGTAAGCCTTCGCGACCAAGGCCGCGAGGCGGGCATTGTTTCTGACTAAAGCCAAGTTGGCCTTAAGGCTTTTGCCTTCGGTCATTTGGACGATGGTCTTCAGAAGATAAGGTGTTGTCTCCTTGCCTGAGATGCCATCGGTCTTTGCGTTTCTGATGGCCTGGTCAATGACTTGGTCTATCTCTTCCTTGCTGATCTGATCGGTTTCAGGGATCGGATTGGCCAGGATGATGCCGCCTCTTAGACCCATGGTCCACTTGGCTGCCATCAGGGCAGCGACCGCCTCAGGACTATCGAGCCTCAATGGCACTTTGAGATCACTTTCCCGTGAATAGAATGCCGGAAAGAGATCAGTCTGATAACCGATCACCTCAACCCCGTTGGTCTCGAGGACTTCAAGGGTCTTGGGCAAATCAAGAATCGCCTTCGCGCCGGCGGTCACGACCAACACATCGGCGGTCTCAAACTCCCTCAGATCCCGAGAGATGTCAAAAGACGTTTCCGCGCCGCGGTGGACTCCACCGATGCCACCGGTCGCGAACACCTTGATGCCGGCCATCTGGGCCATGATCATGGTTGCGGAAACGGTCGTCGCGCCGTGGATCTTTTTTGAGATTGCATAAGGCATATCTCTTCTTGAGAGTTTCATGACCTCATCTGATGTCGCGAGTGTCATCAGATCCTTGTCATCAAGG
>JAGYLU010000172.1 GCA_018400755.1 Acholeplasmataceae bacterium
GTTAGCAGAGATGGCAATTGAAAATGGTGTTGAAATAAACATCAACACAAAAAACGGCAATGTCATCATGATTTCTGAAGATGAATATAGAAGTCTTCTTGAAACACTATATTTAAGTTCAAATGAATCATATAAGAAGACAATTACTGATGGTCTTAAAACTACTTACGAACAAACGATTGCTGAAGACAAAGTTAAGTGGTAGTTTCATATGTATGAAGTCAGATATACAAAACATGCTATTAAAGATATTAAAAGACTTAAACAAGCAAATCTAGATCAAAAAGTTAAAAACTTGATTGAAGTGATCCGAAAAAATCCTTTTGAAAAACCGCCACCTTATGAAAAGTTGGTTGGTGATTTAACAGGTGCATATTCAAGAAGGATCAATAGACAGCATAGGTTAATTTATAAAATAGACATAGAACATCATGCAGTCATTATCATTAGAATGTGGACTCATTATGAATGAAGAAAAAAAGGTATTCAGAGCGTATAATTTTTAGCAAACAATGATGGACTTAAAACGAAGTTTTGAAAGATTGATCGTATCTCTTTTATGGATATTCTTGATCAAAATATTCGTGCGTAAGAGTTCACAAGATGAAAGTGTGAGTCTTTTGGTTTCCAAAGCATAGAACGGCTGATGTCATGCACGCGATCATGCCGATCCGCTCGTCGAAGAACAATCGGATCAAAGCTTGTTCGACTGGCAGATCGCGCTTCATTCACAATTCTAGGAATCATGTCCAAGACGGGAAACATAACAGGATTCTAGGGATTGTTGTGACCCGAACAATCCGATTTGACGATTTAGGGAATCCGAGAAAGGATGATCGTAGATCATGGAGGTTCTTGTAAGTGTTTTAGTCGTTGTTTTCATGATCTATTCGTTCTTGAGTTTCTCCGCGTCACGTCAAGACGAACCCGAAGATCCGCATGAGGATGACCGGTTTTGTCCCTAAACGTGAAAGACTTGAAAACCGGTTTGAGGTTTTGTGTGTATGTTTCACTGATTGTCCGAAAGGAGTCTGAATATTCATGAAAAGAAAAACGAAAATCGTTTTGTTCACGATTTTCATGATCTGGCTTGTCATGTTTTCAACGGACTATATCCGTGCTCAAGAAGACCGTGCTCCGTTATTCGCGATTCATACGGGTTCCTATGACGATGGTGGAAGCGAGCGTTTTACGGGTCTTTTCTACATGGTTTTCCATGTCCAAAACTTGGACTTGGAACAGGGAAACGTGGATTACGGGTATCACGTCACGTTCTGGTTCACAGATCTCGACCGGATCAAAGACAAAGTCGTTGATTCGACTGAGGAGTAGAAAACAATGAAACGATTATTGATATCGAGCTTTCTCTGCCTCATGACGATCATGCTTGTCGGGTGTAACCGGGAAGAGGATCTGGACGAGGAAACGATCGAAGCGATCTTCGACCGTCTCATCATCGATACGGACGCCGTCATGGCCAATCGGATCAGTTACGAAGAAAACGAATCCGTCGACCAGATGGAAATGTATGACGCGACGAATCGGGATGAAATCGTCTTTCACTTCATCACGACATCCGACAACGTATCCGATCGTCGTGATGAGATGATCATGGTCACGCCGGATTTCATCTACCGGACACAAACGATGAAACGCTATGCCAACGACCTCGATCCGCATAATGATGACGACTTCAAGTTGCTGATCGAGAGGTATTGTACGATCATCGATCTTGACGATCTGTCCCTATCCCATCTTGAA
>JAGYLU010000173.1 GCA_018400755.1 Acholeplasmataceae bacterium
TTGTTATTGATCGTCGTGATTTTCTCAAGAGTCGCCCACAAGCTATTTGGGGGTGACAACCAATGAAACCCAAGCGACACAAAAGTGGTTATTTTGGCGCGATGATCAATCCTGAACGGTTGCACCGCTCACAGATCAAGTTTTATGTGTTCCTGCTTCCGATTCTCTTGTTGATGGCGTTACCGATCGTGTTCATCATCTTTCATGCGTTCAAACCCCTTGATGAACTTTATGCGTATCCGCCGAGGTTTTTTGCAAGTCGTCTGACGATTGACAACTTCAGACTGCTGATGCAAGCAAGCGATCAGTCGGGGATTCCCTTTTCGAGGTATCTCTTCAACAGTTTGCTCAGTGCCATCTTGGTGATCTTTTTGAGTTTGTTGTTGTCGACACTAGCAGCCTTCTCATTCTCATTTTTGGACTTCAAGATCAAGAAATGGTTGTTTGCCGCGAACCAGGTGGCCATCATGTTCGTGGCGGTCGCGGTCGCGGTCCCAAGATACATCGTGATCAACGCCTTGGGCATCACCAACACCTTTTTTGCCCATGTTGTCCCCCTGTTGGCGATGCCGGTCGGTGTCTTTCTTCTCAAGCAATTCATGGACCAGATTCCAAGAGAACTGCACGATGCGGCCCGAATTGACGGGGCGAACAAGTTTCAGGTTTATTACCGGATTGTGTTGCCTCTGGTCAAACCAGCCATCGCCACCATCGCGATCCTCGCCTTTCAGGCGGTCTGGAACAACGTTGAGACCTCACAACTCTATATCGCCGATGAGGCGTTGAAGACACTGCCCTATTACTTCAGCACATTGACCCTGGGCACGTCTTCGATTGCCGCTCAGGGGATTGCTGCCGCTGCATCCTTGATCATCTTTGTTCCCAATATCATCTTGTTTGTCATTCTTCAGAAAAACGTCATGAACACGATGGCGCATTCGGGGTTGAAATCATGAGAAAGATGATGATCTTTGTCCTGCTCTCAATCTTGCTTTCGACACCGTTTGTGGTTCATGCGGAATCGTCATTTGTGACCAGGACACCCAATCGATATGATGAGCTGACAGTTACCAAAGATGCGTATGAACCCGTCGAGGAGATTCGGACTTTCGGCATCAACCAACGATTCAATGAAGCCAGGGATATGTTTGTAGATGACATGGATTGGCTTTATGTCGCGAATACCAAAGATCAGGAAATCTTGATCTTTGATGAGACGAATGACTTTGTGTTGTCGTTTGGCTCAGATGTCTTGATGTCACCCACTGGTTTGTTTGTGAGAGATCATGTGATCTATGTCGCCGATTATGGCGCACCCGAAGACAACCAGAGTGGCCGGATCCACCGGTTTGCCTTTGATCGGGAGACGCTTTCGGTCACGCTGATTGATTCACTTGCAAGACCGGATTCGCCAGTGCTCAGAATCAATGATTTTGTCTACCGTCCCCAAAAGATTGCGGTTGACGACAACCTGACGATGTATGTTGTCTCAGAAGGATCTTATAATGGTCTTCTGATGATCAATGATGAGAACCGCTTCTTGAGTTTTTTCGCCCCGAATCCGGTGCGAGGCAGTCTCATGGACTACGTTCTTCAGTTTCTCTATGGAAACAATGAGAATGCCAGACTCACAAAGAAGATTCCGCCATCGGTTTCCAATGTGCACCTTGACGGATCAGGCTACATCTATACAGTGACCCAGACCACGATTGAGGATGGGTTTGGTGACACGTTGAAGAAAGTCA
>JAGYLU010000174.1 GCA_018400755.1 Acholeplasmataceae bacterium
ATCGAGCGTCAAAGGATTGCTGATGAGGTTTATATCGCGATACCAAAAGCCGCTTTTGATGCCCATAAGGCAAACAAGAAAGATCTCAAGCGATTGCTTTCCCGTCTGGGTCTGGGACTGATGATCGTGAGTGGGGAGATGGCACATTTTGTTCATGATCCAACCGATGTGAACATGACCAGGGTGAAAAGCCAATCAAAGAAAAAACGCATCCGTTTGAAGACAGAGTTTGAGAGCCGCGCAAACAACAAGGTCCTTGGTGGTGTCCAAGGCAAACGGATGACCGCGTATCGTGAGAACGCGGTGATGATTGCCCGGGTTCTTGACTTGGAGGGACCAATGGCTGTCAAAGAGATCAGACGGGATACGGCCATCATGACGGCCCAAAAGATCCTTTATGACAATCACTATGGGTGGTTTCTACGACTTGAACGGGGCGTCTATGGTCTTTCTGAGAAAGGCAAACGCGACTATATTGAAGACTATCAACGGCTTAGATGATAAAACGCCCGATCAAGGGCGTTTTCATTTGGTCAGATGAGATTGCTTTCCCAAGCGGCGAGGAACCCTGGCAGTTCCTCATAAAGAGGACTTCTGGCGTTTCTGACATAAAACCCCGAGGTCGACATGCCTAGGAGCAAGGCTTGATCAGGTGAGAGGTCCAACAACAAACCAAGGACGAATCCAGCATTGAAGTTATCTCCAGCACCAGTCGTGAGTTTTGGTTTCTGGACATAAGGTCCCATTTCTTCGGCGTAAGTGGAGTCAATCACGGCACAGGCACGTTCAACCGGATGGATGACGACGCCATAGATCTCAAGATGGTCATAAAGACCGTGGGCAAGGCTTTCAAGTGGCAATTGCATCGATTCGAGCAATGTCTGGTCAAAGAGGTCAAGGACGTTGGCGGTATCATAGGCCTCTTTCTTGTTCAAGCCAAGCACGACCCGGAAGTGACTGTTGAAGCGTTTGAGCAAAGAAAGGGCTTCGATGATTTCCTCGTTTTCCCGTTTTTCAGGATCAGCGAGGTCAACAAACATGATTGGTTTGATGGTCTTTGGAGTCATTTCGGGAAGGACTTCTTTGAGCAGTTTCTTCCAGAGGTCGGTCATGTATGGCAACATCGACCAGTTCACAGCGGCGAAGAGATTGGTCTCTGCCAAAAGGGCTTTCAAGGTGTCCTTACCGATGACATCAATGATCCGCTCATAAGTGACATCATTCAATGACGCCATCTTGCCTAACATGAGTTTACCGTCATGGAACTCCAAGGCATCGGTATGACCGGCATCAGTGATCGAACGGATGGTGACATTCTCAGGCATGTTGGAAAACACATCATCAATGGTCGGATAACCCATCGCGCCGATATAGGTGATTGAAGCATCGAAACCAGCCAAAGCGTTACACATGATCGGGCCATTGCCGCCAATCTTCTTGTGCATCGGATAGAGCTCAATGTTTGTTGACAAGCCGCTGGCTTTGCTGATGCGTTGGGCCAACTGGCCGATGGTCTCAATCCGTTTGAAGGTCTCGGCATCGATCCGTTTGTCCACAAGGTGGATGATTTCGTCAACGAAGCCATCGAAACCGATGACCATGTTCAGTGATTTGGGGTTTTTGGTGAGTAAGGCTTTTTGCAAGATCAGTCGTTTGTCCATAGTGGTCTTGGCATCTGTGATGCCATCTCCTTTTTCTAAGTCTCTTCAATAGTATACCAAAGATTCTGTGTC
>JAGYLU010000175.1 GCA_018400755.1 Acholeplasmataceae bacterium
TTTTTCCATGCAGTGCAGTCAGCCAACACGACAGATGCTGCATCCTCAACAAACAAGTGATAGTAGAGCCAAACCTGATCCCCTTCTCCCACCTCATATTTGGCAAGTGAGCCAGGACCGGATCCTTCGATATCGGAACAGGCTTGCTGATACAAACCCGACGGGGAATTGTCACCCTGAGAATCGGCCTCCACGACTTCAAGGATGATCCTGGAGCTGAGCCCCTCGAAGTATTTGAAGTATTGTGGTTCTCACTTGCTTCCCTCACAATAAATTATGCAAAGAGTTGCATCTCTATCCGGCTCTTTGCGCTCATATAGCCTATTGGTCAATATCATAGGCATCCCAGTTGAGATCTTTCAGGTTTGCAAGGAACGGTATGGATCCGTACCGACCGGAGAGGTATCCCTTGCGGATATCCTTCGTGTTATGTTCCTTGAAATCACAGAGAGAATACAGGTCGGAACTTCCCGAAAGGTCTTTCTCGACAAACCAAATCTCATCCTGCCGGAAGATCTCTTGATCAAGCAGATTCGATTCATGGGTTGTACAAATGAGCTGCCCCTTGGTATTGTCGTCGGCTGAGAACTTTCCAATGATCTCCTTTATCAGAAGAGGATGGATGCTGCGCTCAATCTCATCGATGAAATAGGTCACATCTTTGGTCAACAGGTCCTTCAACGCGGGAAGATAGTCCATCAATCGTCTGGAACCATCTGACTCCTCGGAGAGATCAAACATCACGGGACGGCCCTCTTTTGTGGCATGCTCTGTCTTCAACTGCTTCACAACCACTCCCCCGTTCTCTTCAACAACAACAAATTCTTCGCCATCGCTGTTCATCAGACTAAGAAGCGTACCAGGAGATCCAGTTACTTTATTGAGCAGGGCCTCCATATCAGCCTTGTTGTCATCACCGAAGAACTCCGCAATTGGTTTCGTCACAGTTTTCAGCTTTCTAATCCCGACACTGAAGGAACATACGATCTGTTCGGCATACTGATGGAATTCCTCATCAATATCAACTCTATGGGTAAGACCACTGGATCTAACGCTTGGTGTGATGATCACCAGTTTTTGCTTGAACCATCGATAAGCATTTCCGGTATCCACTAACAACGGATTATCGAGCTCAGAGAGTATTTTAAGACAAGTCTTGTTTTGTTTGATCAGGTTATTCTCCAAGATCCCTTTCAGGACACGACCTTCCTCGCTGTTCAGGAACTCTTCGGAAAGTTGCAAGACAGTCTTTCCACCCTTGTTCGTCGACCGCTCGAAAACCAGTTTATCTTCACGCTTGCCCAAGCCAGAGATATACAATTCTTCCTTGAGAACCGACTGTTCGCCAATCTCCACAGCATAGATGTAAGGGATCTCTTGATTAATGAACTCAACACCCAATACCATTGGCTCTTCGGATGAGTGGAAATGCTTCATTCTTCTCAACTTCATCGGACTGGGAAGATCTCCCGTGACGGCGATGTCCCTAAGAAATACAAGCGAACGGATCAAATTCGACTTACCGGCACCGTTAGCACCGTAGAATGAGGCCAATTTCAAGGCTTCAATCCCTTGCTTCTGGTACTTGTGGCCCTTCAAGCGAGTAAATCGGGGAGCAGGAATCATATTGAATTCCTTCTCTTCGCCGAATGAATAGATATTACGTAACATGCATCTTATAAACATATACGTGATTTTATCACTTCTTATTTTATATTACA
>JAGYLU010000176.1 GCA_018400755.1 Acholeplasmataceae bacterium
ATATACTTTATGTGAAGTCTTTGGTGATAATCCATGATCTCCTCAAAGCGTTTATGGATGAGCGACCATTTGATCTGAGAGGACACCGCCTTCATGTTATGGCGGGGAAGGGATGTCTCCAGATCGGAGATGGTCGCTTCATCCCAGGGGATGTATGCCAGTTCCAAATCCTTGATGCCCATCGCTTCCAATCGTTTGAGTGTGTCTTCACGGTCATTCCTTGTCTGAAAATGGTTGCGCACCGTGAAAGTCTGAAGACCGATCCGCATCAACGCAAACCGTCCATGGGGATGTGATCCATGTCATCGAAGGTGATGTTCTCCCCGCACATGCCCCAGATGAATGTGTAATTGCTGGTGCCGACGCCGCTGTGCATGCTCCAGGACGGTGAGATGATCGCCTGTTCGTTTTGCATGATCACATGACGTGTTTCCTTGGGTTCCCCCATGAAATGGAACACCCTGGTGTCTTCATCCATGTCAAAATAGAAATACACTTCCATGCGTCTCTCATGCGTGTGGGGCGGCATGGTGTTCCAGACATTGTTTTTCGCAAGCATCGTGACCCCCATCACGAGTTGACAACTCTCACAGACTGCGGGATGGATCAATTGGTAAATCGTGCGTTTGTTCAGGGTTTCATTCGATCCCAGATGCACCTGATTGGCATCTTCCAACCCGATTTTCATCGTTTTCATGCGCTTGTGCGCCGGTGCACTGTTCACATAAAACTTGGCGGGTTTCTTCTTGTCTTTTGAAGAGAAGCGGACTTCCTTGGATTCTTTGGCAATGTAGACGGCCTCTTTGTGGGCCACGTCATAGGACGTTTCACCGACGTCAATCGTTCCCGCGCCGCCGACATTGATGACCCCCATTTCACGGCGTTCCAAAAAATAATCAACACCCAGATCCTTTGAAACGGGTAAGGATATTTTTTTCTGAACGGGCATGATGCCACCGGCGATGATGCGGTCATTATGCGAATACGCGAGACGGATGTCATCTTCCACGAAGACACTCTCAATCAAATATTGGTCCCTGATTTCTTCGGTCGTGTAATGTTTTGCATCCTCCGGATGTGTTGAATAACGTGTGTCAAACTTCATTGTGATTCCCTCCTGTATTGAAATTGGTGTTTCTCATGTTACATCATTGATAACCGAGTTGTTCGATGATTCTTTCAGCGGCCTGTTTGATCAGTTTGCCGTACAACGCTTTTGAATCAATCCGGTCAAACATGCCGGAAATACTGATGCTGGCTTCATATTCACCGCGTTGGTTCACGATCGGCGCCCCGAAACAGATCAATCCTTCATGGGTCTCCTCATCATCAACGACAAAACCCTGTTCCCTGGCTTTGACAAGATGGTCAAACAATTTTTGCTTATCGACGATCGTATGTGGCGTTTTCGGGGTGAATGAAAGCTGATTGATTTCTTCCCGCAACGCCTCATCCCCCAATGTGATCAAATAGGCTTTACCGAGTGCCGTGGAATGGATCGGATTGGTGCTGCCGATGTTCGCCATGGTCTTTTTTGCCTTCTCGGGTTCATATTTGAAAAGATAGAAGATTTTCCCTTTGTCTTCTTTCGCGATGAAGGACGTGAGGTTCGTGAGTTCACTGACATCCTTCAAGATGGGCCGTGCGATATCAATCAATGTCATCTTTTCAACATACCGCTTAGCGATGACAAAAGCCTGAAACCCGAGACGGTA
>JAGYLU010000177.1 GCA_018400755.1 Acholeplasmataceae bacterium
CGTCACTGAAGGTCAATACCATCTCATTGTCAGTGATTTCTGCTGTAGTTGCGTCGTTTGAGTTGTTGGTATGGTAAACGTACGCATCACCGTCATCATCAAATACGTTCAAAGCCGCTGTGCTAGTGCCTACGGCAAACTCGATGTCTTCATTCCAAATCAAAGTAACTTGATCCGGCTCGGCATCCTTGTAACCAACAACGTAGGGTGCTTCAGTATCTTCTGTTACATCTACGGTGAAGGTCTTGGGCAATGCTTTGAAGCCAGCAAAATCCATAACATCTTCTACCGCTACCGTATACTCACCGTCTTCAAGTTTTGAGTACATTACGATATCAACGGAAAGACCATTGGTGCCGGGTTTTACTTCCTTGATGTACTTGGCACCGTCATTCACTTCATAATAAGCCTTGTCAGTGTAATCATCCATGGACTCCGAGAAGTAAACTCTGAAGGTATCGTTGCCCACATTTTCAGCACCGGTGACCACGGGAATGTCCATGTCAAGGAACTGAACGTCCATCTCAGTGTCGGCTACAACCATTTCATCATTGTCTAGGGCTTCAACATCCTCGATGGTCACAGTGGACTCATCTTGCTGAGCAGCTTCACTGTCAAGAAGCAGAATTACAGTCTTGCCGTCATCTTGAAGTGTTGCGGTATCGACAGTATAGTCTTCGTCCTCTACAGCGTAGTTTGCATCATCTTCGGCTGTATCGGCGTCAACTTCCGTATTGAAGACTACTTCGATCTGTATCAGGTTAAGGGCTTCAACCGATACCACTTCAAGTACTTCCGGTTCGGGTTCCTCCAAACCCAGCTGAACCGCCAATAAAACGCCATCGACATTTTCGGTGTATAGGGCCTTGTACATCAGTTCAAATACTTCACCCCGAAGGATCTCTCCTTCATCACCAATCCCAGCTGTCACATCAATCCCTAAAGAAGCAGCAAATTCAATAGCGTCATCCCACTGGAAGTCCACTGATGTACTGTAGCCCAGGACTCGAAGCAGGAAGGTGGCGGTATGATCCGCCGTCAGGGTGTCATCGGGGCCGAAGGTCCCGTCTCCATAGCCGATGGTCCATCCCTCCATCTGCCCGTAGGCGATAAAGGACGCGTAATAACTGTCCGCCTCGACATCCGTGAAGGTGGAGGGCAGTACGAAGGACCGGGCTTCCTCTTCCACCCCGTACAATCTGGCCAGTATGACCATCATCTGGGCGCGGGTCAGCGCATCCCCCTCCATCAAGTTCCCCTCTCCATCTCCCTTGACGAGATCCATCTGGGCCAGCATTTCTCCATAGGTCACTTCGTCAGCAAAGACAGGGAAGCTCCCCAGAACCAGCAACAGACTGAGTAACAGGGAAAGTACTCTCTTCATGTCTTACAACCTCCTTTGCAATGAAAACCATTTTGAATCAATCCATGGCCGATCCATTGATTGTACTTTATCTGTACTACCAGCAGTCTTAAATGTCAATATATATAGTTATTATGTAAACAAAAAGATACATTGAGATTTTTTACCAGCCCGTCAAGAGATCACACCCCAAAAACCATCAAAAAGAACCGACCCCCCTAAAGGAATCGGTCCTCTTAATACTACATCATGCTAAATGTCCGAATGTCCGTACCCGGCATTGTTTAGTTAGGGGTTGGTTCAACGCTTGTAACTTCTGTTGAAATACCAGTGGT
>JAGYLU010000178.1 GCA_018400755.1 Acholeplasmataceae bacterium
ACTGAAACTCGTCAATCAGTCCGACCTTCATTTCAGGTCTTCGATATCAATACCTCAACCCTTGACATTTCATGTGTCTTTTCCATCAGGAACAATGCCGGCAGGAGCCAAGATCAGCTGGAAATCATCCAATGATGATATTGTTTCAGTCAGTTGGTCAGGCGAAGTCACCGCCCTGAACAAACTGGCCGGTGAAGCGGTGATCACTTTATCTTACGAAGTCACCGGATTTGAGTTCACAAGGGATGTTCATGTCACTGTCTTTGATAAATCGCCATTTACTATGACATCCTCAGGCGGTATTATGGGTTATGATGGTCCTTCAGGTTCAGATGTCGATCTAATTATACCTAGTGAAATCTACGGTGTCGGAGTGCGGTCAATTCAAACAACCGCTTTTAGCAACAAACCCTTCCGATCCGTAACGTTACCAACCGGTCTGCACTCCATATTCGCATCGGCATTCAACTTATCCGGTCTGACAAACATCGAGATACCCATATCAAACGCATCAAGTGCGTTTTCCCTGAATAGTAACGCACTGAGGGGAAACCCGATTACACAGTTTACGTTTCATCAAAGAACATCGATTAAGGATTTGGACAATAGTACCTTGGGAACATATACGAATTCGTTCAAGAACACGTTCAGTCCTTCAAGCAACTCCTATACCGCTGAGCCCGGAACCTACACCCTCACAGAAGGCATATGGACGTATGAACCGTTCGTGGCCGAACATCATGATAACTTTTATTATCACTATGTGTCCGACGGTAAAATTGTTGCTGAAAAGCCACTCGACAATGATGGCTATGTCATCATTGTCGGTTATGAAGGAATGATCGACGGCCCATTGGTCATACCGGATACAATCGATGATCTGCCAGTAAAAAGAATCGGTTATGGCGCTTTCAGAGACAAAGGAATCACGAATCTTGTTTTGCCTGCAAACCTTGAAATCATCGAAGGTCATGCCTTCAATCAAAGTGGCACGACGAATAAATTGACGGAAATCGACCTTCCTGAATCCCTGCAGATGATCGGTACATACGCATTCTGGCGAAACAACATAACCGCACTCCACATCAAGAGCCAGCTTCGTGTCATCCAAGGCCATGCCTTTGATGACAACGACATTTCAACGATCATCAATTCCAGTTCGATGCTGGTTTTGACAAATCGGAATGCGCTTGGTGATCTGGCAGACAACAACCTGATCAAACATAGCGAACATACCTGGTTCGCAAGCAAATATGATCCGCTCCCAGCAACATATTCCGTAAGCTCCGGCGCTGTTTGGGGACACATCGTCTACGTCACCGGGACTATTGAGTATGATGACACCGACTCCGAATGGAACTTGGAAGAATAGACCCATGATTCGAGCAATGATCAATAGCTGAAACGGTCGCTGATGTTCAAGACATGTGTTGAGTTTGATTGTAAAAGGTTCTCGTCTCTTGAAACCGAGCGACTGCGTCTCTAAAAAAACCTTTGGTTATCTGCTTGTCATCTTTATGGAGATTTCACAAAAATACTATAAAAAACACCGGACGCATCCGGTGTTTTCAGGTTAGACCATATAGGACTAGCCGCAATTAACACAAGTATACACGATTTCCTTGATTTCGTCAAATCATGATCGGGAAGAGATAACTGTTTGTAAGATAAACTTGCATCTTTGGATC
>JAGYLU010000179.1 GCA_018400755.1 Acholeplasmataceae bacterium
TGGTTGATCCGGAAGCAAGTTCTCAGATAGTGTGAATGTTGGAGTAGCCGTGACAATCTCATCAAATGTCGCGACATACTGTTGGGTGTCACGGCGCCAAATGATTTCTGTGTAGGAGTAGTCACCATCATTGGCCAAACCTTCAAGGTCGATGCCATTGGTGAATGCTCTTTGATACTGTCCTAAAAAGAGCTTGTGTGGCGAGTTGTTCACCGAGTCTACTGTGACACCCCATTCATCCTCTAGAAGCGATACGAAAGCACCAGACAGTGTGGGCCTTTCAATATCGGCTATATCTTCGTTTCTTATCCCGGTGATTGATGGTGCGAGCGTTGTGTACACTAACACAGCTACACCTGTCACTACGAGCGCTGGCCATAAAACTGGAGCAGCTACCAGGGACAAAGCGGACAGAGCTGAAGCTGCAGCTGCCGAACCAGCGAAGAGTTGAGTCTCCCAGGTTGTCAGTGATGCCGTGGTCGAATCTTTTTCGAGGATGATCGGATCTGGGTACTCCCACTCTGTATATCCACCAAAGATCTTCTCGAAGCGGTACCTGAATGAGACTGTCACACTGATCAGTTCGTCCATCACAACGTTCGGCGTATAAAAATATGCATAAACGTTATGACTGTCGTCTTCAATGAAATGAGTCAGGACGTATAAACTTCTGATTTGTGTGACTTGGTCAGTGGTGAGGTTCCAAATTGTAAAACCTTCCCAGTTGATTCCCTTATCCTCGTCATAGCCATCAATGAAGAGATCGATCTCTGAATATCCAAAATAGAAGAATTGTTCTTCTTCATATGTGTAGTAGTAGCCGTGATGGACATCGGCCAAGAATGATAAATCTTCTAGTACCAGCCTGATTTCGTAAGCAATCTCGTTATAAAGAACAAGAAAATCAACCGCCCTGGTCGATTCGTTGATGTTCTCAATAGACAGATAGCCCATCTGTTCATCCACTTCATCAATCATGTTCCCGGTTGTGTCAGGAAGATCTCCGATTACGGCACCTTCTTCTACAGATACTGTGTACCAATAGGCCTTGAATGATTCACCCTGGTCCACCTCATAAAGAAGAACTCCATCCTGGTCTTCAAGTTTGAAAACATAACCCACGTTACCTCCAGCTGAAAGAAGCAAATCCTCAACGATACCATCAAAGACAATTGTCTCAACACCTCCAGATAGAGCGTGAATTCTGAAGTAGTTATATGTCGTGTCATCGGGATTCGAGATGGTCTCATCGCTAAAGAAACTGATCGCGTTGGATCCATTGATGTACATGGTGTTGTATGTGTAATGATTTGACGGATTAGTCTGCTGGTACTCCATTCCTGAGTCCACTGTGTAACTCTTTGTGTACCTCAAGTAGACATACACACGATCTAGTACCTCTTCATGCCACATGCCGGTCTCATCCTCTGCAGGCTCAGGTACCAACGCCGCATAGGTCGCGTGAGCTGTCAACAAAAACATGAACAATACTAGTAACAGAAGGATTGGAATTTTCTTCATCTTCTTTTACCTCTTTTCTTATTGATTTTAGATCCAATAAATGCTAACAGAGCAACGCTTGCGGATATGACCAGGGCGATTGATCCTGCCTTGGCGATCGGATGCATCTCGTCAGGCACAGCAGGCGCCGGCGGATCAAGGTTGATGTCAGGCGCAAGT
>JAGYLU010000018.1 GCA_018400755.1 Acholeplasmataceae bacterium
CATCATCATTTACGAGATTGGCCGTGGTGAGGAGAATAAAATCAGATTGACCATTCAGGCGATGAATGAGGTCCGCAAGATGATCAGTGCGATTGACCCTGAGACCATCATCATGATCTCCCCGCACAAGCAAGGCTTAGCTGATGCGTTTTTGATGTCTGAAGGTCCTTCTGTCGCAGGTCATTTTGGGCGATTCGGTTGTCCAGAAGTTGCATATCGGATCAGGATTGACCAAGAACTGACCAAAACCATTATTCGTGAAGCCGCCAGTCACGGCATCAATGCCTCTATTGATGCTCGTGATCTTGATCATGGCGTGCTCGTTCCATTGAGTTTTATCATCCAAAGCACCCCTAAGGCGTCTTTTGTGATTTCGTCACTTAGCGGATCCGATCCGGTGACTCATTTCAATTTTGGGCATGTCATCAGGAAAGCCATCGAAAAACTTGGCCGAAACGTCTTGGTCATTGCCAGCGGTGATCTGTCGCACAAACTCAAAGAAGACGGTCCTTACGGATTTAGCCCTAGTGGTGTGATTTTTGACCGCGAAGTGACCTCAATCATGAGACACGGACCCCTTAGTGATCTGATCGCCATTGATGAGACACTGACCAGAAAAGCGGCCCAATGTGGACTAGACGCATTCAGAATCTTGGCGGGTATTTTGGATCACTTGACGCTAACGCATCAGTTTTTGTCTTATGAGGCACCTTTTGGGGTTGGCTACGCGGTTGCCACTTACATCCCAAAAACGGAGAACGAACATGAGTCATGATCCCTACGTCTGGCTTGCCAGAAAAGCGATTGAGACGTATGTGAGACATCACCAGGAAATTCCAAGGCCCAAAGACCTTCCAGAAGAGATGACACAGACACAAGCTGGGGTCTTTGTCTCAATTAAGATGAACCATGAGCTTCGGGGATGTATCGGAACCATCATGCCGACTAGAGCTTCAATCGCCGATGAGATCATCAAAAACGCCATCAGTGCCGCGACCCGTGATCCTAGATTCGATCCTGTCAGGCCAGATGAGCTTGATGCCCTCGTTTTGAGTGTTGATGTGCTTTCTGATTTCGAATCAGTCCACTCCATCGATGATCTAAACCCCTCGATCTTTGGCATCATCGTCAGAAAACACATTCACACAGGGGTTCTCCTACCCCACCTTGAAGGTGTTGAAAGTGCTTCACAGCAACTTCGTATTGCGCTTCATAAGGCCGGAATCAAGGAGAATGAAGATTATAGCATCGAACGTTTCAAAGTCATCAGACATCATTAGAAAACGCGTATGCCAAGGCATCCGCGTTTTTTCATCAAACCAGTTTTTTTCTGATCCTACCCGAGATGAAGTCTATGATTGTGACCGTGATGATCAAAGCGATCACAATGGTGAAAGCCCGTTCCCATGACCGGGTTCTAATCGCGAAGATCAGGGGTGCTCCGATCCCGCCTGCACCAACCAAACCAAGGGTTGAGGCGGCTCTCATATTGATCTCAAAACGGAAGAGTGTATAACTCATGAATTCCGGTAAGACTTGCGGAATGACCGCTCTGAAGAGAACTTCCATGCGGTTTCCCCCACAAGATTCAAGTGCTTCCTTGACACCGATGTCCATACTCTCGATGGCCTCACTGTAAAGCTTGGCGAGCATCCCGATGGAATGGATTCCGAGAGCGAGAATGCCGGCGGGTGCGCCCGGACCAACAACACTAATGAAGATCAGGGCAAGGATCAGTTCCGGAAATGTCCTGATCATCGTGATGATGAATTTTCCAATTTTCGCGCGTTTCTCACCGACAATGTTGCCTGATGCCAACAAGGCGAAGGGAATGGCCAGAATCCCTGAGACAAACGTCCCACTGATCGCGATCGCGACCGTCTCAAGAAGGGCATTGGGCAAGCCATCAACGGTCATGTCCTTGATGTAGGCGATGTCAGGATTGGTCAGACCCCGGATCATCCCCCGGATCGTCCCAGCCGCTGTCGACATGACGCCTTGGTATTGAATGCCGCTGAAAGCCCAGATGACCAAAGCCAGAAATAACGTGATGCTGATCAGTCTGAGCCACAGATGTGCCTTCGGTTTCGAAGGAAGGGGTTTTGTCATGGATGTCATATCACACCAACCTCCTTCTGAGTGCCGAAGAAACAAGGTCAATGATCAGGACGGCTCCAAAGGAAATGATGACAATCATCCCAACGCGGTCGAATCGTCGCCAAGACAGTGCGACTTCATAAATCTGACCGACACCACCGGCACCGACATAGCCAAGGACGGCGGCAGCACGGACATTGACCTCAAACGCATAAAGCGCATATGACATGAACTGCGGCATGATTTGGGGAATAATGGCGTATCTGAGTATTTCCATACGGTTCGCACCCAAAGACATCATCGCCTCAATGGGTCCATCGTCGATCGTCTCAACGGTTTCATAGGTCAACTTGGAGATTGAATAAAAATAAAGTGCGGACACCCCCCCCGGCAAACGCTCCGGAACTGAAGACAGCGACAAAAAGCGAGGCGAGTACCAAGGCGGGAATCGTTCTGAAGACATTCAAAATCACTCTGACCGGGGTGTTGACCCATTTGGTCCGAATGAAGTTCGATGAGGCCATCAAGGCCACTGGAAAGGCGACAATCGCACCTAAGAACGAGCCGACGATTGCCATTTGGATGGTCTCAAGCAAAGGCCCAATGATGTTTGGTGTGTAGTCCCAAGCTGGTGGCAAAAACATGCGATCCAAGAGGCGCGAGCCCTTATAGAAATTGATCAGGACCTCAATCACTGAAAACTCAGCAAAAACAGCACTCCCAACGATCAGAAATGCGACAATGAATGACGTCAACCAAAACTTCAGACGAGGAGGCCTTTTGACCTCAATCGGCTCACTAGATGACAAAAACATCACTCGTCACCCACGAAGTCCTGATTGCTGATGGGACGGCCATAGACTTTCTCAAGGTCATCGATGATCTTGGCATGCTGTTTCTGGACGACCGGAACATCATAGACAATCTCGCCATCCCTGACACCGACAATCCTGGTGGCGTAGCGAAGGGCAAGATCGACGTGATGCAGGTTCGCGATGGTGGTGATCCCGTCCTCGACGTTGATTTTCTTGATGTATTCCATCACTTCGAAGGTGGTGATCGGATCAAGGCTCGCCACCGGCTCATCGGCCAGAAGGATCTTGGCTTGCTGGGCAAGACTTCTGGCAATCGCGACGCGTTGCATCTGACCTCCGGACAGCTGGCTGGCCCGGCTATAGGTTTTTTCTAGGATATCGACTTTCTCCAAAGCACGGAAAGCGATTTGGCGATCATGCTCCGGAAATAGCCCGATCAAGGTTCGCCATGTCGGATTATACGCAACCCGTCCGGAAAGGACATTTTGGAGGACTGACATCCGCTTGATGATATTGAAACTTTGAAAAATCATCCCGACTTGGCTGCGCATCATCCTGAGCTTTTTGCCTTTCAAGGTCGTGATGTCGACATCGGCAAGATCCAGGTCCGCTTCATTGATTTCCCGACCTGCCGCTTTCATCGCTTCGATTGTTTTATCCGGATGATCCCCATAGAGTTCATGGGTGTTCAAATCAACGTTCTCGAAGATGATGTGGCCTTCGGTGACCGGTATGATTTGGTTGATCGTTCTCAAAAGCGTTGACTTCCCGGCACCTGACAAACCCAGGATGGCGACAAACTCGCCTTCCTTGATCTCGAGACTGACGTTTTTCAGTGCTTTGGTACCATTGTCATACGTCTTGGACACATTGATGATTTTGATCATTGGCGTCGCTCCTTTAGAAGAATAGCCACCTCGCGGTGGCTATCGACACGTTGTGTTTGAAGTGTAAGCTGATCTTATGAACCGAAGTCCCAGTCTTCTTGTCTCTGCAAATAAGTTCTCACGATATCATATTCCTCATCGGTTGCGGCCGCATATCCCTTATGGGAATAGATCGCATCGACGATGGCGATATGGTCAGGATTCAAAGAGAAATCCAAGAATGCCTGGGTGATGCGTCCAACAAGGTATCTGTCTAGTCTTGGAATGACAGAAATGGTGTCATTCGGGATGATTGTGGTATCGGTGATGAAAACGACATCATCATTGATGTTCGGGTATTCATCACGTAACAAGTTTCTCGCATCCTTGAATGTGAAAGCAGCGTCTGCTGTGCCGTTCATGATGGCCAAAATAGCATTGTCATGACCACCCGCGTTATGCCATGTGACGTCTGTTTCAGGGTCAAGGCCGTTATCGGCCAAGAGGTTGGCTGGCCATACAAAGCCAGAGGTGGAGGTAAATGAGGAAATTGCGATGGTCTTACCGGCCAGGTCGGCAATCGTTTCAATTCCAGAATCAGCGCCGACAACGAGTTGTGATTTATAACCATCAACAAGCGGTTGGTCTCTCAGTTCGGTTCCGGCATCATCAACATCATATCTGAGTGATTTCAAGATGACGTTTGCAGCACCTTCATCATGGGCAAGGACATAGGCTGTCGTGGCAAGAAGGCCAACATGGATCTGTTCGGATGCCATACCTTCAATCAGGGCGTTGTAATCGGTCGCGATGGTGACATTCACTTCCATGCCCAAGTATTGCTCAAGCAGTTCTTCAAATGGGGCTCTTTGTGCATTCAGGACAGTCGCGTCCCGAGAAGGAATCAACTGAACTTCAAGAACATCGGGGAACAGATACTGCGTTGTGTCGCATTCTGATTCCTCACACGCGGTAATCCCAAAAAACAGTGCGAAAACAATCAATGCCAAAAACAGTTTTTTCATCATTTCTCTCCCTTTTTTGGTTTTCTTACGTGTCCATTTTACATGAACTGCGATTGAAAAGAAAGTCTATCATGTGACTTTTTTGAAAATAATTCATGACGATACAAAGTCCTATCGTGACTTTGCTTGCAACATCAAAGAAATCATAGTAAAATGACTTTGTGGGCACGCGAGAGAGAGAGTGAGACATATGGATAAACAACGTCGAATTGAAAAATTCATCAAGAATGAGGAACCATCGGATCAAAGACATCATGGTCGTCATGATCACCGCCCCGGAGGCCCCAGGGAATTCAAGAGATTTCGCCATGACCGGGAAAACACGGTTCGTTTGTTTACTGACAAAGAAGCCATGGTGCTCTATGTCAACACCCTTGAAAATATCGAAAATGTCGATGTTTACAAGATCGAAGATCATCTCTACAAGGTTCTTGTTACCCGTTTGAAACCACACGTGACAACAAAAGATCCCAATCAAGAATAGTCACCTATCCACATAAACCATTCGCACCCACAGGCATGGAAGGATCTTCCTTCCATGTTTTCATAAACCAAAGGAGAACATATGAAAAAATTAGTCATCATCGACTTCGATGGGACCATCGCTGACTCATCATCTTATGCTTATGACATCTATGTTGACCTGATGACACACATGTCACGTCCGGCCCTTGACCAAGATCAATTTGAACTCATGAGAAAAAAGCCACTCAAAGAGCGGATCAGACAAGCAGGGATTCCCTTATATAAGATTGGCCGCTTGGTGCGACTGACAAAAGAACTTCAAAAAAAGCATGTGCTAAAAACAACCTTGTACCCTGGAATCAAGGATCTGTTGATGATGCTCAAGGATGATTATGCACTCGCTATCGTGTCTTCGAACACTGTGGCCAACATCAAGACGTTTCTTCTGACCCATGAGATGGATCTGTTTGACTCAGTCATCGGAAATCAAGGCATTCACGGAAAAGCCAAAGCACTTAAGAAGACCCTCAGAGTCCTCGATGTGACCAAAGAAAACGCACTTTACGTCGGAGACGAGACCAGGGATATTCACGCCGCCAGAAAAGCCCATGTCCCAATTGTCTCGGTTGCTTGGGGTTTTGACCATCATGATCTTCTTGAGGCACACAATCCTGGGTTGGTCGCAACCTCCAACCAGGACCTCAAACAGATGATTGACCGATTGCTAAAAGCATAGCGCCGGCATAGCCGACGCTTATATGTGTTTGGATACCACTTGGTTACGGCCTTGGTTCTTAGCTTGATAGAGCACATCATCAGCTTGACTGATGACATCTCTGGTCAACGCTGTCTGACCAGATGGTTTGTATAATAATCCGATTGAGACCGTCAATTTGATCACGCGATCTTCAAAGACGAATCCATATGCCATCACATCCTGGCGAATGGCTTCGGCTTTTTGAAAGATGGCATCATAGTCATCATGGAAGATGACCATCGTGAATTCCTCACCGCCATATCGTACAAACAAGTCATTTGGGGCCATGGTCTTAGAAAGCAGTCTTGAAAATTGCCTGATCATCTCATCACCACACAGATGCCCATAAGTGTCATTGATGTCCTTGAAGTGGTCAATATCCAGCATCAGAACCCCCATGCTGCCCAGATAAGGGGCTGCCACGGGATTGATCTCTATCATTTTCTTGTTGAAAGTCACCCTGTTCATCAGTTTTGACAAATCATCGGTGGTCGCCATCACGCGAAGCGCTTGATTGGCACTTCTGGCAATGTTCATATGAAAAGCCGATGAGTTCACAATCCCAAATAGATTCAATCCGACATTGATGACAAACATCGTTGTCAAGAGTCCGGTCGGAATAATCGCGATTGGCGTGATCAAAAGGGTATGAACATATGCCCCAATAAAGAGAAACGCTTCGATTCCGATGCCAATCATCCGTTCTCTGATTGGCCAATTCGTAAAAATGATCAACACTGACATGTTGAAAAAATAGAACTGGAAGCCCGCCCGTTCGCCATATATGACAACGCCGGCGAAGGACGCGATACTGATGGACGTGATGAACAACAAAGAGGCCAGACCATAACGATGTCGGTTGTTCATCCTGATCACAAACAGCGTCACGACGAAAACCATCATGTTCAAGGCGAGAACAATCATGCTGCCCATGATATAGTACAAGGGAAGCAAAAACATCAAAGCACCGATGGTCCCGTAATAGACAAGATTGGCTTGCTGCAAATATTGCCTGGTTTCATAGTCTGTTTGTTCAGTCCTGGTTTTCATGAAGCACACCTTCTTTTGGTTCTTTGATCACATGTGACCATCATACCATAATGAAAACCCAAGCCTATGAACGTAACAATTTCGTCAGGATTGAGACCTAAAAATCATCATCGTCGTCGTCAATCACGATAAACCTTGACATTTTTTCCCTAAGCGATCCATGATCAAAAACAGATCGTCTTGTGTTTCTTGGGAAGAAAATCATGTTCGTGATCGGGATCAGAAAAAGCACAATCCAGACTTTGTCCCACTCTTCTGTCAAAAAACCAAGCATGACAAACAAACCGATGATGACCATGGTGACAATCCGTCTAGGTGTCACCCGTTTTTCAGAAATCATGCTGACAATGGGAACCAACAAGAACACAACCCATGCGTACTCCCACCATCCAAAACCAGCTCCAAGCCATATGAAGACCAACAGCGCCAGCAACATCATGATGTCGTTTAGGCGTTTGAGCGGTTTGGATGAATATAAGATCCAGCTGATGGGAACCAGTAAAAAGAACGATAATCCCAAGAGCCAATCCTCCCAAAACAATCCCGCCCCCAAAAAGAGTGTCAGACTGATCAGTGGCGTGGCTTTCATGATCCGTTGTTTCATGTGATTCCTCCTTGTTCTCCTGTGATTTCGAGTGACGAAAAAGCCCGGCAGCGCCGGGACTTTAGTTCGTTTGGTGCGGCTGATGGGATTCGAACCCACACACCCTCGAGTACTACCGCCTGAAGATAGCGCGTCTGCCAATTCCGCCACAGCCGCAATCATGGATGATTCATCCATGTGGCAGAGAAAGTCGGTCAAGATGTCTTGTTAAAAAAATTGGTGGAGATGACGAGGCTCGAACTCGCGACCTCTAGCATGCCATGCTAGCGCTCTCCCAGCTGAGCTACACCCCCAACCGACTTTCTTATAAATTATAACATATGTTTTTGATGATGACACGCAAAATGTCATTTTTTTCTCACAATCTGATGGTCGTTGCCCAAATCATCAAAGTCCGCTTGGAAATCTAAACAGAAAAGGCGTGTCACTTGACTTTTTGCCCGTTTTTTAGTGAGATAAAGGTAGATATGTGATGGATAGGAGGCCTAGTGATGAAGAAAGAAACATATGACGTCCCGGATATGCACTGTATCGGATGCCAGATGGGTGTTCAAAGACTTCTCAAGAAAACCGATGGCGTCAAAAAGGTCGACATCCTCTTTGGCGAATCCAGGCTCGTCGTGACCTACGATGAGACGATTCTCGGTCAGTCTGAGATCATCGATGTTGTCAAACGTTTCGGCTATAGAGCTTTGCCCGGGACAGATCAAGAATGAACAAAAATGGCGGTCTTCTGACCACCATTTTTTTTGATTAGATGATCTCTGTGACCATCTCTTGGGTCGGTCTATCACTGGGTCTTTGAAGATCGATAGACAAACGCGATTCACCGGCGTTCTCAAGCGCTCGTTTGAACACATAGGGTCCAATCAGCTCAAAGAACAGAATCGATGAGAGCACAACGGCTTGGAGTAACACCGTTTCTGCCTTGGGAAGCTGGGTTGACAATGAGATCAGCATCCCAATGCTGACCCCGGCTTGTGGCAGCAAGCTCACGCCCAAATGCTTTTTGATGACCTTTGGTGAATCGGTCACAGTCGCACCAAGATAAGCGCCACCGGTTTTGCCTATGATTCTTAATAAAATGTAGACGGCAGCGATGATGCCAGCCTGACTGAGGACACCGACTGACAGCTCCAGACCGGCAATTGTGAAGAACAAAATGATGAAGGGGCCGCCAAAATTGTTCAATGCCGCTGTCTGGATCTTAAACGACTCCTTGCCGATGATGTTCGTGAATGTCATCCCCATGGTGATGGGAATCAGGATTGTTGACAAATGATATGTGTGGGCAATCCAAACCGATGACATGATAAAGGACATGATGAGTGTCAGATAAGCGATGTAGCGGTCTTTCTTATGTAACTTGGTAATAAACAAAGACGATGAGAGCCCCAAAATCAGACCAAGCAACAGTCCGATTCCAATCGAGGCAACCACTTCAACCACAGAATGGAGAAACGCACTCATAAGTGAAATGGATTCTGCGCCTAGGCTGTTGACGGCGATGCTGGAAAGAAGACCGAATATGATGACACCAAAAATATCATCGAGACCGACAATCGGAATGACATGGTCAGTCAGCGGTCCTTTTGACTTGAGCTTGCGAACGATCGCCATGATTGGCGCTGGAGCAGTGGCGACAGCGATGGCAGCCAAGGAAAGTGACAACCATAACTTGCCAAAGAGCAAGTGAATCCCGACAAACGTGATCACTGCTGTCACAGCCGCCTGAACAAACGTGATAATGACGATGTTGCGGCCACTTTTTCTGAGTTTGGGAATCCATAACTCCGTACCAATCTGATACGCGATAATCCCAAGCACGATATTTGATATGACTGAAAGACTTTCCTGGGCCTCATGACTGATCAGTCCCAACGCATTGGGACCAATCAACAAACCCGCCAAAATATATCCGGTGATGTCAGGAATATTGAAACGTTCAGCAATTTTGCCGAAAATAAAGCCGATAAATAAAACAAGCGATAGGTAAAGCAATAATAGGTATGCATCCATAATCGTTATCATCTCCGAAGATGAATTATACACCTAAGAATGAGGATGTCAACAATCTCAAGGTGAAAAACGTTTTCATCGGTAATGATTAACGATTAACACTCGTAGCATGAAAAAAGCCTCAATGAAGAGGCCTTTTCATATCATGTCGATCAAGTATCGTCTCTAGGTCTCAGTTTTACAAGGATCGACCTGAGAGACTTGATTTCATGTTCCGTGATTTTTAGTTCATCACTGATGTCTGAAGGCACATGAAGTGCAACTTTAGCCATCTCCATACCTGCCAGAGTCAAACTGACAATGACTTTGCGCTCATCGGTCGGATTTCTACGTCTTTCAACCAACCCTTCCTTCTCAAGTTTCTTCAACAAGGGTGTCAACGTTCCGGAATCAAGGTCCAACCGCCGTCCGAGATCTGTCACCGTTTGATTGTCATTCTCCCATAGGGCGATCATCGTGACGTATTGCGTATACGTCAAATGGAGCGGATCAAGAAGTGGTTTATATGCCCTGGCAATCAATCTGGATGCCTTATATAACATAAAGCAAATCTGATCATCTAAGCGCCATTGGTCCTTCATAGCAATTTCTCGATGTAGGGAATGATTTTATCCGGGGTATAGGATGGGGCGAACCGTTTGACAACGTTTCCCTCTCGGTCAACTAGAAACTTCGTGAAGTTCCACTTGATTTTATCTGATCTCATGATTTTTGACATGAATGAGACTTTGTCGCCTGTCTGATCCTTCGGTTGGGCTTTCCGTAAGAAAACGTATAATGGATCAGCCTCCGGTCCATTGACATCAATCTTGGAGAACGTCGGAAACTGCGTCCCATAATTAAGGGTGCAAAACGCCTTGATTTCCTCATCAGTGCCAGGGGCTTGATTCATAAACTGATTACATGGAAAATCAAGAACCTCAAATCCCTGATCCTTATATGTCTCATAAAGCGATTCAAGACCTTCATACTGTGGTGCAAACCCACACTTTGGCGCGGTATTGACAATCAATAACACTTTCCCTGCGTATGCTGACATGGACAAAGCATTTCCATCCATCGTCTTGATGGTGTGATCATAGATAGACATGATATAACCTCCTCTGTTTTTATTGTATCCAATTTTATTTTACCAAATTTAAATGCATTCGACAATCAATACACCTCAATTGATCAAAGAAATGCCCTTATATAAACCTTCCGTTGTCATTCGTGTATCTGTTTGTGAAAGCGTTTGTAAAAATGTCTTGAAAAGATTTGACAGTCACTCAAATATTTGTTAAAATATAATGTGAAAACCTTTTCCTATTTTCCATGACGATTCATGGCAATCATCTCACATTCCCATAAAGACAGGAGTTGCTCGACTTGACATCATCCACAGCTTCCCCACCAGTGCGACATGAACGAACCGTCAAACGGCTTTTCAAGAAAAAAACACAAGATAAGATCTGGTTCGTCATCTTTCTGATCCCGGCGCTGGTCCCATTCGTTCTGATGGTCATCGTGCCGTTTGTCAATGGGATTTATTTCTCCTTCACCAACTGGTCAGGAGGACTACGTGAAACCGAATGGATTGGTTTGACCAATTATGGTGCATTGCTCTCCAATGTCGACTTCATCTATTCGTTCTACAGAACCGCCATCTATGCGTTTCTGAATGTCATCTTCATCAATGTGGTCGCCTTTGGACTGGCACTGCTGGTGACCCAAAAGCTCAAATTGACCAATTTCTACCGTGCTGGGTTCTTTCTGCCCAATTTGATCGGGGGACTGATCATCGGTTATCTTTGGAACTTCGTCTACACGGTCGTCTTGGGTGCCGAAGGTTTGGGATTGTTCCAAGCATCACCTTTGAACAATCAAAATGCCATGGGCGCATTGATTGCGGTTGTCACGTGGCAATACGCCGGATATATCATGATGATCTATATCGCTGCTCTCCAAAATGTCCCTGAGGACCTGATTGAGGCCAGCAAGATCGATGGTGCGAACGCCCTTCAAAGGCTAAGAGCCGTCACACTCCCTTTGATTGCCCAAGCATTCACTGTCGCATTGTTTCTGACGCTTGTCACCGCCTTCAAACAGTTTGACACCGTCTTTAGCCTCACCAAAGGCGGTCCCTCCGGACAACTGCCTGACTTCATCAAGAGTCTGATGGGCCTAGAAGGGACACAATTCATCAATACCACAAGACTGGTCGCCTATAACATCTATAACTGGGGTTATTCCCGTGGGAATTACGCCGAGGCGCAAGCTCAGGCGGTCACCTTCTTCATCCTATTGTCCTTTGTCTCGCTCGGACAAGTCTACTATAACAAGAAGAAGGAGGTTGAACTTTGATGAATACCTCCAAATTCAAACGCTTCACCAAGACACTCTTTAGCGTCCCGGTTGTCCGGGAAATCTTGGCCATTGCCTTGGTCATCATCTTCTTGTTTCCATTCTATATCGTCTTGATCAACACCTCAAAGCTCAACATCGATATCACCGACACGCCACTTAGACTACCTGAAACGCTTGCCAAACTGATTGAGAATTTGCGGGCCATCTTCACCGATCGACGGATGGAATACTTCTCATCCCTGTTCAATTCCGCGATCATCACCACTTTGTCGCTGATGTTGATTGGTGTGTCAAGTGCGATGGCGGCGTGGGTTCTGGTCAGAACCAAGTCAAAACTCTCAACGTTTCTGTTCTTCTTCTTCATTGCCGGACTCGTCATCCCTTTCCAGGTCGTCATGCTGCCTTTGGTCACCTGGCTTGAGGATCTCAGGGCCTTCACGGGCATCCCATGGAAGGATACCCATCACGCAGTCATCATCTCTTATATGGGATTTGGCGCACCATTATCGGTCTTTCTCTTCCACGGCTTCATCAAATCGATTCCCATGGACATCGAAGAGGCCGCAATCATCGATGGTTGCAGCCGTCCCCAGGTCTTCTTCAAGATTGTCTTACCCATTCTGAAGCCGATTTTCATGACACTCCTCGTCTTGAACGGACTCTGGATCTGGAATGACTTCCTGCTTCCGCTGCTCGTCATCGGTCGTGGCGGTGACACCCAGACGCTTCCGCTTGCGGTCGCAAACCTTGCTGGCGCATATGTCCAGCAGTGGGATCTGATGTTGACGGCTCTCGTCCTCTCAGCCATCCCGATCATCATTTTGTTCCTGTTTGCCCAGAAACACATCATCAAGGGCATGACCTCAGGAGCCATCAAATAACGCTTATTGGTCACATCAGTGACTGATGATAAAAAATTAGGAGGAACGTATGAAGAAACTTATTTTGATTGCAGCAGTATTGTCTTTCGCTTTTGGCCTCTTCGCTTGCGAAGAAGGCGAAGATCTTCCCGAACTCATCCTCTACCAGAACAAGGTGGAAATCGATGACGTGCTCTCAGCTTACGCTGACGCATGGGGCGTAGAAAACGATGTCAAAGTCACTGTCAAGACTTGCGGTGGGGACTCATGTGGCTATGCCGACCAGATCATCACTGAATTCCAGGCTGCCCAGCAACCTGACATCTTCGTCATTGAAGGCCTCGGTCAGTACAATGAATACCAGAACAAGATTCTTGATCTGACTGGCGAAGCTTGGATCACTGACACTGACGTTGAATTGATCGTTGATGGCACCGTCTATGGCTTCCCGATCAACCTCGAAGCTTGGGGCATGGCTTACAACAAGGACATCCTTGATGCCGCTGGTGTCGATCCTGACACATTGGTCAATGTCGCAGCCTATCAGGCCGCTTTCCAGACCATTCAGGATGCAGAGATCGATGGTCTTGAATCAGTTGTTTCTTGGACAGCCGCAGCTGGCATGTACTGGACAACCGGTCTTCATAACTTCAACGGCTATCTCTCAAGCGGTCTCGATTATGACGACAGAACCGTCATCGACAACCTCTTGAATGGCGTCGCTGATGAAGCCCGTCTCAATGCCCTCGCTGACTGGGTTGAAGTCCTCATGAACTTCACTGATCAGACACTTCTGACTGAAGGCACATACAACGACCAGATCAATGAGTTCAAGCTCGGACGCGCAGCATTCCTGCATCAGGGCAACTGGGTAGACCCGAACCTGCTCCAGGATGGCGGCATCGACTTTGAAGTCGGTTATGCACCTCACGCATCAGGACTTGGCGATGTTGACTCAATCTTCATCGGCGCACCGTCCTACTATGTCATCAACAAGGATGGCGACAATGTTGATCTTGCCAAACAGTTCCTAAATGATATGGCATCAACACCAGAAGGTCATAACTACATGGTCAATGAAGCCAATTTTGTCCCAGCGTTCAACAGCGTGACACTCGTTCCATCATCACCACTCTCAGCTGTCGTCGTTGAATGGGCAAAAGCCGGTAAGCTCTACGCTTGGTTCCAAAACGATATGCCACCCGGATTCGGCATGGATGAACTTGGACCGATCTATGAACAGTTCGCTCAAGGTGCATTGACAAAAGCAGAATTTGTTGCCGCACTGAAAGCGGAAATCGAAACACTCGCACCCGCAGAATAACATCTTTGTCAAGGCAGAGCTCAAGGCTCTGCCTTTTTTTTGCACTGAGTTAAAATCCCCGTTCTTTTTACCGATTGACCTTTACTTTTTGAGCCTCATCGGCTAAAATGAATGTAGACCATAACGATGGAGGAATCAATATGCCAAGAAGAATCACAGATGCTTGTACTGCTGAAGGCTTATGCATGGCTGAATGTCCTGTTGACTGCATCACCGAAGGTGACATCTACGTTATCGATGAAGATGCATGTATCGACTGCGGTATGTGTCAGGCGGTTTGTCCAAGCGACGCAATCATCGAAGTCTAAACCTGATTTCATGGGAATCAAAGGGCAACTGCCCTTTTTTTCTTTGTCTTGATGACAAATCTGTCAGAGATCATTGTGATTTTTCATTGATTGTGATTTAATGGTCATCAAAGGCGGTGATTCGGTGAGCAATGAACAACACCCCATCAAAGATGCATTCATCTCATCAATACCGGTCCTTCTTGGCTATGGCATTCTTGGCATGACCTATGGGGTTCTGATGGCGCAAGCTGGGTTTGGCGTGGCTTTCACCACATTGACAAGCCTCTTTCTATTCGCTGGGGCAGCGCAGTACCTGTTAATCCCGTTGTTGGTCTCAAACACGGCCATCTTGACGGTCTTTTTACTGGTTTTATCCGTCAATGCCCGTCATCTCTTCTATGGACTTTCGATGTTGACCCCCTACAAGGGTCTTGGTCTGATCAGACCTTATCTGATATTCGGGTTGACTGATGAGACATTTGCGATTCTCTCATCCAAACAAGTTGGGTCTTTTAAAACAAACAAGACATATATGCTTTCCGTCACATTGCTCAATCATATCTACTGGGTCAGCGCATCTTTGATCGGGGGTCTTTTGGCCTCTTTGCGAAGTGTCTCGCTCCAACATCTGGCGTTCATTCTTGCCGCGATGTTTGTTGTGATGTTCCTAGACAGGCTCTCTTCCAAGACAAGTCGGATGTCCGCACTGCTCGGACTGATCACCGGACTTATAAGCCTCATCGTTTTTGGCAAAGATTCTTTTCTTCTTGTCTCATTGCCAGTCGTGATTTTGATCTCTTTGATCTCTAAACGGGGAGGTCATGCGCATGCCTGAAGAGATTTGGATTGTCATTTCGGCGATTGCCGCAACCCTTCTTTTGAGATTCGCACCTTTCGTCCTGTTCAAAGATGACAACATCGAGCACCCCACCATCAAACGTCTTGGAGAGACTTTGCCAGGCGCGTCCATCGGACTGCTCGTTGTCTACGTTTTCGCAGACGTTTCCTTCGAACAGGGATCCTCTTTTGTTTCTGAGATGATCGCGGTCATTGCGATTGTCCTCGTTCACCAACGCTTCAAATCACCGATTCTTTCAATGATGGTGGGAACCAGTCTCTATATCATCTTTAAAACAGTGATTTTCTAGTATGAAAAAGGCCCTTTCAATTTTCATGTGGGCTCCACACAAGAATGGAAAGGCACTTCAAACACACACAAGAATGGAAAGACTCATGAAAAACAGGTCTTCGAGAGAAGGCCTGTTTTTCGTTCAGGATTCAGTTGACGATGACATGGATGATCATCAACAAAAGTGTCAATGGTCCGACAATCCGATGAATCATCAAAATGCGCTTATTCTTAAGCTTATAGACAGCCGTCCCAAGCGCACCGGTCGCCACGACCCCAAGCAAAGCGAACAACCCACTGACACGAAGATTGCCACCGGCAACAGCAACAATCATATGAATCAGTGCCACCCCTGCAGCAAGCATACCAAAGAGCCGGTGATTCTTGGCAAGAGCCCTGATTGCGGGATGCTTGACATACCGTTTCAATCCATTTGTTGCCGCAAGCAAGAACAAAACGAAAGTTGTGATACCTAGAAAAGCAAGCATAACGATGTCATCCTCCTTATGTCTGATGACGACCACGATGGCGTCTTCATCTATTTTATCACGTTTGCTTCTGATCGGTCAAAACTGAGAGAACGATACGTCTTGTCCGCTCCAAAGACAAAGGTTTGATCATAATCGCATCCGGTATGAACCCCTCGTCCCAATCCTCGTCATAGATCGAACTGTCACCCGTCATCAAGATAATCGGGATAGGGTTTTGGTCTTCGAGGGTTCTTTTGATTTTGTTGATGTATGTCTTGAAATCCATATCGCTTAGATGGACATCGGTCATGAGCAGGTCGATATCCGCATGTTCTCTCATGAGCTGGATCGCCTCTTCTCCACTTAAGGCAATTCTGGTGCGTGCCCCCAGCACACTTAAAAACGATTCAATAATTCTGATATTCATCCGATTGTCATCCACCACCAGCACATTGATGTCACCGATCTGTTTGTTCAATGCTGCCATAGATGTCCTGAACATGGTTTCTTTCGGCGCATAAAGACCTTTGTCAAGACGATACTTGAGTTCGCCGATGACGGCTTCATCAACCTGTTTTGAAGGGATTTGAACAACAAATGATGAGCCTTTGCCGTAGGTGCTCTCCATCGTGATTGTCCCTTCCATCATGTCAACATATCGTTTGGTAATCGCCAGTCCGAGTCCAAGACCTTCAATGGCTTTTCTTCGAAGATCCATCCGCGTATAGACATCAAAGACATATGGCTGCAACTCTTTTTTGATTCCAATGCCGGTATCACTGACAATCATCGAGAGGTGGCCGCGCCTGTCAACCAAAGCATAACTGACTTGAAATGACACAGAGCCTTCAAATGTGTATTTAAAGGCATTATCCAAAAGGTTGACAAGGACTTGCCTGAGTTTCAGGGGATCACCAACCAGATGGGCCGGTGTCATGGGATCGATATCAACGATGACATCAATGATTTTTGCCCGATGTTTGGTTGTCGTCAGCAAAATCACGTCTTTCAAGACATCATAAAGCTGATATTGAATCATCGCAGCTGTGCTTTCTCCTGAGTCGCTTTTGGAAAACTCCAACAGATCATCGATGATCGAGGCCATGACCATGGACGCGTCATATATGGTTTTGATGTCTTTTGTGTCATCCGTCGCCGCTTTGGCTTCAAGCATCATCTCAGTTATCCCGGAGATACCATTGAGTGGGGTCCGCAACTCATGGGCCATGGTTGCTAAAAAGCGGGCTCTGATTTCCGCCAATCTGAGGGTCTCAAGATTTCTGAGTTTTGTTTCTTTCAGACTCATCTCAATCCAACTGTAGAAATATAGGAAGACAAAGAAAAAGGCAACATTCACCAATGAATAATTGAAAGAGTGAAAGAAATCCATTGTCGATTCCGAGAGAGCGTAAATGCCTTTAACACCCTCGAAAAGCTCACTGACGACAATCAGAACCGAAACACTCGAAAGTGAACCAATCAATCGAAACTTAAATGATGATCTGGTTCCAATAATCAAAAGGGCCGCGGCAAGCACAATATATGACTGAAATTGCGGCCTCAGACCAAAGAGATGCACATATCCGACTTGCTGGGAAACGATGACAAAGACAGTGATTTCTGTCATCAGTGAGATTCGGGTTTCATTGACTCGCCTAAGAAAGCACATCATCACAAGATGAAAGATCGCGATCATGACACTCATAGACGCGACAAGTAAAAAGCCTTCGATGGTGAAAATGATCGCACCGAGAACCCCGATACTGACACCAATCATCAATCCGACCATCAAAGCCGCGTAAGGCATGCGTGATTCATCGGATATGCGCTCGGGTATGAACGGACGGATCAATGACTGGAAATAGTCGAAGAAATGATACGCTTTTTGTGTTTTCATGGTCACACCTCTGCTCCATTTTATCAACTTAATGATGGCTTGTGGTCGTGAAGAAGACTTTGTAATGTGATTGTAAGAAAAAAAGTCCAATAAGGGACTCATACTTGAAACATCTGATTGTTTTGTCTCATGATATACTAAAGAAGACATTAAAGAAAGCCGTGGTGATTTGATGATCAGTTCCCATAGTCATGATACCCATGCCAGACATGCCATGGCCGCGACAACTCATCCTGAGGCGGCCCAAGCCGGCATTGACATCATGCGGGCTGGTGGTAACGCGGTCGATGCCGCGATTGCCATGGCCGCGATGATGACCGTTGTCGAACCAACATCCAATGGACTTGGTGGCGATTGTTTTGCCATTGTCAAAACGCCTAAAGGTATTTTCGGCCTCAACAGCAGCGGACCTGCGCCATCACTCTTGACGCTTGATGGCCTAAATCAAAAGGGGCATCAAAAGATGCCGCGCTTCGGTTTTGATCCGGTGACTGTCCCAGGGGCGGTCAAAGGCTGGCAAGCCCTCCACAAGCGCTTTGGCGATATCCCTTTTGGAGATGTCATCAAACCCGCCATTGAGGCCGCCAGAAAAGGGTTCGTGGTCAGTCCAGTGATCGCAAAAAACTGGGATAACGCACTTAAGATCTATCAAAAGCATCTACAAGGTCCGATGTTCAACGCTTGGTTTGAAACCTTTGCCAAGCATGGTGAGGTACCTTCTCCAGGTGAGATCATGACCTTGGTTGATCACGCTTCGACTTTGGAAAAGATTGCTGACACATACGGTGATGCCTTTTACCATGGTGATCTCGCCGATCAGATCGACTCATTTTCCAAAACATATGGGGGATGGATCAGGAAAGAGGACTTGCTTGCTTACGAACCAGAATGGGTCACACCTTTGTCAATCACCTACCGTGGCGTGAAAGTCTATGAGTTGCCTCCAAACGGACAAGGAATTGTGGCACTGTCCGCTTTGAGGATGCTGGAGAATTATGACATTGCCACAGTCTCGGAAGACCACCGCATCCATCTTCAGATCGAAGCGTTGAAACTGGCCTTTGCAGACGCTTTTGAATACGTGACCGATCCTGCTTTTGAGAATGTGCCAGTGACATCCATGCTCAATCATGACTACCTTTCTAAACGGTCAAAGCACATCAAAGACAATGCCAACACCTATACATCAGGGCGTCTAGATGATCACGGAACCGTTTATCTTGCGACCGGAGACCCTAAGGGGATGATGGTCTCATTCATTCAAAGCAACTACATGGGATTCGGTTCTGGTCTGGTGGTTCCCAATACTGGAATTTCCTTGAATAACCGTGGGATGAACTTCTCGATGGACGTTGATCAGAAGAACGCATTGAAACCAGGAAAAAGGCCTTACCATACGATCATTCCGGGGTTTATAGAACACTATGGCACATCTCTTGGACCTTTTGGGATCATGGGCGGATTCATGCAACCACAGGCCCATGTCCAAGTGTTATCACACCTGATCGATGGACGTTTGAGTCTTCAGGAAGCACTTGACGCCTACCGTTTCCAATGGCTCAAAGGATTCGAGGTCCAAATAGAAGCCGCATGTCCTCAAAACGTGATCAAACACCTAGAAAAGCGCGGTCACAAGATGTTTCCAACCACTGATGTCTCACCATTTGGGCGTGGTCAAATCATTCTTAGGGATACCTTGACAAAAACCTATCGTGGGGCAACCGAACGGCGCGCAGACGGCCACATCGCCCTCTGGTGAAACCTTGACAAACCTGTCTTGAAGCATTCGACTCGAATGGCGTCTTTGATCACCAAGACAAGGGCTCAACCTGATTTGGATTCATTTGACAGATCCTTAACGCCTATTATTTTGCTAAGTCCGTCTTCCTCTGATTTATAACGTTTTCATTAAGAAACCTCGATGAATATTGAGGTTTTTCATGTATAATAAGACTAGAACCAATCAAGGAGATTTCCATGCCAACACGTCACAGACCGCCCCGCTACATTTCTAAAAGACGACAACTAGAGAGGACCATCACCGTCAGGGAAGAGTCACTTTACAAACCTTTTTTAGTGACGTTTTCCTTGTTTATGATTGTGATGATCATCATCTTCCCAACCTCAATCTTCGACCAGACCATTCCTGGTGTGATGATCGTTCTAAGAAAGCTGGTCGGATGGATGAGCCTATCCGCGGTCGCAACCCTCCTTGTCCTTCCTGTCTCAGTTTTTGATATCGAACTGATCAGAACATTCTCAGATACTCAGACTTACTCAAACCTCTTGGTCATCGGCGTCGTCATCTTTGCCGTCTTTGCCGATACACTGTTTGCCTACATTGGATACCGGTTTACGAAAACACTGAGACATCTCTTCATGCGCAAAGTGAAAAACAGGAACGTCGAGATCTCAAATGTCCGGCTACAAAAGTATGGCAACATCGGCATGTTCCTCTTTGCCGTCACTCCACTGCCATTCACGGCGGCGATTTACACCGCTGGCGCACTCAGGCTCAACAAATGGGGGTTTCTCCTTGCTGTCTCTTCCGCTCGTTTCATCAAGTATTCGGCATTCGCTTTGTTCATCAGGATCTTTCAAATCAACCTTGTCGAGTGGGGACAAAATCTGTTGACGGTCCTATTCGGATAGCAATCTGATCCATGACGATTTGGGCAGAATCATCTGATTCGCCCTTTTTTCATGACATTTTGTCATAAAACACTCAAAAGCGACAATACAGCATGTCCAACAATGTCAACTCGTCCTCTCTAATATTTCTTTTTTATTTCGGCTCGATGATTGTAGTATGTCGTTTTGGTATTCCAAAAAGCAATATTTATGTAAGAATTTGTCATTTTTTACATGTTACACATTGTGTGTATTTATCATACACATTGTGAAGCATGCACTTGTTGTCACCAAAAGAGGGGTACAATAGAGACAAGGAAACAGCTTTCGTTTCCCAAACGCACGTTTGTAGAACTCATTAAGAAAGGAAGATCATATGATGACCCTCACATTGTTTGCTGAATCTTTCGACCATTTGGATACTTTTGTCCATGAACTTGAAGCCGGCGGTTTCACAGTTAACAAGCAGTCGTCAGAGCATTTGCTTGAAACTAACGACATCTCAGAATCGAATTTTGTTCTTCTCTACCTTGATGGAAGTGACAGCATCAACAAGGAACGAGTTGCCCAGATCAAGCGTTTGACACCTGCACCCATGTTCGTGATCACATCAGACACATCCGAAATCGTCAGATCCTATTATCTCAATATCGGTGCTGATGGTGTCATCACCGAACCCATTCCACACATCGAGACGATTTCAAGAATCAACGCCCTGATGAGACGCTTCAGCGACTACCAAAGCCGCACGAACAACAAGATTTTCAAGTTGGGACCCCTTGTTGTTTATCTTGATGACTACCGGGTGACCAAAGCCGGCCGTGACGTGAAGCTGACGGCGCGTGAATTCGCCATTTTAAAACTGCTTGTGCAACACCCAAACACCATGGTGTCTCGCAAGAAAATCATCGACATGATCTACAAGCTTGATGACTCAACCACCGACAACGCGATCAATATCCACATCAATCGCCTAAGAAAAAAGCTCTCATTTGATGAGAGCGAGAACTTGATCGAAACCGTTTGGGGCCTTGGCTACAGACTCAAGAACAATCATTGATGCCTTCGGGCATCTTTTTTTATGTCAACTCTTCTAGTAGTTCAAGCACAGTGTTGAATACGTGGGTCGGTTTGATTGTTGATGCGTGAAGCATCGCGGCGGTGGTTTCCCCGGACAACATCAAAACGGTATCAATCCCAGCATTGATCCCAACCTGGATATCGGTGTAGAGCCTGTCACCAACCATCACCGTCTCATCACTTGAGACCTTGAATCTGTCACATGCGACACGCAAAATCTCAGGATCCGGTTTTCCAAGGACTTTAGGCAACTTCGCAGTCGCTTCATAAAACATCGCAATAAACGTCCCAATGTCAGGAAGTGACCCAAATGATGTCGGACAGACCATGTCCGGATGGGTTGCGAGATAGATCACATCGCGTTTCAAAAGTTTGGTGACATCTTCAATCTTCTGATAGGTCAGATTGGTGTCATATGTCAACAAAACCCCATGGACGTTCTTTTTGAGATCATCTTCAACCCGTATGCCCGCCGCTTTGATCTCATCCTTGACAGCATTTGTTGCCATCACATAAAAACATTTGTCCTGATGATATCTTTTGATATGGGCAACAGCGGATTGGGTTGAGGTCACGACATGATCGGATGTCGTCTTCAACCCGATGCTGTTTAATTTTGATACGTACATCTGTGTGCTTCTTGATGAGTTGTTGGTCAAAAACACAACATGCTTTCCCTGATCTTCAAGCCGCTTGATCAATTGATTGGTCCCTTTGAAGAGAACACCATCCAAGTAGAGTGTTCCATCAAGATCAAAGATGAACAGCTGTTTGTCTTTAAGTGACACAAACCATCAACTCCTTTATTGAAATCATGACCCATTATATCATGGGTCACTTTAGATTACGCCCTTAAAAATGAACCGCATGGTATAATGAAGCCATCAAAAACGATAAGGATGTGGTCCTATGTCTATCCCTCTTCTCACCGTCGATGAGATGCGTCAAGCTGATAAGATGACGTGTCAAGCGAACCATATGTCCTCCAAGGATCTCATGAATCAGGCCGGATTGGCAATCTTTGAAACGATCAAAAATGATGTTTCGAAAACCGATGACGTCCATTTTCTGATTCTTGCCGGTCCGGGTCATAATGGTGGTGACGCCCTTGTTGTTGCCCATCATTTGATCCGGCATGGGTATCGCGTCACTTGTTTCATGCTTGGGAGTGAGAACGTCCATCCTGATGTTCTTGACATCCATCAGACCCTAAAGGATCAAGGCGTACCGATGCTCACCCTCACTAAAGCGACACTTTCACGTTTCAAAGAGACGTTGAATCAGGCAAGCCATCTGGTTGACGGTCTTTATGGGAGCGGATTCAAAGGCATCATCAAAGACGTGGTCGCCGAAGTCATTCTGATGATCAATGAGTCCGAAATCGACGTCATATCAATAGATGCACCTTCAGGCCTTGATCTTGAAAACGGCTTAACAAAAGGACCTTGCATCATCGCCAATCAGACAATCGCGATTGCGGGGCTCAAAGTTGGGCATCTGCTTCAAGATGCCATGGATGTGACCGGATCCATCAAAACAGTCGACATCGGCATCAATGAGGACCTTTTGAACACCCATCGCAGCCAGTTGGAGAACACCCAGTTCATCCAATGCCTTCACAAACGGAAACATCACTCCCATAAATATACCTACGGACATATCATGGTCGTCGGTGGGTCTAAGGGCATGATGGGCGCACCGCACATGGCGCTTCACAGCGCACTTAGGACTGGTGCGGGACTCGTTACCGGTGTCTACCGGGAGAGTGATTACGCGGATCATATCAAGACCGTTCCAGAAATCATGCATGCTGCCTATCAGACAGCCGATCAACTGAAGACCCAACTCAAACGAGCCTCTGTCATCATCTTCGGCAATGGTCTGGGAAAAGAAACCATCGACAAAGACATCACCCAGATGATTCTAGATCGTCAGACACCTCTCGTGATTGACGCTGATGGCATCCGTCTGATCAAACCCTATCTTAATGACAATCTTGGCCATGTCGTCATCACGCCCCATGCCAAAGAACTTGCGACACTCCTTGATATGTCTGTTTCAGCATTGGCTGAGAACCCAATTCAATCCATCGAAAGACTCTCGAAGCAAACCGGTATGACGGTTCTTCTCAAAGGACCATGTTCGATCGTCACCGACGGCATCCAGACATCATTGTCCACATTCGGACATCCCGGTCTTGCCAAAGCCGGAAGCGGTGATGTCCTCGCTGGTATCATCGCCGCCAGACTCGCCATGTCCGACCATCCCCTCAAAGCGGTTGAGGAAGCACTCTATATCCACGGCACAGCCGCATCCATCGCTCTTGTCAAGACATCTGTTCATGCCATGATTGCCACCGATGTCATCGATGCCATTCCACAAGCGTTGCGAGATATGGAAGCAAAGCCCTGATGGCCTCTGCCCTCGCATCATCTGTCAACTGATTCTATGGTAAATGACGTCCGTTTTTGACCAACCCGTGTTAAAATATCATCATCAACGGCTTTTGTCCGCACACATAAAGATGTCAATCCCAAACATTGATGTCAACCAAGCATCATGGCCGGCACGTGAAAGGATTCCCTATGAAACACGACGCCACTTTGCTCAACTTGATTCATATGCTGCATAACGGTGAGACAACCTCACTTGAACTGGTTCATTATTATCTCGAACGCATTCGCCGCTTCAACAAGAAGTTCAATGCGGTCGCCGAAACAAATCCCGATGCCCTCGCGATTGCCGAAGCACTCGACATTGAACGTCTGGCTCATGGTCCCCGCAGTCTTTTGCATGGGATTCCCATTTTGCTTAAAGATAACATCAACACCAATGATGCCATGAAAACAACCGCTGGAAGTCTTGCCCTTGATGATCTCTATGCGCCTTATGAGGCGACAGTGATCACCAAATTGAGAGCAGCTGGCATGGTAATCCTAGGCAAAGCAAATCTTTCTGAATTTGCCTATTTCATGAGTGATGACGGCATGCCCTCAGGATACAGTTCCCGCAAAGGACAAGTCATCAATCCTTACGGCGAAACCATCGATCCGCTTGGATCCTCGACCGGATCAGCGGTCGCAGTGGCAGCGAACATGGTGCCTGTCGCTTTAGGCACCGAAACCAACGGATCTTTGATGGCCCCTGCTTACATGACATCGACCGTCGCCATCAAACCAACCTTCGGACTCGTTTCCCGATATGGCATCATTCCGATCTCCGAGTTTCAAGATACCGCCGGACCCATGGCAAAAACGGTTGCTGATTGCGCTTATCTCCTCTCACACATGATTGGTTATGATGAAAATGACCCTCATACCCGTGCCGCTGAACTCTTTGACGGTGATTTGACGGCCGCCCTTGACGAAGACATCACTGGTCTTCGGATCGGCCGGTTACGACTCGGTGGCATCAAAGCATCATCTGAGGATGACCGGGTGACAGATGAGGCTGTCGCTGTCTTGAGACAAAGTGGTGCGACGGTCGTCGATGTGGCGTTCACGCACATCCCAACCGACAACACGAACACCTTGCTCTATGAGTTCAAGAACAGTTTGAATGCCTATCTCAAGACCGTCTCAGGATCGACCGCCATCGAATCACTCAAAGACATCATTGACTTCAACCGACGTCATCCAAAGACATGCCTAAAGCATGGACAAACCCTCCTCGAAAAAGCCGAAGAGACCTCTGGTGACTTAAAAGATTCCGTCTATCTCAGACTGAGAGCTGAGATTCTTGAGAAATCCAAAACGTTTGATCAGCTCTTTTCCGATCATCATCTTGATGCCATCATCTCGACTGTTTGGCTCTCTTATGCTCCGATCCATGGAAACCCATCCATTGTCGTACCTGCCAAACCCCTCTTGGATGATCACCCGAAATCCATCGTCTTTGTGGGACCCAAGTTCAAAGACCACACCCTGGTCTCCATCGCACATGCTTATGAAACAAAGACAAAGCACCGGATTCCACCAAAATAAAAAACAGTGCGAAGCATCCGCACTGTGACATCCTAATCATCATCAGGCCGACCAATCATGGATCGGCCTTTGTCATATCAAATCATACCGAGTGCCTGTGCGACCCTCTGGTAATGAAGCACCCCTCGCTCAAGCACATCCTCATCAAAATCAAAGAATGCACTATGAAGCGGGTGGACGAACCCCTTCGACTCATCCTTGGTCCCAAGCATTGCGAAAACACCGGGGACAACCTTTTGATAAAAAGCGAAATCCTCCGCGAACATCATCGGTGTCAGATTCTTCTCATCGGTCGCTTCAAAGGTATCCATGACCAGCTCACTCAGTTTTGGATCATTATAGACAACCGGATAGTAATCCTTGATGTCATTGGTGATGACAACACCATAAGCGGTCTCAAGACCTTGATCAATCATTGCCATACGGGTTTTGATCAATTGATACACGGAATCGTCAAATGCTCTCATCGTGCCACTGATCCTCACGCTGTTGGCAATGATGTTGCGCGCTTCACCACCATTGATGGTTCCGATGGTGACAACCGCTTCATGAAGTGGGTTGATGGCTCTGCTCACGATCTGATGATACTGAGTGATCAAATGACCAGCAACCATGATCGCATCATTTGAAAGATGCGGCATGGCGGCATGCCCTGACCTTCCCTCAATCACAATGTCGTATTCACCATTTCTGGCGAGCATCGGTCCTTTGCGCAATCCGAGTCGGCCCTGATCAAGACCGGGATAAAGATGCAATCCGAAAATGGCCTTAATCGGATATGCTTCGAAAAGACCTTCCTCGATGACCACTTTCGCCCCCCCTGGACCTTCTTCGGCGGGCTGAAAGAGAAAGACAAATGTATCATTGACTTTAGGAAGGGTCATGACATACTGGGCAAAGCCTAAAAGCATGGCCATGTGTCCATCATGGCCACAAGCGTGCATGCGTCCTAGATGATTCGATTGAAAGGGCTGTCCGGTCAATTCGGTGACTGGAAGGGCATCCATATCGGACCTAAACGCATACGCTTTGTTAGATGAACCCTGCCTATAAGCGACCAACCCCGTCTTCGCAACCGTCTTGGTCTCATAGCCCATCTTGTGTAGAGCCTGTTTGATGTATGCATGGGTCTTTTCAAGATCAAACCCGAGTTCTGGTATCTGATGCAGCTCTCGCCGCCATGTTTTGAGTTGGTTTCTCATCATTGGTCATTCTCCTTGTTTCCCACTTGGCATCAGCAGTTGATTGTTTTCTCATCTGTCTGTGAGGGGTTATTGATTCCATTCTATCATGATTTCATCCCCTGACGTTTTTGTTAAGTCTCATCAAGTGACTTGACATCCTTTGTCACATCCATTACGATAAGAGCGACGTCATTGCTTGCTGTGACAATCACCTAGAAAGGGGTCTTATGCCCACCACTTGATTGGGCATAATCCGTGACCATGAACAAACGCGCATATCTGGCTGGGATTTTGTTTTCATCCATCTTCGGTTTTTCATTCATGTTTTCCAAAATCGCCATGTCTTATGTCACACCGGTCGGTCTGATTGCCTACCGTTTTTTAGTGGCTGCCATTGCCTTCGAAATCATCAGACGTCTGAAGATTTTACGGATCCGTATTCAAAAAAGTGATTTGACATACTTAATCCCTGTCGCGCTCGCCCAGCCCATTATGTATTTTCTCTTTGAGACCTATGGTCTTAGCCTCACATCCTCTGGTGAGGCCGGTATGATGATTGCCCTGATTCCCGTCTTCGTGACGCTCATGAGTTCTGTCATACTGAAAGAGCGACCCAAACCAATGCAGGTTGTCTTCATTCTCCTAAGCGTCTTTGGGGTGATCTACATTCAGCTGAACAAGGCCGAGGACGGATTGACCTTTGAAATTCTTGGCACTATCCTTTTGTTGTTCGCCGTCATGTCAGCTGCTCTTTTCAACATCGTTTCGAGACGGGCTTCGACCATTGTCAGGCCAACCAACATCACCTATTTCATGATGATGACGGGGGCGGTCGTTTTCAATTTGATTTACGTGGTTCAACTCCTGATTGAAAAACGTCTGCCCGATTATGTTTTTAACCTGATGCACATCGAACTGCTAGGCCCAATCCTCTATCTGGGGCTCGCCGCCTCGATCGGAGGATTCTTCCTGGTGAATTTCTCACTTTCAAAGCTGCCCGCCCACGTGTCTTCAATCTATGCGAATCTTGCCACCATCGTTGCCATCATCGCAGGCTGGGGTCTCTTGAACGAACCTCTCGAGGGGTATCATATCATCGGGAGCGCGATGATTATCCTAGGCGTTTACGGTACCGTCAGATTGAACATCAGGAAAAAGCCAAAAAGCCGGTGACATTATGCTCAAAAGATCAGTCATACGCATCATCATTCTTTCTGGTATCTCCTTGATGGTGTGCTTATCAGCCATGTTCATCATGGGTGGTTTCAGACCATTCGCGGCCATGACTCTATGCTTTTATGTCCCGCTCGTGTGGATCTTGTTCTTTGGAAACATCCGCCACCGGATTGCCAACATCCTCCCCTTGGTCGCGCTCGTGACTTATTTGTTTCTTGGGTTTTATCAGGGATTATGGAATGAGGCCTCCATCATATTTCTCTTTGTTCCTTATGTTGGACTGACTTTGAAACCGAAACGGGCACTTCTCTCCTATCTGACCATTCTTTTATCGACCATCCTCTTGATTGTCAGGCTTGTGACTGGGTTTCAGTTTCCTATCCTTCCACGGGTGCTGATCATCGTCTTGATCTATGTCATTTTCATGCCGCCAATGATTCAAAAGAAGTTATCATCACTTAAAACCAAAATGACAAGAGATGATGTCTGACGCGGATTTCCGCGTTTTTTTATGGCTTGAATTTCAAAATAGGGAAACGTTTACACATGGCCTGCTTTGTTGTATAATATAGACAAACAATATCAGCGACAACGTCGCTCAAAAGGGAGTGTCAGTCATCGTGAGTCATGAGGTCATCAAAACGCTCTACACCAAGCTTTACGGTCAAAAGGACACCTTCGATGCCGATTATCAAGCGCTCATCGACATCATGACACGTGCCGTCAAGGCCCGTAAACCCGCTCTGAAAGCCCTGGACCAAACACGTTCATCCTGGTTTTTCAGCAACCGGGTTGTCGGCATGACGCTTTATGTTGACCTTTTTTCAGGAAATCTCAAATCAATGACGTCCAAAATCAACTATTTCAAGGAACTTGGCATCACCTTCATTCACCTGATGCCCTTGCTCAAACCCAGACCTGGTGAGAATGATGGCGGATATGCCGTGATGGATTACCGGGAGATCCATGATGTCCTAGGTACCATGGATCAGTTCGTTGCTCTTGTCGATGTCTTCAGGAACCATGGCATCAACATCTGTATCGATTATGTCATCAATCATGTCGCCAAAGAACACGCTTGGGCGCAAAAAGCCCTCAAAGGTGATCCCGACATGCAAGACATGTTCATCATGTTTGATGACGATGTCATCCCCAAACAATATGACCTGACCGTTCCCGAAGTCCTTCCTGAGAAGTTTCCAGGTAATTTCACCTATGTCGATGAGATCAAGAAATATGTGTTCACCTCATTTTCTGATTACCAATGGGATCTCGATTTCAAGAATCCCAAAGTCTTCAACGGCATGGTCGACAATCTTTTGTATCTCGCCAACCTCGGCGTCAACATGATCCGCCTTGATGCGATTCCCTTCATGTGGAAGACATTGGGGACCACCTGCCGTAATCTTCCTCAAATCCATGACCTGATGCATCTCTTTCGCCTCATTGTCAAAGATGTCGCCCCTTCCGTCGCCCTGCTTGGCGAAGCGATTGTCGAACCGGTCGAAATCGTGAAGTACTTCGGAACCGAGAAGAAACCAGAAGCCGATGTCATGTATAATGCCAACCTCATGGTGGATATCTACCATGCTTTCGCAACCCGTGACGTCAGGCTTTTGACCATCGATGCCAATCTTTACCGGATGCCTCAAAAAAGCACTTGGATGAACTATGTCCGCTGTCATGATGACATCGGGTGGGGATTCAACGAGGATGCCATCCGGGCATTTGGACTCGATCCCTGGCATCACAAGCAGTTTTTGATCCATTTTTTCAACAATGATCATCCCGGCACGTTTGCAAGCGGTGAGTATTACCAATACAATCCCCGCACCCTTGATGCCCGGACCAATGGCACGCTGGCAAGTCTTCTCGGGCTTGAGAAAGCCCACGCCAACAAAGAGGCTTTCAATGTCCGAACCGCCATCGACCGGATCAACCTCGCCCATGCGCTGATCCTAAGCTACCGGGGCTTTCCTTTGATTTACTCCGGTGATGAGATCGCCACCCTGAATGACCGTACCTATCTAGACGATCCCCAAAAACGCTTTGACGGACGTTGGATCCATCGTCCCCGTTTTGACTGGAAACGTGCCCAAAAAAGGGATATCATGGGGACCGATGAATATCAGGTTTTCCAAACCCTCAAACGGCTGATCAAAATCCGGAAAACCTTGTCTTATCTGGATGGCAGAGCCATCCAATTTGCCCTGGACTTGTCATCCGAACATGTCTTCTGTCTCGTCAGAAGACATCAGAACAAGACCTTCTTCGCACTTTTCAACATGAGCGAGCATCCTCAAACCATCACGACTTCGGTCCTCCGCCAGCACGCGACCGCATCCTCATACAAAGACGTCACCCAAGGACGGATCCTTGATCTCTATGGCGATCAGATACAAATGAGTCCCTATGAGTATCTTTGGTGCGTCCCTGACCAATAACATTCATTCCCCTGCAAACAACAGGCAAACGTGCTATAATGGTTTTGACACTTTGCCTGGGATGTGAATATCATGGTTGATCTCTGGACGTTCCTATTCATTGAAATGCTTGTTCAAATGACGCTCTTTGGTGTCGCTTTGAGTTTGTTCACTCTCCTTATGTCTTATGTCGCATCAAAATTCTACTACCGTCAAAGGATTGCCAATGTCATCCATTATCTGGCGAATTTCCTGGCCATTATCGCCACTATGATCCTTTTCACCGCCGCCTTCTCGGCGTTCATCGAAGCGATGCTCGGCATCTTCGGTCTTCTGATGCTTCTGACCCTCGGGGCTTTGGTGGTCGCCATCAAAATCGATCATAGCCGCTAAACCATCGAAAAATCCATTACTGTCACACCTTTTGACACCACCGAAACGGTGGTGTTTTTGATATCCGATTTGATTCATCATTTTTTATAATGAAACCTCAATACCATCATCAATACCGTCTGATTGCCTTATCACGGCATTCTTGGGGACAGGGTTTGAATCCTGCAAAATCAATGTAATCATTTTCATTTCAAACAACGTTTTTCACCCTTTCTTTTTCCCTCTTGGTTGGTTATAATTGGACCACAAGAAAGGGGTGAATGCCATGGATCAGTATCGTCTGCACCGTCATATCCTATGTATCGATTTGAAAAGTTTCTATGCGTCCGTGGAGTGCGCGCTCCTCGATCTTGATCCGTTTGAAACCCCCTTGGTGGTCGCCGACCTCTCCCGCGGGAAAGGCTCGATTGTCCTTGCTGTCTCCCCTTATCTACGCATGAGAGGCATGCCTGGACGGTGTCGTATTTATGAGCTTCCGACCGATCTTGGCATCCGTTTCCAAAAACCCCGGATGCAGACCTATCTTGAATACGCAACCAAGATCATCGAGATTTACTTGCGGTTCGTGAGCGAGGAGGACATCCATGTCTATTCCATCGATGAAGTCTTCCTCGATGTGACGACGTATCTCAAGTACTACGGCAAAAGCGATGTCGAATTGGCCCAGGAGATTTTAAAGACGGTTCTTTTTGAAACAAAGATCTACGCCACCTGCGGCATCGGCCCAAACATGCTGATGGCCAAGCTTGCCTTGGACATCGAATCAAAAAAAGCCCCTGACTTCATCGCCAAGTGGACCTATGACGACATCCCCACAAAGCTTTGGCCGGTCACACCCCTTTCAAAGATGTGGGGCATCGGCCCCCGGATGGAACGGAATTTGAATGCCCTCGGTCTCTTTCAAGTTGGTGACATTGCCCATTATGACATCCGTGTTCTCAAAAAGAAATATGGCGTCTTGGGCGCTGAGCTTTATCATCATGCCCACGGCATCGATATGAGTCTGATCCAAGACCGTCAGAAAGTCAAGAGCAAAGGAAAGAGTTATGGTGTCGGACAAACGTTGTTTCATGATTACTACCCCCCTGATGTCTTCCAGATCATCATGGAAATGGCCGACGATGTCGCTTCAAGGCTTAGAAAGAGCGGACGGGTCTCCCGTACCGTTGCCTTCGGGATTGCCTACAGCAAGGAAACAGGTGGTGGATTCGCAAGACAATGCACCCTTGATCAACCGACCAGCAATGCCTCGGTGATCTATGATAGCTGCCGCCGGCTGTTCTCTGATCATTATGATGGAAGGCCCATCAGACGCGTCCACGTCGCTGTCACCAACCTAACCGCCCAAGGGCCTTACCAATTCAGCCTGTTTGAAGACCATGAGACTTTGATCAAAGAACATGATCTGTTTGAAGCGGTCGATGCCATCCGTCATACGTATGGCAAGAACAGCATCACCAGAGCCTCAAGCGAACTCGAAAGTTCGACTTTCAAAGCCCGTAACACAAGGATTGGTGGTCACAATGCCTGAGACCTATGTCGATCGCGGGATCATCAAGTGGAATCCCTTTGACGCCCTGGCCGGATACGGCACCATGCTTGAGGAGATGCGGCGAAGGCGTGGCAAGCGTGATCAGCCAATCTTGTCAGAGGATGCGCTTGCCCAGATGAACATCGTCTTCAACGATGCGCTCCAGCAACAAAAAACTGTTCATGTCAGCTACTTCAAAAACGGATATGTGCTAGACACCTACGGCACCATCATTAAAATCGATTGGATCAGAAGAACCATCACCTTGTCGACAACCGAAAGAATCATCGCCGAGGATATCACGGCCATTGATCTCGATGGTTAGCAAAAAAAGACGCCATGCGCGTCTTTTTGAATCAAATATCCATGGTGTCAGTCACCAGAAATCGTATCGATATGCTTGATGAAAATGTCTGCCAACTCGGGATCGAAGTGTCCGCCCCGTTCCGATTCAATATGTTTCAAGACATCCTCACGCGGCATGGCCTTTCGGTAGACCCGGTCGTGGGTCATGGCATCAAAAACATCAATGATCGCCATCATGCGGGCACTTCTGGGAATGTCATAGCCGGCAAGTCCATTTGGATACCCGGTGCCATCAAATCGTTCATGATGGGCCAAAGCGATGGTTGCCGCACTCGCGAACACCTCGAGATCCGATGCTTGGAGAATGTTATGGCCGATGATCGCATGGGTGCGCATCACGTCCATTTCCAGAGGTGTCAGGACACCTGGTTTTTTCAAGATATGTTCCGGGATGCCGATCTTGCCGATGTCATGCATCATGCTGGCCAATCTTAGGACCTCAACATCATAAGGTGCATATCCGACCAGTTTGGCAAACTGACTCATCAGGATACTGACGCGACGGACATGCCCGCCGGTTTCCTCAAACTGGGTCTCGACGACTTTGCCCAACAAATAAAGAATCTCATCCTGGGTTTTTCTGGTGACTGTCTCAAGATGGACATTGTCAAAAACAATCCCATAGGCAAGCATTGCCAGATGCACATATCCAAAGTCGATTTGGGTAGGATCACAACCAATAAAGATATAACTTGAGGACGCATCCTTACCGATATGTCTTGCTAGGATACCATGGTCAAGGATGACGATGGTGTCTTTCCACTCGGTGGGTGATTGGCCACTGAAAACATCTGTGAACTCGGGCATCAAGGTGATGTCCTCACCCACGTGCTGCTCATACTCACCCCGAGCTGTCATCACATTGATGGCGTATCCAGAGGTGACGGCAATGAACCCTGAACGAACGCTCTCAATCTCGTTCTTGTACCCATCTGATCTAAAATGTCTGACAACTGCCATCAACGTATCAAGAAAATCATCCTGGGACTGATGCCTGAGCATGGCATCACCAGCATCTAGCAACGCTGCCACCTGTTTTTTTCTCATAGAGACCTTTTTCATCATCTCAAAGGCGGTCAGCGCGGATTGAAAAGCCATCACCAATCGGAAATTGGTATCGGTCATTGGATTCAAGACATCGGATATGTCTTGCTCAAGAAGGGTCTCAAACGATGGGATCCGGGCCGGTTCAGTGATCAAAAGAATCACTTTTGTCTGTTTGAGATCCATGATTTCCCTGATCTCTGATATCGATTTTTGATGATCTTCAGGTGCAAAAAAAAGCACCGCCAAGTCATCGTCTGTTGAAAGGCATTCGGATAACTGCGATTCATCATAGACACTTAACACGTTAAAACGATCTGTCAAGGCCGCATTCATGGTCAAAGCGTGCCTGATCCGTTTGTGCATGTCGGGATCATGGGCAGCAATCACCGCGGTGGCGGTTTGTGCCTTTCTATTCCCTTGCTGTGTCTCTAGGTGCATGACTCACGTCCTCTTCATATTTGTCTCAAAATATTATACCATTGCATGTGTTACAAGTCTCTTACGCACATATGTCGTTTCCCTGACAAAAATGTAGAGAACGGTCATAGAATGGCAATGATGGCGTTTTCATCCATTGTTCATGACACAAATCCCCGACTATCATCTATAATGGACAACAAATGACAGAAGGTGAGCCTATGACCAATCGAATGACCCTTGTTGAAACCGAACGGGCAATCAAGACCATCAAGGATGTTTTTGAAGATGCTTTGGCAAAGAAACTGAACCTTCTTCGCGTCTCGGCCCCATTGTTTGTCGAGCAATCAACTGGCATCAACGACCACTTGAATGGCACCGAACGACCGGTCTCTTTTGACCACAAGGGAATCACTTTGGAAATCGTTCAATCCCTTGCCAAATGGAAAAGACTTGCCTTGTACCGGTATGCCATCAGTCCCGGTGAAGGTCTTTACACCGACATGAACGCCATTCGAATGGATGAGACCTTGACAGACATCCACTCTCTTTATGTCGACCAATGGGATTGGGAAAAAGTGATTACCGCTGATGAGCGTCACGAGACCACACTGTTTACGACTGTCAAGACGATCTATGACGTGCTTCTTCTGACCCTCAATCACATCCAAGCTACTGTGCCATCACTCACGTTGAGATTGCCCAAAGACATCACGATGATTGACTCGAAGACACTAAGGCATACGTATCCGACCCTCAGCGTCAAAGCGCGTGAGGACCGGATTGCCCAAGCCCACGGTGCCGTGTTCATCACTGGAATTGGCGATCATGATGATCAGGGATTGATTCATGACAAACGAAGTCCTGACTATGACGATTGGTCGCTCAATGGGGACATCCTCGTATGGAATCCCGTCTTGAAAAGAGCTTTCGAACTC
>JAGYLU010000180.1 GCA_018400755.1 Acholeplasmataceae bacterium
CACTACCACTCTTATGCATTTCTTCGATGAGCAGAGCCGTACCGCTTGCGTCATACTTGAATCCATAGAATCCGTGTGATCCGTCAGTATTGCCGGTGATGGTTCCGGTGCCGTCAACATTGACAAGTCTCAGTTCACCGTCATTGCTACCTTGGACGCGGCCAACAAGCAGACCTGCGATCAAGCCTTGGCTACCAAGGTCTTCAAGGGCAACAGCAGGATCTGAGTATAGATGAACGATGGTGCCATTGAATTCGACATTCTCAAGAAGAATGGTTTGTCCTTCCCATGGTTGGGCTTGAACGGTGATACCACCTGATGTTCTGTAACCACCAAATGTCGCATAGACGAGTTTGACAACGATTTCCGCGTCAACAGTGACATCTTTGATGGTCGATCCGGCAACAACTCGGTTTGCGATACCACTTGGGGCACGTCCAGCGAAGTATCCATCAGTGACATGGACATTCTCGATGGTGCCGTTTTCCAAAAGACCAGTGACGGCAGATGCACTCCATGCGGTGTCAAGATTCGGGCTTTCAAAGGTCAGATTCTTGACCACACCACCATCACTGATGGCCTGGAATAGAGCACTGGGCTGAAGATAGAAGTCACTTGCACCATCTTCCGTGATGGTGAAGTTGATGATCGAGAAGCCTTTACCGTCCAATGTTCCACTGAAGCCTTCAATGACGGTCATTGACATGGTCTGGTTGATGATCTGGACTTCGATCCGGCCGATTGGTGACCACTGGACATCAGTCAGGTCAATGTCATTGGCCAATTCGAAGTAGGCATCCAATGCCAGACGGACATTAGAGAGATGCTGAGGATTCTTAATCAGATAAGGATCTTCTTCAGTACCAATACCGCCACCAAAGTTGACATCAGTCAATGAACTGACAACAGTATAGACAAAGCTAATCGATGCGTTGTCTAGTTCGGGAACGGTGATGATCATGGTCTTTGTTCCGATGGTCGCAGTATCAAAGCCGGTGATGACTAGACGGCTGTCATCGGAGGTCAACGTTTCTGATCCGTCAACGGTGATGACTTCAATGGAGAAGTGATCCAGGTCCTCATCCACGACATAAATGGTCTTCGGGAAGGTGACAAATTCGATTTCGGTGATGTCTTCGACTTCGAGACATCCAAACAGAAGTAATACGGATGCGATGAGGGTCGCAAAGGTAATCAGTTTTTTCATTGTTCTCTCCTTTTATGTTTTATTTAATTGAACTCAACAGGTTTGACAACAGGGATTGAGTCATACGTCTTAACAAACCGCAAGACCCCTTTGGCAATCAGTTTGCCATCTTCGTTGTAGCCTTTGGCTTCAACAATGGTGAGGCCGGAGGCGTCACGATAGACGATGTGGGCACCATAGAGGGTTGCTGAGCTTCCCGATAGGAAGACTTTGACTCTTTGGTCGACAAAATTGACTTGATAGTTGGTGTCGGTATAAAGAACGCCCGCTTTGGTGATGTAGTCAGCCTCATCAGCAAAGCCATCACTATAGATGGCTGGAGCAAGATCGTTATCGAACTCAACAGCATAGCTCAAAGCAAATGGTGATCCTGAGTATGTTCCGCTTGTGAATGTCCATAGGTAATAGTCATACTGGGTTGGTTTCCATGCGCCCCAGCTCCAATTC
>JAGYLU010000181.1 GCA_018400755.1 Acholeplasmataceae bacterium
TCGCCAAACCGGACCTTGATAAGTGGCTCCCCGGATACAAGGATTTCTGGGCATGGGTCAATGATCCGGAAAACCCATACAATTGGGAAAGTTTGGTCACGGCAGGACCAGCATCGGTTGCGACTTACGCCGCTGAGTGGGAAACCAAAGCCAATGAGCTTGTCCAGGGACAGTTACAGACTCTGGGCGAATAATCAAACATGTCAGGAGAGGGGAGTCATCCCCTCTCCGCTTCTTATAGGGGAGGCATTTCATGAAAGCACACCTGACAAAGGTCAAGTCGGCCTTTTCGTCTCTTGGTCCCAAACGCATCACCATCATCCTTTTGGTCACGATCCTTCTTGTCTTCGTGTTGGCATCTTTTTTTAGACAAGGGACGATCAACACCCATCTTCAAGTTGAATCGCTATCTTCTGACTACAGTGATGTTGAAAGTGAGAGCGTCTTTGACATTCCTTACTACTCATCGGTCAAAGCCGCGTATGAACGTGACAATCTTGCTCTCTCGACCACTGATCTCGTCATTTCAACCGATGATATGACAGGCACTACAATGGGTGTTGATGATCCCCAATATGGGGATATCGTGACGGCTTATCTGCCTGATAACCAATCCCTATCGGGAGAGGTTATGATTCTTGAATCAGAACATACGATCTCATTTGTCCAACCACAAGACTTCGAAGGTCTCTACCGGATCGCCATTGATTACTATGAGATTGAAAACAACATCAATGACACCCAAATCGCTTTGACCATTAACGGTGAGAGCCCGTTCTATGAAAGCCAGACGCTGGTGTTGCCATCGTCATGGTCTTTTGTCTCAGAGACTTTCAAACTGGACCGATATGAAAACGAGATTCAGCCCACTTCCGAAAAAAACAAGGCGTGGCGCACCCATCAGATCAATGATTATCGGGGATTGCACCCTGGTCTTTTTGAGTTTCATCTGGAAAAAGATGATGTTATCACTCTGACGTCAGTCAATGGTGGTTTGTTGATTGGAAACATCACCTTTGTGACAGAAGACCCCTTGATCTCATATGAGGATTATCTCAGTTTGCATGGCGATCATGATGTTGTCGATAGCATGATCATGACTTCAGCAAGACTGATGTCTTCGAGAACCGATCCCTCGATCCGCCTCAGGGCGGAACAAGATCCATCCAATCTCTTTTATGACACCCAGTCTCTTAGACTGAATGTCATCCATGGAGAGTCGTGGCAAAACGCTGGTCAGGCCATCACATATGTGATCGATGCGCCTTTGAGCGGGTATTACCACCTCAGTTTCAAATATCGTCAGTACATGATCAAAGACATGGCAGTCTTCAGGAAGATCACAGTCAATGGCGACATTCCATTCAAGGATTTTGAACATGTCGCGTTTCCCTACACGACAACGTTTGTGAACCGGACGTTGACCACAGAAGATGGAATCCCCATGAAGATCTGGCTTGAGACCGGTACCAATGAGGTCACCTTTGAGGCTGTGAATTATCCTTACCGGACAACCATAGAAACCATCCGTCAGATCATGAAAAACATACAAGACCTGGCACTTGACATCAAGCGTTACACTTCCGGGGGAACGGATCGCTACCGTGACTGGGACATCGAGATGTATTTTCCGGATGCCGCTGGTG
>JAGYLU010000182.1 GCA_018400755.1 Acholeplasmataceae bacterium
GCATGGGTGATTCTAGGTCTTCCACCGGTCGCGATAATGACCGCTTTGGCATAATAAGTTGTTCTGAATGTTTCGATCTTCTTTGGATTACAGGAGAAATCAACACTCTTGACATCGGTCAGTTTGATTTCCGCACCCATATTCTGGGCATGCTTCTTCATTAGGTTGGTGATGTCCTCACCCTTGGGTTTTTCGACAAAGCCAGGATAATTCTCAATTTCGCTTGTATAGGTGGCAAGCCCACCGATCAAAGCTTTTTCAATGAGAATCGTCTTGAGTCTGGCACGGCCGGAATAAATGGCGGCAGTCAGTCCCGACGGCCCACCACCAATGATGACGACATCGTAGGTTTCAATTTTTTTCTCTCTCATAGGTCACATGAAGACTTTGACGAGCAGTTTGCTTCCAACATACGCACCAAGAAACAGGAACAATGCGAAGACCCATCCCGCCAATGAGAGTGAGGCGATTCCGCTAAAAAGGGCTCCAATGTTACAGCCAAGCGCAACGCCGGCACCATATCCCATGACAAGACCGCCGACCATCGCACCTGATGCTTGCTTCCAGTTCTTGATTTTTTTGATTTTGAACTGAGAAGCCAGCAACACGGCAAGCAATGCGCCGAGAATAATCCCCAAGTTCCTTATGCTGACACCGTTGTTCCAGAATCCCGCATCCACCGTTGCCTGGCTCAGATTCGCCCACGTGGTGATATCACCAATCGGCTTGAGAATCCACGCTGACCAGTAAGGCAGCACGCCGGAGACACCCCAGCCTTTGCCTGTGGCAGCAAAAGTCACGATGTTGAACAATGCCAACAAGACCGCACCAGTGACATATGTCAAGGGATTGACAAAGAGTCGTTTGTAGAGATCCTTGTTCTTCAAGGCATTGAAGACATCATTAAGTTTCTTGAAAAATCCTTTGTTTTCGCTCATCTCTCTCACCTACTTCGTCTTTTCAATGACGATTTCCCATTCACCGTCATTGATCTCTTCGATTTCAACATTATAGCCTTCTTTACGTGCCCATTCGGGGATGTTCTTCATCGCGCAACTATGATCAATCGCGAGAATCAAGAGATCGCCGACATTCATTTTCTCAATTTGCTTTTGGGCTTTGACCAAAGGAATCGGGCAAGCTTCGCCAAAACAATCAAGTGTGTATTCCTTCATTATTGTTCTCCTCCGATCTTTTTCTTCTCATACCATTCGAAACCGACATACAAGACACCGATGAATAAGAGCTGTAGGACAACCGCCCAGAAATAACCCATGTCAAGGACATTGGGAAGAAAGACCTTCGTTCCTTTGTCATAAAAGTGTTCGGTCCAAAACGGTTTTGACGCACTGGCCAATGTCGATCCGATCATGAAGAAAACTAAGGCTAGCAGTTGCATTGTGAAACCTTCACCAACACGCATCAGTGTGCCTGAGGCACATCCACCAGCGATGACCATGCCAATGCCAAACAAGAAGGCACCAATCGCGGTCGCGAAACTGAGGGGGCTCACACCAACCATGTCAAGGGCACCATCGGCAGCACCATACTTGATGGCAGTGAACCCGATGGTCGCAACCGCAAACGCGATCAGAACCGCTCTGGTGAGACTTGTGCTCTTTGTCAGATGCGGATCTCGGCA
>JAGYLU010000183.1 GCA_018400755.1 Acholeplasmataceae bacterium
TCAAAAGTCAGTCTCTACAAAGATAAGGGTGGCAGAATGATGATCTGCCACCCTTATTTCAGAACAAAAAGAATGACGCGTCACACGCAACTCCTACAGGAACAAGCGCATTTATGCGCTGTCAGAGACAAACAAGACCCGCTTTCCTGCTTGAATGAAGCAGGAAAGCGGGCTTGTGACTCACCTGAGGAAAGGGCGTGAAAAGACGCGTCATTCTTTTTTGAGTCTACCCCGTTGTTTCATGAACAGATCAAGCGGGAGGAAACAGGAATCGCTTCAGTGTCTTGATCCGATGTTTTGGGGTAAGCAGTAGTAACTGATCATTGCCTTCTAGGGCAGTGTCCCCACGTGGAGTAATGATTTGATCATCACGGATGATGGCAGTGATCAAAAATTCCTGAGGCAAATCAATCTCTGAGATCGTCGTTCCAATGAATGGATGGGACATCGGTAACGTCAATTCAATGATTTCCGCATTCGGTTTACCGATTGACATGAATTCAATGACGGTATGGATAGCAGAAGTCTGTGTTTCGTTCAGTCGTAACCGCTCGGAAAGGAACGTCAACATACTCCCTTGAATTAGCGTTGATAATAAGACTGTGAAAAACACGATATTGAAGATCATCGATGCATTCTCGATATCCGCAACGAGAGGGTATGTCGCGAGAATGATTGGTACCGCTCCTTTTAGACCAGCAAAAGAAATGAAGACCTTCTCTTGCCACGAATAACGAAACGGAAGGAGACTCACCCAGACTGACAAAGGACGAGCGATGAAAATTAGGATCAACGCCAGCGCAATGGAAGACAGGATGACCTGGACATCGAGCAATTGTTTCGGAAAGACAAGTAGACCGAGCACGATGAACATTCCGATTTGGGCAAGGTGCGCCATACTCATCGTAAAACGAACGAGTGTCTGTCGGTAGACGAGTTCATGATTACTGATGTAGATCGCTGTGACATAAACTGCTAAAAATCCACTGGCATGGAACGTATCAGCTAAACCGAAAGACAAGAAAGCAAACGACATGAGCATGATTGGATAAAAGCTAGAAGAGGACAAATCGATTCGATTGATCAAGGTCGAAGCTGCCCATCCGATGAACAAACCAATCAGAAGTCCCATCGCCATTTCCCAAACGAGTGATCCAAGTCCCGATAAGAGCGATGCTTCTTCAGGGTTTGTCACGAACTCAAGGAACAAGACAGTCAAAAAGACGGCCATCGGGTCATTCGTACCGGACTCGACTTCGAGTGTTGATCCGACTTTCCGTCGAATCGGCTGACCACTCAAGACAGAAAAGATGGCAGCGGCATCCGTCGAACCAACGATCGCCCCGAGTAAAAAAGCATTCGCCCAACTAAAGCCCAGAATATAATGGGAAGCAACGGCAACGATGGATGTAGCGATGAAGACCCCGAACGTCGCAAGCGAGAGGGAAGGGGCTAATTCATGACGCACTTCCTTCCAAACCGTTTGCAGACCACCCTCGAATAAGATGATGATGAGGGCGACAGTTCCGAGAAGCTGAGCCAGTTCTGCATCGTCAAAACGAATGAACCCCGTAATGTCGCTTCCAGCAATCATACCAAGAGCGATAAAAATCAGTAGAGCAGGAATATTCAGA
>JAGYLU010000184.1 GCA_018400755.1 Acholeplasmataceae bacterium
TTCGATCTTTCCGTATTCCGGCGTGAACTTGACGGCATTTTCAAACAGATTTTTCAAAGCCTGATCGAGCAGCTCCTGATTGCTTTCGATGCGGATCTCATCCAAGGCAAGCACCAACTCATGGTGCTTGCCTTCCCATTGCAGCTGCATGAACTGTATGGTCTTGCGGATCTGTTCGGCGAGATTGAAGGTCGTATCGGATTGCACGATATCGCCCGAATCGAGCTTTGAGATCTGCAACATATTGTAAGACAGTGTTCCCAGACGCTTGGCGGTATCGCTGATGATCGTCGCATAGTCGATGACTTCCTCTTTCGTGAAATCTTCCTGTGCCAGAAGGTCCGCATAACCTTTGATCGCGGCGATCGGTGATTTGAATTCATGGGAAACGTTTCTTACGAACGATTTGTTCAAGTATTCATTGGACTTGAGTTCTTTGGTCATGACATTGAAATGAGCGGTCAATCGTGAAATCTCATCGGACCCGTGGTCCTGCACATGAACATCGAAATGTCCTTGTGTCACCTTTTCGGTTGCCGCATGGAGCGCTTTGATACGCTTGACGATCAGGTGATTCATAAGAAAAGAAAAGAGTGACAATGCCAGCCCTACGCTGACCACGACGCCGATGAAAAAAACATCGGATACGATCAGGTCACGTTGGGGGAATTCCCCGGTGAGTCTGATGATGAACCGGGGAATGATCGTGGAGATCATGAAAACAAGGATGAGAAGAAGTATGATTTTAAGCGTGATCCTCTTCATTTGAGCACCGCCTTGTACCCCAATCCCCGGACCGTGACGATATCGAAATCATCCGTCATGATACGTTCCCGCAGGCGCTTGATGTGGGTATCGACGGTTCGATCGTAACTGTCGGAATCGTATCCCCAGATCTCATTCATCAACTGTTCACGCGTGTAGATGACGTTCGGGTTGGAAAGCAGTTTGAACAGCAACAAAAACTCCTTTTTGGTCAGATCGATGCCGACACCATCGATCCGACAACTCTTGTACTGATAGTTCAAGACGACGTGATCGAGTCTGATTTCCTGGTTCACCGTAATCTGATATCGTCTTAAGAGGGCCTTGATACGCAAGTGGAGTTCTTTCAGATCAACCGGTTTCACCATATAGTCGTCGACGCCTTGCAAGAACCCTTGTTCCTTATCCGGATAGGACTCGAGGGCGGTCAGGATGATCATGGGGAGATTCGGGGCACTCTCTCTTATTTTCCTTACGAGATGAAAACCGTCCATCTCGGGCATCATGACATCGGTAATGACCAGATCGATATGGTGTTCGGTAAAAAGATCATAGCCTTGTCTTCCATCTTCGGCTTCAAGAATGTCATAGCCCTGTTTTGTCAAATACGTGGCCATGAGTCTGCGGATGGCTCGGTCGTCTTCGCATACGAGGATTTGAAACATACGTATCACCTTCCTATGATTCCATTATAAACGATAACACCAACATTGCGGGATTCGGCATGAAAAGGATCTCTTCAATTCCGCATCCCGCCATTCGAAACATCGATGTGTCCAAAGCTTTTCTATTCCGTTCTGAGGGCGTTCACGGGGTCTTTCTTCGCGGCCAGTCGGCTCGGAATGAAACCGGCGATCAGTGTCAG
>JAGYLU010000185.1 GCA_018400755.1 Acholeplasmataceae bacterium
TGGGTATGCGCTGGGAAGCGGGAATTCAATTCCGGATTACATACCGAATGACAATTACATCGCTTTGCTGAAGGCATGCTTGGATTACGACGGGAGAGATACCCATGGGTAAAAAGATATTGACTGACATTTTCAACCACAGACAAACATCCAGACCGGGGTGGGTTCCTTTTGCGGGGATCCATGCCGGAAAACTGGTCGGCCATCGGCCCGTCGATGTGTTGACCGATGGCCATAAGTTGCTGGAGGCACTTGAAAAGGTGTGTGATATCTATCAACCGGACGGCATGCCGGTCTTGTTCGATCTTCAGGTTGCGGCCGAAATACTCGGGTGCCGATTGCAATGGCATGAAGACAGTGTGCCTTCGGTGAAGACGCATCCGCTGCAGGGCCATGAGGAACTCCCCGATGCCTTTGGCCCCATGCCGACAAGGCATGACGGAAGGTTGCCGATGATTTTGGATGTCATGAGGAAAATGAGTCAAAGAGTCAAGGGTGATGTTGCCTTATACGGACTCATATGCGGTCCGTTCACTTTGGCTTCGCATCTTCGCGGGACGGATATATTTATGGACATGTATGATCGTCCCGAATATCTGCATGCATTGTTGTCCTATGCATCAAACGTCATCAAGACCATCAGTGGAATGTATATCGAAGCCGGCATGGATGTCATCGCCGTCGTCGATCCACTTGTTTCACAGATTTCTTCCGACCATTTCAAAGCGTATTTGAAAAAGCCGTATACCGACATATTCGGTTTTATCAAAAACAAAGGTGTCTTCTCTTCGTTTTTTGTCTGCGGGGATGCCACGAGAAACATCGAAGTCATGTGTCAGACGTCACCGGATGCCATATCAGTGGATGAGAATGTGGACATGGTCCTTGCAAAAGAAATCACGGATGCATATGACATCACCATATGCGGCAATATCCCCTTGACGACGGTGATGCTCCATGGAAGCCAAAAGGACAACATGAAATATGTGATTGATCTGATGGACTCGGTCGATCACCATAATTTGGTGGTTTCACCTGGGTGTGACATGCCCTATGACATCCCCCTCGAGAATGTCATCGGGGCGGCCCAGGCGTTGTTGAATCATGACGACACAAAGAAATCATTGAAGAACCATCATGCCATCGATTATTCGTCCATCGATGTCGATTTGCCTGATTATGAACATCTGGGAAAACCCTTGGTTGAAGTGTTCACCATCGATTCAAGTTCTTGCGCCGCGTGTGGATACATGATGGATGTCGCAAAAAAGATGAAAGAACAGTTCAAGGATGAAATCGATCTGGTCGAATATAAGTTCACGGCAAAGGAAAACATAGCCAGAGCACACAAGATGGGTGTCCGTCATCTTCCATCCATTTATATCAACGGTGAGTTGAAACATTCATCGATGATTCCGGGTGAGGATACCTTTCATGATGAAATCATGGCAATCATCAAAGACATGAAGGTGCATCGGGACCATGACTGAGATGATGGTCATCAGCGGGTTTTTGGGGAGCGGGAAGACTACGTTGTTAAAGCGACTCATCCAAGAACATGGAAATAAGAAACTCGGTATCATCGTCAATGACTTCGGCGCTGTGGAAATC
>JAGYLU010000186.1 GCA_018400755.1 Acholeplasmataceae bacterium
GTTTATGGCAATCCTTGAAAAAAGCATGTCAATATCTTTTGATTTTGTCCCAAAAAAAGAATAACATAGACATTAAGTAGGAGAGTTCTTCTGAGCTCTCTTTTGATATCTCAGATAGGAAGCCTCCTTCCAAGGATGATGGGCAGGAGGACGATACGTATTCACAGGTTTCAAGACTTTGGCGTCCGGTGAATCAAGTTCTTTCGAGTGATGATAATGAGATTCGAGAGGGAGCAGTAAGTAATAACGATCATTGACACAGGCATGAAGCTCATCGTTAAGATTCTTCATGACCCGACATTTGGTTTTGGCGGCGAAATTAACCAAGGAACCACGCTGATCATAAGCTTGATAGTACGTATTCTTATAGGAAATGGAAGAGCCTTTGTCAAAGGTTCGTTCAACGATGGTGACCAGGGTCTTCAAAATTGTTTCATCATCGATTTGCTTTTCGAAGACGGATTGGATATGATTAGGATGTAGAGCGAATTGATTGTTGTGGCGAATGATGAATTTTTCAAGGTATTGATTGGCTTGTTCAATGGTCTTGATGCCATCAAGATGAAGTTCATTGACCAATCTGCTTTGAAGTGTCCCAAAGGCACGTTCTACACGACCCTTCTTCTGAGGAACACTCGTTGTATCGAGTTTGATACCCAAGGTGGCACATGCGTATCCGAACTGAGTCAACGTGTCTAGATCAGGCGTAGGGTCTTTTTCATTGCGATAGATGAATACCGTTCGATTATCGGTCAGGATGCCATAGGGGATGCCGTCGTTCTTTAAAACCTGCCATAAGACGTTGTAGTAGCCATTTAGCGTCTCCTGGTAGTCGAAGTAAGCACCGACAATGATGTTGGTTGCGTCATCGATGGCGATGTGCAGATGGGCTTTGTCTTCACCGAACCAGACATGGTTCGAGGCGTCCATCTGTAAGAGTTCTCCAAAGTATTTCGAACGTGGGACTCGTGCGTGTGAAAGATGGGGTTCGAGAATGTTTTTTTCGACGATGAGTTGTTGTTCGACTTCGGTCAGGCGATCATGATTTTCTTGTTTTTGCTTAAGGTGAGCCTGTTGTTTCTTAATGGTTTTTCGTTGAGCTTTGGGAGACAGATAACCCGCTTGAGTCAGGAGTTGATAGAGACTCTGGTAGGATATCGATATCGATTCCCGACCTTCCAACATATCTTTGAAGTGGCGATAGTTGAAATCGAAATACGGTCCCTTGTAAAAACCAATGATCGTTTCTTTTTGATCATCTGTCCGCGTGTGCCGGGGTAACCGACCGCGATTGCCGTGAATAAAACCTGCTTTGCCTTTCAGTTTGTAAATGTTAATCATCCGATTGACGCTTCGAATCGTCACGCCAAGCGTCAAAGCTGCTCTTTGTTTGTTTCCATTCGTATCGACCAGACCTTTGATAACCTCATATTTTTCTTGTTCATTCATACGCAAATCAACCTTTCTCACTTGAAGCACCTCATTTCCAGATACTTCAAGTTTAATCTAAAGTCACCCAAAGTGGTGCGCTCAAAATTCAAAAGCATAAAGATTAAAGCACTAAAGACATTTGAGGACAAAGTCAAAAGATAACTACTAAGACATT
>JAGYLU010000187.1 GCA_018400755.1 Acholeplasmataceae bacterium
GCCGCTTTGACCTATCCGGTGAAGGATCTTGTCAAAAGACCGCAGTTTGTTCTATCTGACATGCATTTTCGGCCGATGGATGAGACACGCTATCCGTTGATGGCACTCGCCGCTCAGGCTGTCAAAAGACGAGGGTTGTTGCCGGCCGTGATCAATGCCGCCAACGAAGCCGCCGTCACCTTGTTCTTGGAAGGACGCATTTCGTTTCTCATGATTGAAACCATCATATTCGATGCCGTCAGGACATGTCCTGATGTCGAAAATCCGACGCTTGATGAGATTCTTGACACTGATCGAAGGGTCAAGAAACTCATTATCGACACTTATGGAGAGAGGTAACACATGGTCTTATTCAACCTATTGATCTTCGTTATCGTGCTGGGCACGATCATTTTGGTCCACGAATTCGGACATTTCTATTTTGCCAAACGGGCTGGTATTCTTTGCCATGAATTTTCGATTGGCATGGGTCCTGCCTTATGGCAAAAACGCAAAGGCGAGACAGTTTATTCCATCCGTGGTATTCCTATCGGTGGATATGTGTCGATGGCAGGTGAGAGTATCAGTGATGCCATGGTCAAAAAAGGTCAGGCAGTTGGTCTGAAGACCAACGAACAGGGGAAAGTGACCCATATTTTCCTATATGATGACCCCGATGCGACAGTGGCCGGGGTGGTCGGTGCCTTTGATCTCTATGGCAAGGATCTAGAACCACTGTTCATCGAGTTGGAAACAGGTGGCACAACCACCCGCTATGAAGTTTTGAGGCATGCCCAATACGCGTTTTCCAAGAAGAAGTCCATGTGGGTCACACCGGCCGAGAAGAGTTTTGAGAGCAAAACACTTTTTGAACGGTTTCTGGTCATTTTTGCAGGCCCATTTATGAACTTTGTGCTTGCCATCGTCTTGTTTGCAGTGGTCGGATTCTTTGTTGAAAAACCGATGCTTGAGACAACAGTGGTTGATGAGATCAGCGAAGGTCTTCCAGCGTCTTTGGCGGGACTCCCCGAAGGGGCGATGATCAAGATGATCGCCGGCACAGAAACAACCTCATGGACAGACCTTGATGGCGCGCTCAAAGCCCTTGATACCCCTATTATCACTGTTGCTTATGAGGTTGATGGCATTGCCCATAGCACAGAGATGACGGTTTTGGTGGATGTGTTGACAGCCGGATTCTCAAACTACACCATGGAAGGAAACGACTTAGAGACCCTTGAAATCTATGCCGATGAGCCAATCATCGGAATTGGCAACGCCACCAGGGCAGCCACCGACGGGAATATGAAAACCGGTGATCTGATCACCAAGATCCAGTTAGGTGAGACCGTTATGGACGTTGATTCCTGGGATGACATCATCGCTTTTTTCAAAACCAATGACCGGGGCGAAGTCACCATCACCTATGTCCGAGACGATGAGGTCAAAGAAGGCACTTACACACTGATCAGCAATGATGCCATCACCAAACTTGGTAGGACACCGATGCAGTTCGTGATGGGCGTCTCACCAGAAAGTGATTTCGATCTCCTATATACGCTTGCTTATCCTTTTGAGTCGGTTTACGATAATACCATGAGCGTTTTTCGGAC
>JAGYLU010000188.1 GCA_018400755.1 Acholeplasmataceae bacterium
ACTCAGGTCCGCGGATATTAGAGTTTTGGACAGGCATCTCGACAAGTCTTGACTCAAACCTTTTGAAAGACTCAGCAACCGCCTTATAACTGTAGGCTTGATGGCTAACGACAAATTCGACCGCCTGTTTGAAACAGGACAAACTCTTCTTGGCCAAACCCATCAAACCCTGACAGGCTCGGTATCCCTGTTCCTCGATTTGACGGCTGAGAAAGATCTCATTGACAAGTTTGAGGGTGTCAGGAGATGTTTTTTCGGCCCACTTCTCAAAATAGTCTCTTGACATTCCCTTTATTATCCGATGCTCTTTTGGCATGTGGGACTCTTCGGTGATGTATCGCTTCTTTGAATCGTAATTTCGGCAGTGTGAAGCGATTTTAACATGATCACACCATATCTCGATGAGATGGATCGAGGCGATGATTTCCACTTCTCGATGAGCGTAGTTGTATGGTGTGGAATATAGGATTCGTTCGAAATCGACATGGTAATCAGGATGGACCTTGGCAAACTTATGAATCCTCACTTCATAGGGTGAAGACGGTAGTGCCTTGAGTTGGGGGAAGTCTTCTTCCTTGAACTGGGAGTACCTTGAACCGTCTTTCTTTTGGAAAGGTTTGTCCGAGAAAGATCTCATGATTCTTTGGAGATAGCGATTGATATCTGAAAGTGATCGGAAGTTTTCGTTTCGGCCACGGCCAAGAAGTTCCCGTTCAGCCAAGTCAAAGACCGTCTTTTCCACAGACCCTTTATCCTTTGGATGACGCACACGGGCAGGTATGACAGCGACCCCATAGTAGTCGGCCATCTCTTCAAACATCCGATTGAGAACAATCTCATACTTCCCATGTTTGATCACAGCAGATTTGTCATTATCAGGAACAAACATCCTGGGTGCTCCACCATAGTAGTGCAATGCATGGACAACGCCAGTGATGTAGTTTGTCTGGTTTCTTTCTTGAAACGCTTCGGCATAGGGATAGCCACTTCGGCCGAGTGCGATGACCAAGACAAAACAGCGCACTCGATCACCAGTGATAGGATCGGTATAATAAACAGCATCGCCTGACCAGTCGATTTCCATCCGTTCGCCAGCTTTACGTTCAATGTGCATCGTGATTCTTCTGGTATCAATCACCGTTCGAATACGTTCACAAAACTGCGTATACTTCAGCCCGTTTGGATTCTGCTCGAGGTATTCCTCGTGCAGCATCAGCAAAGTCACGTGCTTGTTCTTGAGTTCTTTAAGGATGTATTCGACATCAGGTTCAGGGACATCTTTCATTGGATCAATCCGCGGATAAAAGAGGTCGTATAAGTCCGTATCAGATAGGTATCTTGCCTTCTCAAAGGTCATATTGAGACGTGCTGCCCGTGACAAGATGGAAGATACCGTGTTTCTGGAGCAGCGTGCCGACTTCGCGACATCTCTTTGGCTGAACCCCTGTTCGTTGTATTTCAAAATCAATCGAATCGCCATCATATTTAAGCTCCTTGACATTTTCTATACCTCATCTCATCGTTATGGTGATTATCACCATTGATTGTATGGGGTATGATTGATCCTTGTCAAGTAAGCGCTGGAATGGC
>JAGYLU010000189.1 GCA_018400755.1 Acholeplasmataceae bacterium
CCAATCAGCACCGCTACTGCGGCAAACACCGCTTGCATCACGATGGGGGCAAATGAGAACAGCAACCAGACCTTCCAGTTGAGCTCTCCGAAGATTGCAAACGACACCAGCAAGATGACGGCATTCACGATGTTCATGATCACAAAATTGGTGATCACAACAAGCACTTTCCCAAAGAAGACCTGAGTCCGGCTGAGCGGTTCACTGAGCAGAAACTCGATCGTCTTCTCATCTTCTTCCTTGGAGAGAATACTGCTTCCTAGGATGGCGGCGTATGCGCCGCCAATCAACATGACAAAGAGATAACCTTCAACGCCATACCATCCATAGATCTCGGACATGTCAAGGCCACCTTCGCCCATGCCAAAAATCTCAAGAAATTCAGGAGGATAGACCGACAGGAACTCCTCGATTGAGGCAAATGCGGTTTCAAACGCCGGAAACAGAAGCAACATCAGAAGGGCCAGACCGCTCACGATCACGGTCCAAAGGATGAGTGATCTGAGGTTCCGTTTGAACTCGGTCAGATAGAGGGTGATCATTGGCTGTCCTCCTTCTCATAATAGTGCATGAAAATCTCTTCAAGGGTCGGATCGGTGATCGAGAGATCATCGATCTTGTGTCCTGAGAGAAGGGACAAAAGGCTTTCAACGGTGCCGGTATGGACAAATGTCACCTCATCATGGACACGCACCAGTTGTTTGATGTCATGGTTTTCATGGATGAATGACTCTTTGGTCCGAAGACTCACTTTTTTGGCCCTGGTCTTCATGATGTCTTTGACGGTCTCGACCTTGATGAGTCGCCCTTCCCTGATGATCCCGACCCGGTCACAGATCCTTTGGACCTCGCTTAGGATATGGGATGAGAAAAAGATCGTCGTTCCGCGGGCTTTCTCTTCCTCGATCATCTTGAAGAATGTGTTTTGCATCAAGGGGTCAAGACCTGAGGTCGGTTCGTCTAGGATCAGGATTTCCGGATTGTGCATCAAGGCACTGACAATCATGACTTTCTTGCGGTTGCCAAACGAAAGATTCTCGATCTTCCGGTCTAGGTCGAGTTCAAGCCGTGTCGAGAGATCAATGATACGCTCCTGGCAATCTGTTTTTCTGATCATGGCTGAGTATTTGAGGAAATCCCTGACTTTCATATCACCATAGAGACTGGTCTCACTTGGGATATAGCCTATTTTCTTTCTGACAAGGACAGTATCTTTGACGATATCAAGACCATCAACGATGCCTTGACCTGAAGTCGGAAAGATCAGATTCAAAATCGTCCTCACAGTCGTTGATTTGCCAGCTCCGTTTGGTCCAATGAATCCAAAAATCTCACCTCTTTTGATCTCAACGGTGACATCTAGGATCCCCCGAGCATGCTTCTGATAGTACTTCGTGAGGTTCATCAGTTCAATCATACGTTCCCCTGCCTTTCATATGGTGCTCGTAACAAACGATCTTAAGACTCATTGCCTCTTCCCATCTTTGTCAAAGGCCATCCCAAGCGCTTTTTCGGTATGATAGACCGGAATCAGCATGATGATCACCTGCGCGACC
>JAGYLU010000019.1 GCA_018400755.1 Acholeplasmataceae bacterium
TCAACTCTCCGGTGGACAACAACAACGGGTCGCGATCGCCAGAGCGCTTGTCAAGAATCCGAAGGTCATCATTGCTGATGAGCCAACTGGAAACCTTGACTCCAAGAACACCCTTGAGATCATGAACATCATCAAAGCGATCTCCATGGAGAAACTGGTTGTCCTAGTGACCCATGAGAAGGATCTTGCAAAATTCTATGGTGACCGGATCATCGAGATCCAAGATGGCAAGATTGTCAATGATTACGAAAATGACGCCGCTGAAGACCATGGCATGAAAACCGATGACACCATTTATCTTAAAGACTTGAACAAAGTGGCATCCATGACCGAAACCGGCATCAGCACTGATTATTATGCCGATCATACCAACGAAGAGCATGCTGTGAATATCAGGTTGATTGTCAAGAACAAAACCCTTTATATCGATGTCGATACCGATCTGAAGAAGATCAAGCTTGTTGATCAGTCCTCAGGGGTCATCATCAAAGATGAGTCCTATGTCAAAAAGACCAGAGAGCAGATGATTGAGACGACCTTTGACCTAGACTCCCTTGATAACACCAAGGTCGGACGGCAAAGGCCCGTCATCACAAGTCTCAAACAAGCGATGTTCATGGCGTTTCAAAAGATTGCCAAGACAGGTAGAAAAGGTAAAATCATGTTGTTCTCGTTTTTCATCGCCGGGGCTGTCATTGCGGTCGCGGTGTCGATGATCGCGACCTTGTTGATCATCGAACCGGAGGCTTACATGTCCATGCCCAAAGGATATGTCTCGGTCTACACGAGAGAGGACTATGACAGAAACCATCTGACCTATGATGAGCTTGAGGCCATGAAATCTGCAACCGATGATGACTTCTATATCCACACATTCCAAAACATCTCATTGACGTTCTTGAATCCTGATGGGTCCGAGAGTCAACTCTACATCAGTGACCAGATTGAAAACGTCCAATTTGCGGATGAGGATGATCTGATCCGCGGACGCATGCCGGAAACCCCTTATGAGATCCTTCTGACCAGTACCAAGGCCGAGGAAATCCTAGGTTCAAGGACCGGTCAGGAGATGGGTATTTGGAACTATGATTACATCTTCTATGAAACGTTGAAGGTGAATGGCATCCATGTCAAGATCGTGGGCATCATCGAATCGCCGATGACCTTGATCTATATGGACAGTGTGCTCGCAAACATGACCCAACCGGTGACGATTAATCAATTTGCTGACAAGATGACTGTTCGAGCTGAGTCTTTGGAGCTCTTTGATCGTACGTTGCTGCTTGGCGGTCTTCCTGATGAAGGCGAAATCTTGGTCTCTAAGACATTTTATGAAGCCAATGTGTCACTTGTGATGCCGACTGAGTTTCCAGTAGAAATCGACGATACCGGTATCATGATCTCAGGACTGTTCAGAGCCGAAGGCACCACCGATATGATCACCGTGTTCATGCATGATCGTGATCTTGAAAAGGCCAGATTCGAAAGTGCGTACCAGGTGTTCGTCAGAACCGATGATCCTGAAGCATTGGTCAAGAAGATCGAGAATGCCGGCGCATCGGCCTATGATATCTATCAGGATGCTTATGACAATGCCAGAGACGAAAACCGGACCGCGCTTGCGGTCATGGCCGGACTTGTTGGCTTTGTGGTTGGATTCTCATTCCTCGGATTCTTCTTCGTCATCCGTTCATCACTGATCGAACGGATCTATGAGGTGAGTGTTTACCGGGCACTAGGTGTCAGGAAAAACAACATCATGTTCTCATTTGTCGTTGAGATTTTCATCATCACATCCGTCTCTACGCTGATCGGATATGGGATTGCTACCATGGGGATTTCCAAGCTGGTCCAAGGCCTTCTTGGAGAGTTCAACTTCTTCAAGGTGACGCCGATCTCGGTCCTTGCTGGCATCATTGTCCTATATGGCCTGAATCTGTTGGCAGGACTCTTACCAGTCTTCGGACTGCTCAGACGGACCCCAGCCCAAATCCTATCACAATATGATATATGAAAAAAGGGAGCTTATCTCCCTTTTTCTCATCCGTTGTTCAATTAGAGCCAAAACGTCGTATCTTTGATATCAAGCCGAGTCGATGGGTAACCCTCTTCGGCTTTTTTTCCAATCGAGACAATCAACGCCGGACGGTACCGCAATGGATCAAGTCCAAGGGCAAAGACGATGTTCTCGTGGTCAAAACCACCAATCGGACATGTGTCATAACCATAAGTCTTGGCGACGTGCATGAGCTGCATGGCGACCAGACCGCAATCAATCAGACCACCTTTTTCAACGCGGTCAGGGTTCAGGGAAGGGACCATGTTGGTGATGCTTCTGATCTGACGATCCCGGACATCCTTGGGCATCAGTCCTTCGCTCACGGCTTTGTCATAAATGGTTTCAGCCAGTTGATACTTCTCAAGATCGTTTAAAATGACGATCATCGCCGCGGATGTCTCAAGTTGGGTCCGGTTACCTTTGAGGACGGGTTCAAGTTGTTTCTTGCCTTCATCTGAGGCAACAACCACAAAACGCCATGGCTGCATGTTCATGGATGATGGTGCTCTTGATGCCTCATCTAGGATCTTTGTCATGTCGTCTTTTGATATCTTGACCATCGGGTCATAGACTCTAATTGACCGTCGTTCGGTGAGTGTGTTCATGTGTGACCTCCTTTGTGACGTGTCACCCTCATTATACATGAAAACGGTTAGTCTCAGGGCTGATATTGCATAGGGCTTTGTGATATACTGTTCATGTAGGGGAGTGATGATGATTATGACCACTAAATTCATCCTGATCAGACATGGTGAACCACGTTATGATGAAGTCATTGAGCGAGGATATGTTGGTATGGGATACGAACTTGGGAAGCTCACAGACAACGGGATTGCCCAGGCGGAAGCCAGAGGCAAAGATCCTTTGCTCAAGGATGCCGAGATTATTATCTCGTCTCCATATACCAGAGCGCTGCAGACCGCGGCCATCATTTCAAGATTGACCAACATCCCGATGCAAGTCGAGAACGACTTGCACGAGTGGATGCCAGATACGAAATTTTTCTTTGATTATGATGCGAATCAATCGTTTCAGGAGTATCTGTCCGCTGAAGGTCAGAAGAATGTCTCCCACAAATACCGCTGGGAGTCTTATGAAGATCTGAAAAAAAGGGTTCATCTGACACTCATCAAGTATACGAGTTACCGTAAGGTCATCGTCGTTTGTCATGGGATCGTGATGTCGGCATTGACGAGATTTGATGATGTGATTGAGCATTGCGGTGTCAGGGAAGTCGAACTGTGATTGACATTGACCGCCTCCAGGGGTGGTTTTTGAAACATCAGCGTGATCTTCCTTTTCGGGATGACCGCGACCCCTATCTGGTCTGGGTGAGTGAAGTCATGCTCCAACAAACCCAGGTGGAGACGGTCATTCCTTTTTTTGTTCGCTTCAAAACCGTTTTTCCCAATGTCAGAAGCCTTTCTGAATCAGATCCGGAAGTGCTCCAAAAACTGACTGAGGGTCTCGGGTATTACCGACGATTCAAATTGATGAGAGAAGCCGCTTTGATGATCATGCGAGATTATGGTGGGGTGTTTCCAAAGACCTATGACGACTTGATCAGACTGCCGGGGATTGGGGAATATACGGCCGGCGCGATCATGTCGATTGCCTATCAGAAACCCTATGCGGCAACCGATGGCAATGTCATACGTGTCATCTCCAGGGTGATGGGGATCAAAGATGACATGCGGATCCCTGCCAATCGCAAAAGGATCAACACCATCAACCAAGCATGGATCATGAGGGCAGACCCAAGACTCTATACTGAGGCCCTGATGGAATTAGGGGCTTTGGTTTGTACGCCTAAAAAACCCCAATGTGAGCAATGTCCACTGAAGGAAGCGTGTCGAAGTCATCAACAGCAGATGGTTGAGTCGGTCCCATTTTTGTCGAAGAAACCTTCAAAAACGGTGATCACATATGTCACCTTGATCTTGGAAGACAATGATCACTATATCATGAGAAAGCGAACCGAACAGTTGCTTGAGGGGATGTATGAATGGCCCCAGTTTGAAGCTGAGAGCAGCACGGGTGTGCTCGCCTCACTGAGCGCTCAAGGCATTGAGATTGAAATCACCAAGACACTTCCTGAGGTGACCCATGTGTTTACCCATAGGATCTGGAAGATGAGTCCCTACCGGGCCCGCTTGATCCAAGGTATGGATCAATCTTGGATGAGGATCAGAAAATCAGACTTGAAAGATAAACCGATGGCGGTCGCCCATTCCAAAATCCCCATAGAATAAAGAAAAGAGGCTTTCGCCTCATTCAAACAACGCTTTGAAATGGGGGTTTCCCTTTAGAATCCGGTAGAGCGGATAAGCCAGAAGGACCATGACCATGGTTTCTCCTAACCACACCCACCCCATGGTGGCAAGCAAGGGCAGATCAATCAGCAGATGAAGCATGAGTCCGATGATCAGTCCGTTGGCCAGACCTGGCATCAAGATGGCAAGACTTTTACGCTTCCTGAAAAGCATCATCAGAATCAAGGCCAAAGCAGTGGCTGATGTGCCTACCACGGCATCAATCAGACCGAATGGACCAGCCAGATTGGCGATGAAGGTACCGGTCAATAGACCCAAGACACTCTTTTTGTCAAAAAAAACGAGAATCAACATGACTTCAGCGATTCTGAATTGGATATCATCGTAACTCAAGAATGCGAAGATCAATACGAGAACGACATAGATGGCAGCAACCATCGATTGTCTCAAGATATCTTTGATCGTGAACGTGGACATATGAAAGGCCTCCCTGTTTTGGTATCGCTGGTTCATCTGGGATACAGCGAGTGATGCAGGGCTATTGTATCAAAATTGTGGTATAATGACAAGCAGGTGAAGAGACAATGTCAATCAAGTTTGAAGTGATCAAAACATGCAAGCAATCAGGCGCACGCCTGGGCCGTCTTGAAACACCACACGGTGTCTTCGAAACCCCTTTTTTTATGCCAGTTGGGACCCAAGGGACGGTCAAAACCTTATCATCTGAGGAAGCGATGGCAGTCTCAGAAGGATTGATTTTGGCGAATACCTATCATCTATGGCTTCAACCGGGCATGGACATCATCAAGGCCCACGGTGCGCTAAGGGATTTCATGAAGTGGGATGGTGCGCTTTTGACTGACTCCGGTGGATTTCAGGTCTTCAGCCTGACCGATATGCGCAAGATCACCGAAGAAGGTGTCGATTTCAAACACCATAAGAATGGCTCTTCGTTGTTTCTCTCCCCCGAGCTTTCGATCCAGATCCAAGAGGTGATTGGGGCTGACATCATCATGAGTTTCGATGAATGCCCACCTCCTTACGCTGATGATGCCTACATGAAGGAAAGCGTCGAACGAACCTTGCGGTGGGCCAAAAGAGGCAAGGATGCCTTAAGAACCGACCAGGCGTTGTTCGGGATCGTCCAAGGAGGACTCAACAAAGACTTAAGGGCGATGTCTGCCAAAGGACTGATCGACCTTGGTTTTCCAGGCTACTCGATCGGTGGACTTTCCGTGGGTGAGACCAAAGAAGAGATGTATGAGATCACCAAATTTCTTGATGGAATCTTGCCGTTTGACAAGCCTAGGTATCTGATGGGTGTCGGGGCACCTGATGACCTGATTGAGAATGTCATCAACGGGATGGATATGTTTGACTGTGTTCTTCCGACTAGGATTGCCCGTCATGGGACAGCTTGGACAACCAAAGGCAAAGTCGTGATCAAAAATCAGACCTATGAGCATGACACCAGTCCTTTGGATGATCATCTCACTGGGTGGCAAGCTACCGAAAGCAAGGCTTATGTCCGTCATTTGTTCAAAGCCGGTGAGCTTCTGGGCAAACGGATTGTCACCATGCAAAATCTGATGTATCTGAAACACCTTATGAAGGAGATCAGGCAGGCAATCCTTGAAGACCGGCTCCTTGACTTCAGAGATCAGATGAAGAAAACGACGAATTACTTCAAAACACGATGAATATCTTTATTTTCAAGGCATAATCTTGTAAAATGGGTTTGTAAGGTCAAAGGGAGGACATCACATGGTATTCGGTGACGGCGACACATTCAACCAAAAACCTATCATCAAGGTGATCGGTGTCGGTGGTGGCGGTGGTAACGCCATCAATCGCATGATCGACAATGACGTCAAAGGCGTCTCTTTTGTCGCGGTGAATACCGATGCCCAAGTTCTGAAAGTCTCTAAGGCAGAGACCCGGTTACAGATCGGGAAGTATCTGACCAGAGGCCTCGGGGCAGGGGCCAAAGCCGAGGTCGGCCGTAAGGCGGCTGAGGAATCAATCAAGGATATCGAGGATATGCTTGAGGATGCCGATATGGTGTTCATCACAGCCGGCATGGGGGGCGGTACCGGGACCGGGGCTGCGCCAATCATTGCCAAGAAAGCCAAGGAAATGGGTATTTTGACCATTGGGATTGTCACCAAACCTTTTGCGTTTGAAGGACCGGCCAGAATGCAGACCGCAATCTATGGATTAGAGGAACTAAAACCTTACGTTGACACATTGATCGTCATCCCGAATGAACGCCTGTTGGCGATCTCAGGTGCGACGATGCAACTTCTTGAAGCATTTCGTGAGTCAGACAACGTCCTCAGGCAAGGAGTTCAAGGAATTGCTGAGATCATCGCTTTTCCTGGGCTCATCAATGTTGATTTCGCCGACGTCAGGACCGTGATGGAAAACAAGGGAACAGCCCTGATGGGCATTGGTATCGCATCAGGTGAAGACCGGGCGGTTGAGGCGGCTCGTAAAGCCATTCACTCAAAACTTCTTGAGGTTTCAATCGATGGCGCGACCGACGCCATCGTCAATATCTCAAGTGGTCCCAATGTCACCTTGTTTGAAACATCACAGGCCATCAATGAAATCAAGAACGCGACTGACCGCGACTTGAATATCATCTACGGAACGACCGTCAATCAAGATCTCACTGATGAATTCATTGTGACGGTGATCGCGACCGGATACGAACTCAAAGCCAAAGGCTCAACGATTGAGGATCTGGCGCGAGAAATTTTCAACAAGTCGACCAATGAACAATTGACCATTACCGACAAAGGACTTGAATCGAAAGAGGATCAACCGCATCAACCCATAGACTCATCTGGCGACAAGAAGCGCAATTTGCCGCCATGGCTCATCAAGAAAGGCAAACTATAAAAAGGCGCAAGCCTTTTTTCACGAGAGGATTTTGACCATGCTCAGAGCAGGAATCGTCGGGCTGCCCAATGTCGGGAAATCGACATTGTTCAATGCCATGACAAAAGCGGAAGCGGTCGCTACGAGCTACATGTTTTCGACGATCGAACCGAATGTTGGTATCGTATCAGTCAAAGACGACCGGTTGGCCGTGCTTCAAAACATATATAAACCAAAGAAAGTCACACCAACGACTTTTGAGTTCACAGACATCGCCGGACTTGTTTCCGGCGCCTCACAAGGCGAAGGCTTGGGTAACCAGTTTTTGTCACAGATCCGTGAGGTTGACGCCATCTGCCAGGTCGTGAGATGCTTTGAAGATAAGTCAGTTGCTCATGTCGACAACTCTGTTGACCCCATCCGTGATATCGAGACCATCAAGCTTGAGTTGTTTCTAGCGGATATGGACCTGATTGACAGACGCCTTCAACGTCTTGAGAAGAAAGTCAAGGCGAAAGTCAAAGAAGCTTTGGTTGAACAGTCGGTCATCAAGCAAATCAAAGACGTCATGGAAGAAGGGGGAAACCCACAAACGATTGATTTTGATGATGAGGAGTTGAAACTGATCAGAAGTTTCAACTTGTTGGTCTTGAAACCGATGATCATCGTTGCCAATATTGGCGAAGATGACCTTCAGGATGTCACCAAGAATCCTTATTATGAAGCATTGGAAACCTATGTCCAACATGAGAACGTCGGGATAGTTTATATCTCAGCCAAGGTCGAAAGCGAGATCGCATCGCTCTCCGATGAGGAACAGGCATCCTTTATGGAAGCCTATGGGATGACGAAGTCGGGACTGGATGTCTTGATTGAGAAAAGTTATGCCTTGCTTGGTTTGAAGACATTCTTCACCGCTGGTGATCCGGAAGTCCGGGCCTGGACATTCAAAGAGGGTATGAAAGCACCCGCGTGTGCGGGCACCATCCATTCTGATTTCGAACGGGGATTCATCAAAGCCGAAACACTCGCCTACAATGATCTTGTGACCTATGGCACACAACAACACGCCAAAGAGCACGGCAAAGTCAGGCTTGAAGGGAAAGAGTACTTTGTCAAAGACGGAGACATCATCCATTTTAGATTTAATGTCTGATATCCCTAAGGATGTCACAGTCATCTGTGCCTCGAAGTATTTTGATGTTGCCCAGATGCGCAAGCTATACGACTTAGGACAACGCCATTTTGGTGAGAACCGGGCGCAAGATCTCTTAGCAAAGATGGATCAAATGACTGATTTGACGATCATTTGGCACTTCATCGGGCATCTTCAAACCAACAAGGTCCCGATGATCATCAACCAAATCGATGTGCTTCACACACTTGATCGCCTAAAACTGGCCAAAAGCATCCAAGCCCATGCAACCACAGCCAAAGCCTGTTTCATCCAAGTCAATATGACCGGTGAAGCGCAAAAAAGTGGTCTTGATCCGGCAGATTTGACAGATTTTCTCAAAGAGATCAGGACTTATGATAAAATAAAGGTAATCGGTCTGATGACCATCGGCAAAGCTGATGATCCAATCAAGACAGCTGAGGCTTTCCAAACCCTTCATGAGATCGCATCCGTACATGGATTGACTGAGCTATCAATGGGGATGACAGAAGATTACAAGATTGCCCTTGATGCCAAAGCGACTTACTTGAGAATTGGCAGGAAGTTTCTCGAGGCACTATGACTAAGGAGCCAATATGGGACTTTTCAGACGAAAAAAGCCAAAGTATGACACATCAAAACCTTCAGAACCCCCAAAAGATCAAAGGCCGATGTCGGACCGCACATTCTTCGATCTCGTGCAAACCGCCGATGACAGTTACCTGACATCACTAGCGGACAAGATGCTGTCGGGGACACCGCTCATCTTGAACTTTAAGCCTCTTGATGTCGATCAGGCAAACAAGATTGTCGCTTTTCTCTCAGGTGTGGTCTATGCCGCCAAAGGGGAAATCGTGCTGGTTCAGGAAAAAGTCTTCCTCTTTGCCAGACATGATGTGTTTGAAGATGGGTCGATGGAGGAATTCCTGAAGGACTTTGTAGAATAGAATCTTGCGCTGACAAGGACACGTCGATGTCTATGGGCCACATAGCGACCGGGAGACGGTGAAAGCCCGGAGGAACCCAGGAGATCAGACATCACCTTCGAGCAATCGAAAATGACAAGGGCCGGAGATCTCCGGAACTAAGGTGGTACCGCGGAATTTATTTCGTCCTTAGACAAGGGCGATTTGTTTTTATAAAATAGTCGTGATAAAGCAACACAAGGAGAGATATAAAATGGAATTCAAGAGTACATTATTAATGCCAAAAACCGATTTTCCGATGCGTGGAAATCTCGGTCAAAGGGAACCTGACATTCAAAAGACTTGGGATGATCTGTCACTTTATGAGAAGGGTTTGGCCAAGAATGAGGGACAAACGCCTTTCGTTTTGCATGATGGTCCTCCCTACGCCAATGGAGACATCCATACCGGTCATACTTTGAACAAGGTTTTGAAAGATTTCGTCCTCCGTTACCGGACCATGAAAGGCAACTATGTCCGCTATGTTCCGGGTTGGGATACCCACGGACTTCCAATTGAGACAGCATTGACGAAAAAGGGCATCAAACGCAAAGAAATGTCCTTGGTTGACTATCGCAAGCTCTGCCATGATTACGCGGTGACCCAAGTTGAACGCCAGAAAGAACAGTTCAAACGTCTTGGTATCCTCGGTGAATGGGACAACTCATATATCACCTTGACCCCTGGCTATGAATCAGAACAGGTCAAGATCTTTGCCAAAATGGTTGAACGTGGTCTGATCTACAAGGGGTTGAAACCGGTTTATTGGTCACCCTCTTCGGAGACTGCTCTGGCGGAAGCGGAGATTGAATATGCCGAAAAGGAATCAACATCAATCTATGTCTCATTTCCGGTGATTGACGGCAAGGATCAGTTCAAGGATGCCCATCTGGTCATCTGGACAACGACCCCGTGGACCATTCCAGCGAATCTCGCGACCTCGGTCCATCCCCGCTTTGATTATGTGCTAGTCAAGGTCGAAGATCAGACATTTGTTGTTGCTTTGTCGCTCTTGGAAAAACTATCAGCCATCCTTTCATGGCAGTCACCCCTGGTGCTTAAAACCATCAAAGGTGCTGAACTTGAGCATCTGATGTATCAACATCCCCTTTATGACCGTCAGTGTCCGGTCATTTTGGGCGAACACGTCACCGACACTGATGGTACCGGACTTGTCCATACCGCTCCCGGACACGGAGAAGATGATTATAAGATCGGTAAAGTGTATGGCCTTGATGTCTTTTGTCCGGTCGATGATCGCGGTATCATGACAAAAGATGCGGGACCATTTGCCGGCATGCCCTATGACCAAGCCAACGAGGCGATTGTCAAAGCCTTGGATGAGGCGGGCGTTCTCCTTAGGCAAGACCGTTTCAAACACCAATACCCGCATGATTGGCGGACAAAAAAACCAGTCATTTTCCGTGCCACTCCACAGTGGTTCGCATCCATTGACAAGTTGAAACATGAATTGCTAGAGGAAGTCAAACAAGTCGATTGGTTGCCCAAATGGGGTGAGCTCAGACTATCGAACATGATCGAAGGTCGTGAGGATTGGTGTATCAGCAGACAAAGGGCTTGGGGTGTTCCAATCCCCGTCTTTTACGCTGAAAACGGCGATTCGATCCTTGATCCGGTCGTGCTTCAAAACATCAGTCAGTTGTTTGAAACACATGGATCAAACATCTGGTATGACTGGGATGCCAAGGATTTGCTTCCAAAGGGCTTTGCTCATCCGGGCAGTCCAAATGGCACCTTCAGAAAGGAAACCGACATCATGGATGTCTGGTTTGATTCCGGAACATCACATTCAGTCTTGAAATCCAATCATTTGCCGTATCCGGCAGACCTGTACCTCGAAGGATCAGATCAGTATCGCGGATGGTTCAACTCATCGCTCATCACTGGTGTCGCGGCATTTGGAAAAGCGCCTTACAAAAAGGTTGTCAGTCATGGATTCGTTCTTGATGGCCAAGGCAGGAAGATGAGCAAATCGCTTGGAAACGCGGTTGATCCAATCAAGGTGATGAACACACAGGGCGCTGATCTGTTGCGTCTTTGGGTCGCTTCGGTGGATTATCAGAGCGACGTCAGGATCTCTGATGACCTGGTGCGCCAGATTGCTGAAAGCTACCGCAAGATCAGGAACACCTTCAGATTCATCCTTGGCAATCTGTCTGGTTTCGATCCTAAGGTCCATATGGTTCCACAACTTGACCGCTCCAAACTGGATCGTGTCATGATGATGACATACCATCAGGTCGAACGTGATGTGCTTGAGAGTTATGAGACATATCAGTTTGATCGAGTCAAACGGATTATCGAACCATTCATGATCAATGACCTTTCCGCTTTCTACCTTGATTACACCAAAGATATCCTTTATATCCAAAAAGAAGATGATCATGAACGCCGCGCCATCCAATCGACTTTATATGAGATTGCGATCGGCTTGTTACGGCTCTTGACACCGATCATTCCGCACACCGCATCGGAAGCCTACGATATGCTTCCCGGTAAGCCTTTTGAAGATGTCTATCTTGAACGATTCCCAGCATTGACCGAAGATATCGATCAAACGCTTCTTCAGGATTTTGAGACGTTTGATGCCATTCGGACACTCGTTTTGAAAGGGCTTGAAGATGCCCGCGAGCAAAAAGTGATCGGAAAGTCCTTGCAGGCTGAAGTGGATCTCAAACTAGGCGTTGATGAGCAGAAGGCCATTGAACGCCTTGAGATGAATTTGGCTCAAGTCCTGATGGTCTCAAAAGTCAATCTTGAAACCGCTGACCACATTCTTGTCAGTGTCAAAGCCGCCCAAGGTGACACCTGTGCGCGGTGTTGGAACGTGGTTGACCACATCGATCATGATGGCTTATGCCCCCGTTGCCGAAATGTCATTGGAAAGGAGTCATCCTGATGAACATACTTGTTGTCAATGATGATGGATACAAAGCCACCGGACTCAAAGTCCTTGTTGATGCGCTTTCCACCTTTGCCGATGTCTATGTCGCGGCCCCGAAGGACCATCAAAGCGCGAAAAGCCATGCCATTACCATCAAAAGACGGATTGAGACCTTCATGACCGACCCGATTCCGGGATCGGTCAAGACCTTGGTCGTCGATGGGACACCGGCGGATTCGACCAGGCTCGGCCTCAAACTCTTCGATGTCGATTTTGATTTGGTTGTCTCGGGTATCAACTACGGACAGAATATTGCCAAGGACATTCTTTACTCAGGAACGGTCGCGGCCGCCTATGAAGCTAAAATCCTAGGTGTCAATGCCGTTGCGATCTCTGCTGCGAACCCGCATCTGACCTACTTGAAGCATGAGACCGAAAAACTCTTCACATGGCTTTTCGAGACGCGCATCCACGAAGGTGATGGCGTCTTGAACATCAATTTCCCAAGAGATAATCATCCGGAACCCAAAGGCATCAAAATCACGGTTCAGGGGCAACGTTTTCAACATGCGGAGTATGTCAAAAGTGAAAATCCTGATATCTTCCACATCAAAAGCAGTCTCGTCAGTTACATGGAGTCTCCAGACACCGACGTCGATGCTTACAACAGCGGATATATCTCAATCACACCGCTTTCGCTAGAGCGCACGCACTTTGAGCGTTATGAAACGATTTTGAAGGCAGTCAAGGACATTGTGCAATAGTGGTCTTTGTGATAAACTAAGGCCGTAGGAAGGTGAGCATGTGGCCCAGTTCAACGTTCATTTCTTCAAAGAGAAAAACAAGGACATCGATTTTGATCAGATCAGGATGTTCTTTGATCGGATCGAAGGGTTCAGCGAATCATTTGATGATGTCGCCGCCCGCTTCGAATATACGCATCCCCGTCTGGGTTACCAGTCGGCATTTGTTGTCACACCAAAGACCCAAGTGCCTGACATTTATCGGTTGAGTCCGAAGTTCCTCGATGTCAACTTCCACCTTGAGATGCCTGTCCTGACACCGGATTATGTGGCCAAACAGGTCTTTGAGATTGTAAGAAGCATTGCTGAGACGTTCTCCCTTCATATTTATAACCAGATGTTTGAGGATGTCTTGCCGTACCGGCAAAATGTCTTGATGAAAGTATTTCAGATGGTCAAGGAAGCCTACATCGGAAAGAATCCGATCTTGTTGAAGGATTACCATGTGCTGCCCAAAGACAAGTTGGCCCATATCCTAAGGTATCTTGACGACCAACTTGAACTTCAGAAGTATTACAAGGATTTGGAGACCTATGTGCCGCGTTACCACTTTTTGAATCATGATCAGACATTGATGATTGGTATTGAATGGAAAGATCAGACCCTGACCCTTTTCCCACCTCAGATCGATGTCATCTTCTATCGCATCAATGACGAAATCCGGGTCATTCCTTATGAACCGGCCCGGAAACTGATGGAGAAACATCTTGAAGACGTGCCCGGATTCATCAAAGGCACGAAAGTCGTGCCGAAAAAAAACGCCCGCAAGGTGTTCAAGATCATGCGCAAGAGCGCTTTTGATATCATCGGCCAGACATACACCAAAGAAACAGTCATGCGTCTGCTTGACTAGAGGACATCTTTTGACCAAACAAATCATCACGCACCTCTCAGGATTCCTGATTGTTGCCCTAGGGATTGTGGGCATCATCACCGTCAGACTCGGTGCCGCTCCCTTGGATGCCTACAACTATTTTGTCTATGTGCTGATGCCTGATGGTATCACCCTTGGCACCGTCAACATCATGACCGGACTGATTGTCGCCGGGATTGTGACGATCATCGAAAAGAAGAAACAGATCATCATCAGCATGTTGTTCCTGCTTTCAATCGGGGTCTTCATCGATCTTTGGAAGTGGCTGGTTGAGATGATGCCACAAACGCTTTTCGAACCCCTTGCCGTCAGACTCGTCATCGCCGCCATCAGTCTTCTTATGATTGGGTTTGGCGCGTCTCTGACACTTGTCAGTGGCTTGCCACCCTCACCATTTGAGGTGTTGATGATGATCATCAACCGACGTGTGAACAGCATGATGGTCTCAAAGATCATGATTGAAGGGACGTTTTTCATCCTTGCTGTGATCCTCGGACTCTTGAGTGGCCGACTCTCAGAACAGGTGAATTTGTTCACCTTGATTCTGGTCTTCACCATCGGACCGATGATCCAGTATTTCACGGGCATGATCACGAAACTAAGAAACAGGAGTGTTCTGATATGACGTTGAATAAAATGATTGATCATACAAAACTCGGTGCGGCAGTGACCCGCGCCCAGATTGATGTGCTCTTGGCAGAGGCCGTCACACACGACTTCAAAAGCGTCTGTGTCAATCCCATTTGGGTCACCTATGCCGCCTCGAAACTCGCATCATCTGATGTCTTGACGTGCACCGTCATCGGCTTTCCTCACGGGACCCATACCGCCGAAGTCAAAGCCTATGAGGCGATGGCAGCCATCAAGGATGGGGCCGATGAACTTGATATGGTTCTAAACATCAAGAACCTCAAGGAAGGGCATCTGGACCTTGTTGAACAAGAGATAAAGGGCGTTGTCGATGCCGCTTCCGGACGGACTGTCAAAGTGATTCTTGAGACCTGCTATCTAACCGATGACGAGATTGTCGAAGCGTCGAAAGCCGCGGTTTCCGCTGGCGCACACTTTGTCAAGACCTCGACTGGTTTTGGCACCCATGGTGCGACTGTTGACCACGTCAGATTGATGAAAAAGACGGTAGGCAATGACGCCGAGGTCAAAGCCTCAGGCGGTGTCAGGACCTATGATGACGCCATGCTTATGATCGAGGCTGGGGCAACCCGTATCGGAACTTCCAATGGCGTTGCCATTGTGACAAAAAGGAGAGAGAACAATGATTCCAACACCACATATTGAATTGAGTGATCTTACCCAGATTGCAAAAACGGTCTTGATGCCAGGCGATCCGCTAAGGGCGAAGTTCATCGCTGAGACATTCTTGAGAAATGCTGTCAAAATCAATGGTGTCAGAAATATGGATGGCTATACCGGTTATTATGGAAAGAAGAAAGTGACCGTGATGGGGTCTGGTATGGGGATGCCATCGATCGGCATCTACAGCTATGAACTCTTCAAATATTATGGGGTTGAGAAGATCATCAGAATCGGATCTTGCGGGGCTTATGTCAAAGACCTTCAGCTCTATGATGTCATTTTGGCTGAACATGCATATTCCGAATCGACATATGCCAAGACCATGGGCGTCTCCAATCGGAAGACGTTGCCTTCAAACAAGAGTCTGAACAACCGCCTCATCAAATCCGCCGAAGCCCAACATATCCCCTTGAAAACCGTTACGGTCCACTCATCGGATGTTTTCTACAGAATGAATCCTGATGACTACAAAGCGATCGCAAGTGACTACAACGCGGTTGCGGTTGAGATGGAGTCATTTGCCCTTTTTGCCAATGCCAAAGCGCTTGGCAAGAAAGCAGCATGTCTGCTCACAGTGTCGGATTCACTTGTCACCAAGGAAATGACGACCTCTGGTGAACGTCAGACCGCCTTTACCAAAATGATGGAAATTGCCCTGGGAAGTCTTTGATGATTCTCATCAACAGTGACTTCAAGACCGTCCAAATCTCATCTTATATGATTGCAAAAGACGACATACACACGCGTGTGTATCGTTTTTTGTTGCCGAAGGTGATGACCTCAGCAACCAAGACCTTTCCCACAAGACAACTCCTTCTCGCGAAACTTGAGTCACTCTACGGGGCCTATTTCAAAACTCGGTCGCAGCTCATTGGCGACCTTTTTGTGAATCAGATCACACTCGTTTTCCCTCATCCGAACATCGTCTTGGATCAAGCGCTGCTTCATGAGGCGTGCCAGATGATTGATGAGATCACGAGGCATCCGTTTCTATCTAGTGAAGCGTTTCAGGTTGAGAAACGGCTCTTGAGCGAGCAATGGAAAACCTTGAAGGAACATAAGAGAAGTTACGCCGGGGTTCGCTTTTCCGAATTGTTCTATGCTGAGGATGATTATGCTATTCCTGTTTCCGGGACAATGGCTGATGCCATGGATGCGACTTACGACGGTCTCTTAAAAGCGCATCAAGCCTTTGCGAAGTGCAGTCAACGTATCGTGATCGCAAACGGTACTTTTGATGACAGCGAGGTAGGTATTCTGAAGTCTTTTTTCGGTGATGACGATCCCTTGTCTTTTGAACCACTTCTTGCCTTCAGAGAAACACGGAAGACCCCGGTGACAACGATTGAGCGGGACCTGATGAAACAAGCCATCTTGAAGATTGGGTATGTCCTGCCAGTCTTTAGAACAGATCGCCTTCATAATGCCGCGATCGTTTTTGACACCATGTTCGGGGGATACCCTGACAGCATGTTGTTCACTGAGATCAGAGAACGACTCGGTCTTTGTTATGACATCCAGTCATCCTATGACGCTTACAAGGGGACGTTGGTGGTGAGTGCCGGTGTCGATCCACTGAGGAAGGACATCGCGCTTTCCGCCATTGCCTCTCTCCACGAATCACTAAATGACAACGGACCCACGTTGGATCAGGTGATCCAGGCAAGACAGTTCGTCATCCATCAGCTCAAAAGTAGCCTTGAGAGCCAATCAACCTTGTCGGCACGTGCCTTTGTGCAGACACTTTTCAAGACGCCAGAAGCCATTTCCGAGCGGATTGAGAAAGTCTTGAAGGTCACTCGTGAAGATGTGATGGATGTGATATCTATGGTTCAATTGGATACGACTTTCATTCTTGAGGGAGGTGCCGTTCTTGAAAACGATCCACTTTAAGCGATTCATGGAGACGGTGCATCAACTGACCCTCGACAATGGCATGCGGGTTCATCTGATTCCCAAGAAAGCACCGGCCTATACCACGTATGTTGAGTTATCTGTGCCCTTTGGTGCCTTGGATCTTGACTATGAGAAGGGTGGCATCAGGAAGACATTGCCAGCGGGTGTTGCCCATTTTCTCGAGCACAAGATGTTTGCCATGCCAAATGGTGACGCGTTTCCCGTCTTGACCAAGCTCGGAGCAGATGGTAATGCGATGACATCCTATGAGACAACATCCTATGTGTTTCAATCGACGACGGATATCTTGCCCGCACTCGAGTATCTCTTTGAAATGATTGATACCCCGCACTTCACGGATGAGAATGTCGACCAGGAGCGGTTGATCATCAAAGAAGAATTGAACATGTATCTGGATGACCCCAATACCGTCCTTTCAAACACACTGATGGAGAATATGTATCATCATCATGCCATCCGTTATGATATTCTAGGCACCCATGAGTCTTTGAACCAGATCACCAAAGATGTCTTGAAGGATGCCTACGATGCGTTCTACCAACCCGCCAAAAGACTATTGGTCATTGCCGGAGCCATTGATATCGAAGCGCTAATCCCGTTTTTAAGGTCGTATGGCCAAACCCATCAGGACCAGAACGCATCCGTTTCAAAGATTATCGTGAGCGAACCCCAGGATGTTCTGATCAAAGAGACTGTTTTAGACTTAGGTTTGAGTATTGAGAAGTTGTTGATCGGATTCAAGTTCACGGCCCGTCCACTTGAGGTCAAAGCGAGAATCCTTGAAGATCTCGCCATGAGCTTCTTGGTTGGAATGCTCTTTTCACCGTCATCTGACTTTTATCAGAAGATGACGGATCTTGGTTTGATCAACCAGTCCTTTTCAGTCTCAAACACATATGAAGAGGGCATTGAACACGTCGTCATCTCCGGAGAGACGAGTGATCCTCTCCGTCTGAAGACCATGATCTATGACAAGTTGGAGCAATCAGCCGCGACCGGACTGAATCCAAAGACGTTTGAACGGTTCAAGAAAGTGTATCTTGGGCGATATGTCTATGCCCTTGACAATCTTGAGACGAAGACCTATCTTTATGGCAAGTACATCCAACATGGCGCATCACTTTATGATGTGATTGACATCATGGAATCTGTGACACTCTGTGATGTCACGAATGCCTTGAAGAAATTCGATATGTCTGACCGCGCGGTTGTGATTGGACAATAAGTCCAAATCTCTTGTTTGGTCATCAAAGATCATCATCAGCACGCCTTTTTTGAAGGGATTTGTCCGCGTTTGATAAAGTGTCCGTATAATGATCCAAAATGGTCCATACTAAGCCATATTTGGCTGTTTCCATTATCTTGTCTCCTATGTTATGATGAGGTCAAAAAGGAGGCAAACATGTTAAATCAGACGATTTTGATAGGCCGGCTGACTCACGATCTGGAGATTCGCACGCTTGAGGATGGACGCAAGGTCAGTGATTTCACCGTCGCTGTCCAACGTCCATTCAAAAACATGGATGGCAACTATGACACCGACTTCATCCGGGTGACCGCTTGGGAAGGACTTGCGACATCAGTACAGTCCTATTGTACAAAAGGCGTGATGATTGCCATCAAGGGACGTCTTCAGACGTGGAAGTATGATTTGAACGATGAGAAAAAGCTATCCATGCTTGAGGTCATCGCTGAACGGATCAGTTATCTGTCATCTCCGCATCGGGGTGACGAGACATGACAAAAGCCCTAAAAGGGCTTTTGTTTTTTATAACGGAATACTTAAATTTCTTCAGTTCACATGGAAAAAGTGCTCTGACTATGCTACAATGAAAGACGAGAAACAAGGAGATGATACCATGGACACCATTGATTTCAAAAAAGAAGTCGAAAAACGTCGGGATGAGATTTTAAATGATCTCACCGGCCTGATTCAGATCAATTCGGAATTGACAACGTTTGATCCGAATCGACAAGGCGCGCCTTTCGGCGAAGGCATTCAAGAAGCATTTGATTTCATGTTGAATCTGGGAAAACGGGATGGCTTCGAAACCGAGAACCTAGAAGGCTATGCCGGCCATATCCAGTATGGCAGCCAAGAACCCTTTGTCGGTATGATTGGCCATCTTGATGTCGTTCCCGCCGGAAACGATTGGACCTACGATCCTTATGGCGCTGTCATCGAAGACAATAAGATGTATGGTCGTGGCACCGAAGATGACAAAGGACCGACAATCGCGGCTTATTATGCGATGAAAATCCTAAAAGAACTTGATGTGCCCCTCACGAAACGCATCAAACTCATTCTTGGAAATGATGAGGAAACCGCATGGCGTTGTATGCGTCATTATTTCAAGATTCACCCAGAAGCACCTGTTTCCGGCTTTATTCCTGATGCCGACTTTCCGATGATCTATGCCGAGAAGGGCATCAGCCGGGTGATGGTCAATGGATCCATTGATGATGATCGCGTCATCTCAGTCGAGGGTGGGTTCCGCGACAATATGGTTCCGGATTATTGTACCCTAGTGATCAAGACCGACCCGGAACTAGAAATGCTTTTCAAGCAGTTTGCCAAAGACCGCAAGTATCCAGCCAAGGTCATCCGTGACAATGGCACCATGACCTTCAGTGTCGAGGGGATCAGCGCGCATGGCTCAACACCCGAAGAAGGGGAAAATGCCATTTTCAGGATGTTTGAGTTTATGGCTGCCGAACGGATTGGCGGATCGCTTTTGTCACTTGTTGAATGCTGTCTTTTGGACGACACCCTTGGGATGCGTCTAGGAATTGCGATTGAAGATGATGAGATGGGACCATTGACCAACAATCTTGGTGTCCTCAGAGCAGAGAAGAACCAGTATTCAATCAGTTTGAATGTCCGTTATCCCAAAAATGCATCCTTTGATGACATCGTCAGACGTATGTCTGACCGGATGTCACCCAAAGGTGCGACTGTGACCGTTGACAATCACCAGAAAGTCCTTTACAAGGATCCAGAGTCACCCCTTGTCAAGACCCTCATGGATGTCTATATCAAGCATACTGGCGACACCAAGGCGAAACCGCTCTCCATTGGTGGCGGGACGTTTGCCAGGGTGATGCCCAATGTAGTCGCGTATGGTCCGCATTTTCATCAAAAACCGACGTTCATTCACCAGAAGAATGAGTTCATCGACATTGATGATTTCCTTTTGGCCACAGCAATCTACACCGAAGCCCTCTACGAGTTGGCCAAGTGAGTCATCATGAAGACGTATCTAGAGTTATGTCGCCATATTCTTGATCATGGTGTCACTCGGAGTGACCGGACCGGCACCGGAACCAAATCCGTCTTTGGCTATCAGATGCGTTTTGATCTTGAAGCGGGGTTTCCATTAGTCACCACCAAAAAGGTGCATCTGCGTTCTGTTATCCATGAGCTGTTGTGGTTCATCAGTGGTGATACCAATATCCGGACATTGGTTCAACATGGCGTTAGAATCTGGAATGAGTGGCCCTATCAGGCTTACAAGAAAGCCCTTGGCGACAGTGCCATTTCTATGAGTGCGTTTGTCGAACGCATCAAAGATGATGCTGAGTTTGCCAAGACCTATGGCGATCTTGGTCCTGTCTATGGCAAACAATGGCGGAATTTCAATGGGGTAGACCAACTCCAAGAGGCGATCAGGCAAATCAAGGAAACGCCTGAATCCAGGCGGATCATCATCTCATCATGGCAACCAGCAGAACTTCAAGAGATGGCGCTTCCCCCGTGTCATACATTCATGCAGTTCTATGTTCAAGATGACACACTCTCGCTTCAACTCTATCAGAGAAGTGCCGATGTGTTTCTCGGGGTGCCTTTCAACATCGCTTCCTATGCATTGTTGTTGTCAATGGTTGCCCACGTCACTGGAAAGCGCCCGAAGACGTTTGTCCATACTTTGGGTGATGCTCACATCTACAATAATCACATGGACCAGATCCGTCTTCAACTTTCAAGAGAGCCAAAAGCCTTGCCGCAGCTCAGACTGAATCCCGAGGTCACATGCCTGACGGACTTCACCTATGAGGATATCGTGATTGAGCATTATGAGTCACATCCGGCCATCAAAGGAGAGGTTGCCATATGATTGAGATGGTATGGGCGATGGATGAAAACCGTCTGATTGGCAAAGGCAACAAACTGCCTTGGCATTTGCCCAAGGATCTGAAACATTTCAAAGCAGTGGTTGGCACAAAGGCCGTTCTGATGGGTGATCAGACCTATCAGTCACTGAAATCTTATTATCAGCATAAACCATTGCCGTTTTCAAAGATCTATGTGGCGACCCTTGATGATACCCACTATGAAGACGCCATCAGAATTGACGATCTGATCATGTTTTTGAACACTGTAGATGAGGATCTGATGGTGATCGGTGGAAGAACCATTTATCAATTGGCTTTGCCGTTTGCCGATCGGCTTCACATCACGTATGTTCTAGACGCTTATGAGGGCGATGTCCATTTCCCCCTCTTTGATATGAGTCCGTTTGGACTCATCAGTTCGAAACACGATGACAAGCTCATATTCACGACCTATGAAAGGGTGAAGCAGCAATGATCAGTGCCGTCTTTATTGTGTCTTTTCTGGCTTTTTCTATCTTGATGACCCTCTTTGCCGGTCCTTGGACACTCTTTCCACTGTGGCTCGTTCTTGCATATCCAATCGCTTTCCTGATGGCGTTTCTTGCCCTTGCCTCAACCTTGCCGATCATGAAAAGGATCAGGCATGACCATCCGTTCAAGTATTACATGACCAAGAGTGCGGCCGTCTTTCTCAATCATCTGATCATGAGATTGAAGATCACATTTCATGGGCTTGAAAACATTCCTGAATCAGGCAGACTCACCGTGTACGCCAATCATAAGTCCTATGCTGATCCGTTCATCATTCTTGAGATGATGCCACGGCCGATCACATTTACACCCAAAATGGGCGTATACAAACTGTTTTTTATCGGAAAGTGGCTCAAATACCTGAATGCCTTCCCCATCGATAGAACCAGTGACCGAAACACCGCCCGGGCGATGGTCGATGCCATCAAGACCGTCAAAGACGGGATGGCGATGGCGATTTTCCCTGAAGGCGGCATCAAAGACCGTGATGAGGAACTGATGGTCGCGATGCGGGCAGGCGCTTACAAGGTCGCGACGAAAGCCCAAAGTGATCTTTTACCGGTCAGAATCAAAGGGACCACTGAGATCAAACGGCGTGCCCCTTTCAGATCAACCAAAATCAGTGTCACCATCCTTCCAGTCATCTCCTATGAATCGATCAAGGGGATGTCGACCTCAGACATCGCTGAGATGATGTTTGAACAAATCAATCGGGTATGAAAAAAGGCCTAGGTGGCCTTTTCAATTTTGATGAAGTCGATGGTGTCGCCATAGATCTCGAAAGTGACAATGTCACCGTTGTTGATGATGTCAGCAAACGACCACGATTCCTTGTCTGCGGTGATCAACAACGACTTGATCACGTGCGAATGAGCGACCGCGAAGACGTTTTTACGGGGATGGATGCTCGATAGATCGCAAGCCCCCTTGACAACCCGTTTGATCAGACGTTGATTGTCCTCATAGGTCGGATGGCGATATTCAGGGTTTCTAAACAAATCAAGGACATCCATGACCGATTCACCATCAAGATGACCAAAGTCACGCTCAATGAACCGTTCGACAATCAGAATCGGTTTCTTATGCCCCAAATGATCCTTGATGATGGTAGCGGATTCAAGCGCTCTTGACAGAGGGGATGAGACAATGATGTCAAATGTCTCGCCAAGGTTGGCAAGACGAATGGCAGCTTCCCTGGCTTGGGCCCTTCCGGTCGCATCCAAAGGAATGTTGATTTGTCCTTGAACGCGTTTGTTCGCGTTGTAATGTGTCTGTCCATGACGCATGATTGATAGTCTCATAAAGTGTCCTCCTCATGTCTCAAATGCCATTATATCACATGGAGGGTGGATTGTGCTACAATGAAAATGAAGGAGTGATACCATGCGAATGACCGATCTGATTACCAAAAAACGGGATGGAGAAACACTGTCCGACACTGAGATTAAAACGATGATTTCAAGATATGTCGAAGGCTCAATTCCTGATTATCAGATGAGTGCCTTTCTGATGGCGACTTATTTTCAGGGGATGACCGATGAGGAGTCGACCGCACTTGCAATGGCGATGCGGGATTCAGGGGATGTCATCGATCTTCAGATGCTTCCAGGCATCAAGGTCGACAAACACTCAACCGGTGGGGTTGGTGACAAGGTGACCTTGGTTTTGGGACCTTTGCTGGCCAGTCAAGGCGCGACGTTTGCGAAAATGAGCGGTCGGGGTCTTGGTCACACGGGTGGGACGGTCGACAAGCTTGAAAGTATCCCTGGTTTCAGGGTTGAACTTTCAGTCGATGAATTCATCAGGCAGGTTCAAGAGATTGGGATCGCTGTTGTCGGGCAAAGTGGGGACATCGCCCCTGCCGACAAGAAGCTTTATGCCTTAAGGGACGTGACCGCGACGGTGGATTCGATTCCTTTGATCGCATCCTCAATCATGTCTAAGAAACTCGCGAGTGGGGCGGATGCGATTGTCTTGGATGTCAAAGTCGGTCACGGCGCATTCATGAAAGATGTTGAGGATGCGACCAAACTGGCCAGACTGATGGTCAATATCGGCCGTTTGGCCAGAAAACATGTCACCGCTGTGCTGACCGACATGGATGATCCTTTGGGACATGCGATCGGCAATGCCCTCGAAGTGGATGAAGCCATCAGGACCCTCAAGGGTAATGGACCGAGTGACCTGATTGATGTCACAACAACGATTGGGGCGTATCTGTTGATGGATGCCAAGATTGAAAGTGACTTCGAGGTTGCGAAAACCCGTCTGAAAAAGGCGCTTGAAGACCATAGCGCATATCAGACATTTGAAGCCTTTGTCAGTGCCCAAGGGGGAGACATTGAGGCGATCAGGCATATGGAGAGGCTCATTTCAAAGAAAACAGTTGATGTTCTGGCCACTGAGTCCGGAGCGATTGAGTCACTTGATGCCTTGACGATCGGTCTGGCGGCGATGAGACTTGGTGCGGGCCGTGAGACCAAAGATGATGTCATCTTGAAAGATGTCGGGATTGTCTTGAAGAAAAAACGTGGTGACGCTGTCGAAAAGGGCGAACCGTTAGCGGTTCTTCATGTTCAAGACCAAGGGGTCGATGATGCCTATCAGATGGTGCTTGGGGCTTATCGGATCAGTCAAGAACCGGTGGCTTTTAGACCACTGATCAAAAGCGTTGTCAGAGATTAGGCAAAAGAAAAAGGTGCGGTTGGTATCGCACCTTTTTTTTGGCTTATTTCGCTGGTTTCTGGACGTCTTTGGCAACCTCGGTGGCGGCCAAAACCGTTGATGCGAGGTCGGTGATGTTTGAAGGAATGATGATCTTGGTGGCTTGTCCATCAGCAACCTTGGCGAGTGCTTCAAGCGTCTTGATGGTCAGGACAGCCTGATCAGGGGCGGATTCGCGAATCAGTCTGATACCGGTCGCTTCCGCTTCCTTGAGTCTCAAGATGGCTTCCCCTTCCCCTTCAGCTTCACGGATCTTTTGTTGCTTGACGGCATCGGCTCTGAGAATGACAGCTTCCGCTTCACCTTCGGCACGAAGAATCTGGGAACGTTTCTCACCTTCGGCGATGAGGATGGTCTGGCGCTTCTCACGTTCGGCACGCATCTGCTTTTCCATCGAATCGCGGATGTCTTTCGGGGGGAGAATGTTCTTGAGTTCGACGCGATTGACCTTGATGCCCCAGGCATCGGTGGCTTCGTCAAGAATTGCCCGCATCTGGGTGTTGATCAGATCTCTTGATGTCAATGTCTGATCAAGGTCTAGGTCACCAATGATGTTACGTAGCGTGGTTGCTGACAGGTTTTCAATGGCTGCAAGCGGGTTGTCCACACCATACGTATAGAGCTTTGGATCGGTAATTTGGAAGAAGACAACGGTGTCGATCTGCATGGTGACATTATCCTTGGTGATGACGGGTTGCGGATCAAAGTCCTTGACCTGCTCTTTGAGGCTGACAATCTTGACCACACGGTCAATGAAGGGAACGAGGAAGTGAAGACCGACGCCCCAACTTGTGTAAAAGCCTCCGAGACGCTCGACGACATACTTATTGGTTTGTGTGACGAGCCTGAAACTGAAAACGACGGCGGCGACGATGACGACGCCAATGACAATCAATGCATAACCTAATGGTCCCATATCTTTACCTCTTTTCTATGTGATCGATGACGATCATATTTTTTCAACGACTAACTTGACACCCTCAACATCAAGGACACGCACATGCGCACCGACGGGGATATCCTCTCTTGAAATGGCTGACCATTCGACATTCGGCATTTTGACCGTTCCGATGGTCACTGGTGTGATGGCTTTCGTGACAAGACCGATGTTTCCAATGATGGAATCAACATTGGTCTTGATCTCATTGGTTTTGAAATACTTGACCACCACAGGTCGAGTCAGAAGCAACAGTAGTACGGTAATCAAGGCGAAGACCACAAACTGAATGATCGGACTGACACTGAAGAGCGACAAAATAAAACTTGGAATGGCCGCTAAGGCAAACCAGATACCGATAAAGTCGAGTGTCGCAAACTCAAGAATAACGGCAAGCACAAACAAAATCAACCAAACCCATACCATATAATCCATGTCACACGTCTCCCTTCAGGTCAATCATGAGGACCTGTTCCTTGTGGTCCCAGTTGGCTGGATACTTGATGCTGTTTTCACCAAATGAGCTACCAAGCAATTCAGCAACATCATCCATGAAAGCCTTGTTGGTAATCCGGCTGTAACTGGAACGCACAGTGATTCTGATCTTTTTGTTGTCTGGTATCGCATGACTGACCGCTTCCGATTTTGAGAGCGGTTTGACGACGACCATCTGATGGTCGAGATCGATGCCTAACATCACGCTGTAGGCGTTCTCGAAGAACATTGTTGCCGGCTTGTTAAGGGTGATACTGCCGGCTGTGAGCGTCGCGATACTTTGCTTAGGCGGTTCATTGAACCATTTGATTCCCATAGATATCATCTCCTGACAATTCTATTATACACGAAATTATCAAGAATGCAACATAATTACAAAAAATTACAGACGATTACTAAAAACGATTTTTGTGATTTCTAATCCTAATGAATTCATATAGGATGTGATCCGAGCATCAATCTCATCCTTTAGAAGCGTTTCACCAAGATCATCCGGCACTGGATAACATGTTTCAAGCAACGTGGTCATTGTCATGTTGAAGTCGGCGCGAGAGGCGTAGCAGTACACCTTCAGATCCTTGATGATGGTTGTGATGATGACATGATCAAACGGATGCTCAAGTGGTGTGGTTGGGACAACCTCAACCATTCGTTCATAGAATGGAATGAGTACATGAACCCCTGGACCGACGACTCGATAAAAGACGCCCAACCGTTCAATCACTGCTTGATGATTGTCCTTGACAATTCGAATGTTCAAAGCTGTCAAAAGCAAGGTTGGTATTAAAAGCACCAGTATTGCCCGAAAGATTGTGTCTCCCATCATGTGTCTCCTAACGTCATGGTTGCCAAAGGTCTGATGATATGATAGAATATGGCTGATCACTACGGGGAGCCCATTGGGCTGAGAGGATATTTTCGACCCGCATACCTGATCTGGATCATACCAGCGGAGGGATAGTGCAGCATAAACACTCACTCATCATTTCTTTGGTTTGGTCCCAAAGGAATTTTTATTTTATTCCAGGAGGACTGAATAAATGATACAAAAGGAATTGCTCAAAATGACGTTCACGTCAATGTTTGTTGCGATGGCCATTATTCTGGGGCTGATCACAAAGTATGTTCCAGGATTGAACTTTGAAATGCCTCAGGGAGGATCGGTTTTTGGACTTCCCATGCTCCCTTTGGTATTGATCGGTATGCTCTTTGGGGTTCGATATGGGATTTTGGGAGGCGCGATCTATGGACTCGTCAGTGTCTTGCTCGACGGTGGGGTTTATCACTGGGTGTCGTTTTTCTCAGACTATCTGATCGCTTTTGGCGTCCTTGGCTTATCTGGGATGTTCAAGGGTGCGCTTGCCGACCGCGACCGGTTTGTGGTGGCGATTTTCGTTGCCGCATTCTTGAGGTATCTCTCGCATGCGTTTTTCGGATCAATCATTTTCGCGGAGTTCGCCCCGGAAGGGGTCAATCCTTGGTTTTACTCGTTCGTCTTATATAACGCGCCTTATATGTTATCGAGCACTGTGGTGACAGTGGTGCTCGGTCTGATTCTCAGAACCAGGATCCTAAGGCTTGCCCAAGACTTCAAACTGATGTCATTTTGACATCAAATAGGTCTTCACAATCGAAAGGTAGTCAAGGCGTGGCTGGAATGAGAAGGGAATCGGATACGCCTCTTTTTGGAATGCGCTCAAGGGAATGGACTTGCGTCCGCTTTCTGGATCATGGCGATTGTCCCAATATCTGAAGAGGACCGAGGCCGGTAGAAGATAGTAGGTTTGAAGTTTTTTGAAATGGACAATCAAAAAAGCGATCCCGCCACTCTTGTTGACCGCTTTCAGATGGTCGACCTGATGCGGGTGGATGTTTTTTAGAGGCATTGAGGTCTGCAACGTGGTTTCCTTGGCATCAAAATCGATGTATCGACCTTCGAAAATCCCATTGAAATCGGTTGTTGAGGGTACTTTGTAGTAGGCCTCTGTGATCTTGGCTTTGTTTCTGGCCGGATAACTCACACTGACCACTTGTATCGGTGTCGGCTTTTTATGGATGACGGCAATGCCCTCATCAAGGTAATACCGGTTGGTGACATCGATGTCTGATTCAAGGGTCATGCCGAGGTTTGCATAGTTGACGGTCTTTTGTGCCGTATTCTTTTTGATTGGATAACTGATCATGATCTTCACCAAGTTTATTTTACCATACTACGGAACAAACTCGTTGTCATCCCAATTGATTATGGTATAATATACATAACGTAGAAACGTTCCAAAGGATGTGGTTTATTTTGAGTCAAATTCGCTTTTTTGCGCTTGGAGGTTTGGGTGAGAACGGCAAGAATATGTATGTTGTGGATGTCGACAGACATCTTTTCATCATGGATGCCGGAATCAAATATCCGAGTTCCGAGCTTTACGGTGTCGATGAGATCATTCCTGACTACCGAATACTGACCAGGGTCAAGGACCGGATCAAGGGTATTTTTTTATCACATGCCCATGAGGATCACATCGGTGCCCTTCCCCATGTCTTAAGAGATTTGAACGTTCCGGTTTTTGCGACCAATTTCACAATGCAGATCCTAGAAGATCAGTTGAAGGATTCCGGCTTCAATCTTGATGATCTGACCTTGAATACCATCAGTCAGAACAGCATCATCAAGTTCGGCAATGTCCGAGTGACGTTTTTCAATACGACCCACTCGATTCCGGAATCTGTCGGAATTGCCATTCACACCGTCGACGGGGTGATTGTCTATACGAGTGATTTCACATTTGACCAAAGCAGTGACGTCAAGTACCAGACCGATTTCAGGAAGATCAACGAGTTGTCGGAGAAGAAGGTGCTGGCACTCCTGTCCGAATCATTGGGATCGACCATGGTCATGAATGGTGGGGTCAACCAATCGCTCATGCATCGCTTGAACAGCATTTATGCGAACGCGATGGGACGAATCATTGTTTCTTTGTTCTCATCGGATTTGTCAAAGATCCAAAAGGTTGTCGATGTCTCCCTGAAACACAACAAGAAGATTGCCATCATCGGACGACGGGCCCAACGAATCGTGGATATCGCAATCAAGAATGGCTACCTACTGATTCCTGACAAATCGCTCATCAAGCTCAGATATTTGGATGACACCAACAAGAATGATCATCCTGATATTGTCGCGTTGGTAACCGGAAACCGACATGAACCCTTTTTCATGCTTCAGCGGATGTGCAAGAAGCAAGACAGACTGATTAATATTGAGCCGTCTGACACCGTGATATTAATGACGCCCCCCGTGCCAGGCACAGAAAAAATGGCAGCCCGTACCCTTGATATTCTCTATCGTAGTGACGCGCTCGTCAATACCATCGATACGAGGTTTCTCACCAATGCTCACGCGACTGCTGAGGAACTGAAGATGATGATCAATTTTTTGAAGCCAATCTATGTCGTTCCAACCATTGGGGAGTACCGTCATCAATTTGGACTCAAACGTTTGGCCAACGAGTTGGGCTATGACGATGATCATGTCTTTCTGATGGATAATGGTGATGTCCTGACTTTCGATGGTGATAACACATATGTCAGTCGTGGGGATATCAATGTTGGTGAAATCTTGATTGA
>JAGYLU010000190.1 GCA_018400755.1 Acholeplasmataceae bacterium
CCGGCAAGGCTTGTTGGGTTTGTTGTTGGGATTCTTTATGGGTTTAGAAAAGACTAATTGAACAGACGACTAATAAGAAGAACGGAGATGACTTGGTCATCTCCGTTCTATTGTTTGTACTTTGAATCAATTGCTAGGCTTCAATACGGTTTCTTTAAAGATTCACGATGATTATGTCTGAATCTGATGTGTATCGAAGATATAGAGCGCGTTTCCAGATGATGCAAAGAATGCACCAACCATCTTGCGTTGCTCAACAGTCAAAAGCGGGAAATTCGTGAAGATGTTCTGATCAGGTGCGTTGTTGGAGTGATTGGCTTCTGTTTCTGAAAGAACGCCAGTGACAGGGTCATAAGCGAAACCGTAGAATCCATGGGAACTCGTCGTGTTACCAACAATGGTGCCAGTCACTGAAGAGTTGGTGATCACCATGGTACCACCACTTTGCACACGACCGATCAAGAGGCCTGTATAGGATCCTTGTTGTCCGAGATCTTCAACCGGAAGAGACGGATCTGACCAATCGGTTGTGATGGTTCCGGTGAAGTGGACATTATCAAAGGTCACGGTGTTTCCAGCGCCTGGGGTAACCTGGACAACAACACCACCAGCGGTTCTGTATGCGAAGCTTGCGACGACGAGTTTGCCGACGAGTTCAGCATCAACTGTGACATTGGTCAGTATTGAGTTTCCGCTGATGCGATTGGCAAGACCACCAGGTGCGCGTCCTGAGAAGAAGCCATCAACCACGTGGACATTGGTGATTGTCGAATCAACAATGATACCGGCAAGAGCGGATGCGCTCCATGCGACATCAAGGTTTGGTGAATTAAAGGTTAGATCGAATACAGACCCACCTTCAATGGCTTGGAAGAGCGCTGAAGGCTGAAGAATGGCATCGGTACTTCCTGTTGTTGTAACAGTGAAGTTATCGATACTGTGATCATTACCATCCAGTATGCCACTGAACCCTTGAATGACTGTAATTGTCATAGTGTGCCCTGAGATGATGACGCTAATCAGGCCAATCGGATTCCATTGGACATCAAGGAGATCGATGTCATCCATGAGGATGAAGTTCTTGTCTAGGGCGAGTCTGATGTTCGAAAGGTGCTGAGCGTTGAAGATTTGGTATGGATCAGCTTCTGAACCGTCGCCACCACCAAACAGCAGGTCATCAAATGACTCAACGACGGAATAGACGAAGTTTACCGATGCACCTTCGAATCCCGTGACTGTGACGGTCATTGTTCTGGTTCCGACCGTATCAGTGTTAAAACCGGTAATGACGATTCTCTCATCATTTGATGACAGAATCATGTCCTCTTCCCCTTCTTGAGACACGGAAATCTCGTAAGTGTCAAGAGATTCACCGACCAAGTAGGTTGTCCTTGGAAGCGTCAGAAACTCAATTGAGACAACATCTTCAACTTCGAGACATCCGTAAAGAAGGAATGAAAACAAGAAAAGCGCAATGATTGAGACTATCTTTTTCATTTATTTCTCCTGTATGTAGGCCACGGGTTGGATTGGGGTAGATACCCG
>JAGYLU010000191.1 GCA_018400755.1 Acholeplasmataceae bacterium
ATCTGACAAAGGCAGAACCATCTGAACCGGACAAGAACAAGCAATACAAACAATTCGTCAACCATGTGAATGCGTTGCTTGATCAAAATGAACATGTGGTATTGATTGACCTTTTGCATGCCAACGGCGGAAGCAAAACCCTGCTTGATGATATCAACTATGACAAGTTGCTTGCTTACAGTGGCTGGAACACCGCGACCAACTCGCTCGGCTCTGCACTTGCGTTGATCGGGGCACATGCTCATGGCAACGATCCCGATATGTTGGATTTCTTATATGAACGGATTATTGATGATTGCCTTTATCAATCGTATGTGCGCATCAAGGTCAATGAAGAAACAATCAAAGAAGGCATCAACATCCATGATCTCGGTGATGATGCAACAGCGATTGAAAAAACCATCAAAAAACGACTTGAAACCATTGTGAAACAATACACGTCCAAACCATTCAACGTATGGCTTCCCTGGAAGCGTACCTTTGAAATCGATATTGACATGGAGGGATGATTATGCATTATGATGTGATCGTATGCGGAGGCGGACCCTCCGGAGTGAATGCTGCGATCAGTGCCTCAAGAAACGGTGCTGATGTGTTATTGATCGAAGCGACCGGCTTGCTCGGCGGCAACAGCGTCTTGGCGCTGGTCGGACCGTGGATGACGTTCCACAATGCCGGCAATCAGATTGTCACGGGGATAGGCGAGGAAATGGTCGCCCGCCTGCAAAAAGACTCCCTGAGTCTGGGACACATCAAAGACCCGATCGGTTTTTGTGACACCGTCACACCGATTGACCAAGAAGGCGTCAAAGCCCTGTTCTTCAAAATGATCGACGAAGAAGACATTGACGTGCTTTTGCACGCGCAGGTTTTTGATGTCATCATGGACGATGAAACGATCACCGGCGTTAAGGTGATGACAAAAAGCGGTGAGAAGACATTCAGATCACCCGTGGTCATTGATGCGACCGGTGACGGTGATGTCGCGAAATTCGCGAAAGCGGATTACATCCACGGACGTAAAGAGGATCAACTCACCCAGCCGATGACGATGATTTTCCAAGTCGGCGGCGTCGATGTCGATCTCCTGAGAGAAGCGATCAAGAACAATCCCGGTGATTTTGTCATCCGGGATGATTATGATTTTGGTTACGTCGGTATCTCAGGCTTCTTTTCACTGATCAAAAAAGCAAAAGACAAGGGCGATTTGGACTTGCCGAGGGACCGCGTCCTTTTATTCGAAGAAACCTTGCCGAACCATGTGTCAATCAACATGACACGTGTGCAGGGACTTTCCGGCGTCGATGCTTTTGAACTCACGAAAGCGGAATTATCGGCCCGAAGACAAATCGAAGAAGCTTTCAGGTTTTTGAAAACATACGTCCCGGGTTTCAAGGATGCCTACATCGCACGTACTCCCTCTAAAATCGGTGTGCGCGAAACCAGGCACATCATCGGTGAATATGTGGTCGACACGGAAGATGTCTTAAAAAAACGTTCCTTTGATGATTCGATTGCAATGT
>JAGYLU010000192.1 GCA_018400755.1 Acholeplasmataceae bacterium
TACATGATAGAAATGAAACTGATCGATTTGTGATCCCTTTGTCCCAAAGACAAAGGGATTTCTTTCATAGATTGAATACCAAAAAAAGCACGTGATAGGGTCACGTGCTTGAATAGGTTTCATTGTTATTTTTGATCAGTCGTATGTAAGAACACCTTCAGCATATCCAATCAGGCCTTCATTGCTGAAGATATACAAGAAGTACTTCGCCCCAATTCTTACGACTCGGTATTCTGTCACGGTGGCGCGAATGGAAAGCCTTGAGAAGTCGACCTTGAATGTCCCATAGTCATCAACTGAGAAATCAATTGAGTCACTGTAATCAGTCAAGGCATCCAAGGTGATCTCAACAAAGTCACCATGAAGGATATCAACACCGTTTTCCACGGCCCCTTCAAGAAGTTGAACCGTTGATGGTGAGGTGATGATGATCCTCTCCAGGGTGTCAGAAAGGGCTTTGGTCAAGGCGTTTTTCTCAATCGTTCTGACACTGATGGGCAGTGTCAGATCTGTCATCTTGGTCACTAAGCCAAGATCATAAGCAGGGATGTTACTGATACCATTGGCGAATAGGATCCTTTTGATATTTGATCCCGCAGTTGCGGTTGTTGACCAGTAAGTGTTGTTGGCATAAAGGGTTTTTGATGGATCATAAGCTTTGGCAAGGTCTTTTAGCAGGGGAATCTCATCTTGATTACCGTGGATCAGATGTTTGAATGTTTTGTTCAATTCCCTATTGAGTCTTTGATATGTCTCTGATGGGAATGGTGTTTCTGGTAGTATTCTGATGGCATTGACGGTTTCTGCTACAAGCGATCCACTGGTGGACAAGAGAACCAAACCATCTTTGAAGAGTTCTTCAGGAGAACTGAAGTGACGTTCTTCCGCAGGGTCATCTGAGAGCAGGTGTGCCTGATCCAATCCAAGATCGATCACGATCTGATCAATTTCTGAAAACTTTGAGGCAATGATCTTATTCTGACTTCTGATATAGAAGAACCCGGCATTTGAAGTCTTTGGCTCAAAATCATAGGTTTGGCCGCTATGATACATGATGAACTTCCTGATGTCATAGGCACTATAGTACTCATTTGCGAGGATAGGGTGATCGGTCACGACCGCATTCAGCGTTTCGGCCATCAAGAGATCATTCTCGAAATGGATGGCATCAAGATACCTGGTCAATGCAACGGTTGAGACCAAAGCCAATGACGCAGTGACAGTAAACCATAAGAGCACTTGAATCAACGCATATCCCTTGATGGGTTTTGATGTCTTTGGATCCAAAAGGCATTCAACTCCGATCGCTTATATGTCCATGTTTTTGATATATCAAGTATATACGTTTCTCGATTATTTATCAAGTATGTCATAAAAGCCTGATAGGATCATGACAACACGCCTCTTGGTCCCGTTGATATGGCGTCATTGAATTTCCGAATGAGACATTTCTTACACTATATTGGAAATATGTTGAAAGAAAGAGTGAATGATGTATAATCATGATAG
>JAGYLU010000193.1 GCA_018400755.1 Acholeplasmataceae bacterium
GTAATCTTGGACGGTGCAAGACGTCCAAGATTGTTTGTTCGCCCTACTTGGTACGTATGTCCTAGCCGGAGTCGCGTCAACAAGGAGATCAATCATTTAATCGTCGGATTCGATTCAAGGATAGGACCATCTTTATCAGATTCAAAATCAATGTGGGTCTAAACGAATGACACCGAAAGCCTATCAGGATATCTATAGAAATAAGAACTATCAAAAAGATGGTCGCCATGATCAGGAACAGCCATCTTTCATCATGAAATCAATTGATTAGGGCTTATTTACTTTGTCTCTGACATCAGGGACAGTTCATTTGATGAAAAGTCTTTCTTTTGTTTGACGATCAACCGATCGAGCAATACAAGCGTTGTCGGTAAGAAGACAAAGATCATAATCGATGAGATCAACGCCCCTTTCCCCAAAAGGAGTCCGATGTCTGTGACCGATTGGATATTCGAGAAGATCCCTTCGATGAACCCGGCAATTGTCAAGATGACCCCCGAGATCAGAATCGATATCGATGATTTCGAATAAGCCTCGAGCATGGCTTGTTTCTTTGGTAACACCTTTCTCTCATCAAGATATCTGTTTGTGAGCAAGACAGCATAGTCGATTGTCGCCCCGAGTTGAATGCTCATCACAACCAGATAACCGATATAGATGACCTCGGTGCCCATCAAGTACAGAATGGACAAATTGATCCAAACGGCCCCTTGGATGACCCCGACAAGCAAGATTGGAATCGAAAAGGATTTGAAAATAATCCCGACAATCAGACCGACAGCCAAAATGGTCAAGAGAGTGATGATCAGGCTTTGATCCTGAATGGATGTTTTGATATCAGCAAGTGCCGAAGCGTTACCGACCATATAAAACGTGTCATATTGAGTTTCTATGATGGCTTTTAACTCACTAACAAAAGCATAGAGGTCATCGTTTTCTTCGTATAGGGAAGTTGTGACAATCATTCTGCTATACTGTTCGCCAACAAACTCATCGACAAGTTCTGCCGGAAGAAATTCTCTGGGAATGTTTGGATCCACTTTCGTGACCAAGGCTTCGACATTGGTCATTTGGGGGTGAGCAAGCAACGATGCCGCCAAAAGAATCTCCTGATCAACGGTTTCATTGGGAAAGAGAATCACGATTTGGTTATTGTAGCCAAACCGGTCACGGATCAGGTTTTGATCCATCGTAAGGGTGTCCTCTTCTCCGCCAAGAGAACTCGATCCATACAGGTACGTTGTTTTGGTCTGAAAATATGCCCCAAGCCCGAATCCGGCGATTAACAAGAAGATCAGGACATATCTGATTTTGTATTGAAACAAAAAGAATGTTTTGAATGAGGGGATAAACATCCGATGTTTTGTCTTTTGAATCAAAGGATCAAACCATTCCAACATAATCGGTAGTATAATCATTGTAGAGAGATAACTGAAAATAATGCCCTTTGACAATACCAAACCAATATCGAGACCAATTTGATA
>JAGYLU010000194.1 GCA_018400755.1 Acholeplasmataceae bacterium
ATATCTCCCGGTTGACTTCGTCGTCATGAACGGTGATTTGTTGACACAATATCCACGTCTGATCTCAGAAACGGCACGACCTGATTTTAAAAATCCAACACCTGCTCAAGTCGAACCGTCGATTTCTGCCTATGTCAGATGTATCGGTCTCTCACGTCGGATCGAAGGGCTGGCTCATCATAACGTCTTCTTCTCTTCGGATTACGAAGCTGAGTTCAAGGCACTCTTTGATGAAAAACGTTACGCTGAGGAGCCGACGATCTATATCTCGAATTCTTCCGTCACAGCACCAGAAATGGGACAAGCGGGTGATAACTTATTCGTGCTCGTCAATGCACCTGCAACGGATACTGGACATGCAATTGATTTTGATACGTATGATCAACTGATCAATCAGCGATTGCAGTCATTTGGGATTGATATTTCATCTGATGTCGTCTTCGAACAACGGGTCACACCACAGGATATCGAACAAACCTTTTTTGCCTATCACGGCTCGTTATATGGCTTGTCATCCAATGGCATCCGTTCGTCTTTCCTCCGTCCGAGCAACCGTTCAAAGAATGTTCACAATTTGTTTTTTGCTGGTGGATCAACGCATCCTGGTGGTGGAAGTCCAATGGTGACGCTTTCAGGAAAACTAGCAAGTGAACGAATCGTCTCCGCTGTCACCGCTACCCTGTGAACGTTATGTGAATTGCATATCAATCACTTGTACGGACAACTAAGATTTGATACGATTACTTCGAGTTCAAGAGGTAGTGATTGACCCCACATCCTCAATCAAGCGCAAGGTGACTTCCCCGAGTCAAGAGCGTTGAAGAACTTACTTTTTCTAACCAGCGAAATCAAATGGGACCCACCCATTTCATCACGTGACTCATCGTGTGACCATTCGCATGACTTACGACGTTCCCCCTTAGATCGTCTCATCCGAATGGTCCACAGATAGCTCGATAAAGAAAAGACCATCCCCGTGGTCGAAACAGACCTATCTCGTAGTCCAGATGTTCGCTCTGGTGTAGAAGTAATCTGAGACTCCCCGGTCTCAGACCATAGAAAAAAGACCTTGGTCCCCGCCAAGGTCTTTTTTCTATGGTCATGTATTAAATCGTAGCAAGTAACTTCATTTTTTGCCAACGGCTGACGTACGCCCGTTTTGTAAAGACGTCATAGTGATTATCCCGCGCTGCATCGAGTATACCACGGTACAGGAAAGCAGCAGCCTTTAGAGCACGTCGACTCTCTCGTGGATATCGTTCAAACGATGGAATCGCCGCATCATACAGATGCTCTGCTCGAAGTGCAACCTCTTCCCAGAGACCGATGAAGTCTCCTGAAGGATGACCCGCGAGTAACGATTCCGCTGTGACACCGTATGTCTCCATCCATGAATGGGGCAAGTAGATGCGTCCGCGTTTTGCATCTTCACCAACATCTCGTAAAATATTCGTCAGTTGCATCGCGATCCCAAGATC
>JAGYLU010000195.1 GCA_018400755.1 Acholeplasmataceae bacterium
TCTGATCCTGACCATATCGGTCACAATCTCAAGGTCAGCGGTCCCGTTACGATCAGTTGTCGCCATCAATGAAGCATCGACATAGGTCTCTCTGTCGATTTGATCAATCGGGACATCTGTCTCAATTCTCATGACCCGGGCATTCCGCCCGGACTCGGCTGGAACAAGTGTGATTGGAAAGGCCAAGGTTGTTGTCGTAAGGCCGTTTTTGATTGCAGCAATCAGTTGGGTGTTGGTCTCGATCATAGGCGATACATAAGGGAAAAGATCGGTGATCGTCTCATCCTCATACGTCCATGTGATCCGAAGGTCTTTGATCGTGGGCAACTCAAAATCATCATTGACGAATCTTGGAACGAGATTGAGCAACGTTTCCTCGATCTCTTCGATACTCAGATCACTGGTCGAGGCCGAACAAGACACCATGACAAGCGTCATCAGTAGGGTGATCAAAATCATGCTCAGGCGTCTTAGAACCATAAGGTCACCAACTCCGAAATACGGATCATGATCTCAGCCAACGTATGGCCGATCACCAGAGCCAAAAGAAAATAAGCTGTCTTGATTTCCCACAGCTTCATTTTCTCAAACTTGTTTTCAATGTGCAACGCCATCAGGACCCTGAGGCCGATGGCAAAGAAAATCGGAAAAGAGACAAAATAGATGAATGTTTCCAAAGAATCACTCCTTAGGCGGATCCGGCTTTGCTCTTCTTGATGTTTTCTTTGAGTTCCCGTTCCAAATCCGAAAAATCAACGTTTTCCCGTTTGGTCTTCTCGAGCCGCTTGTGTTTGGCACTTTCAAATATCTGGTTGGCTGCCTCAAGCGTCGGGCCCGCTTTGGCCTCAAGAGCCAAGACCGACAGTCTGTTATCCTTGAATTCGATGACCGCACCTTCCAAGACCAAAAACCATGTCCGTTCTGTAGACACCAGTTTCATCATCCCCTGATCGACATGCACGATGATCGGGATGTGATCTTCTAGAATGGCCATCTCTCCGTCGTTGTTCTTGATCACGACGTAGGTGATCTCTTTAGAATCAAGAAGACCTTCCTTGGTCAGGATTCGATAAATCATAACGTCTTCGCCTTCTTAAGGACATCATCGATCGTTCCGGTCATGGCAAATGCTTCTTCCGGCAGATCATCATGCTTGCCTTCGATGATTTCCTTGAAGCCCCGGATGGTCTCTTTCAAAGGCACGAATGAGCCTTCGACACCGGTGAACTGAGCGGCGACGTGCATGTTCTGAGACAGGAAGACTTGGAGCCTTCTGGCCCGATGAACCAGCTGTTTGTCCTCATCAGTCAGTTCGTCCATCCCTAGAATGGCGATGATGTCAAGAAGCTCATGATAGCGCTGAATCATCTGCTGGACGGTTCTTGCTGTCTCATAATGTTCCTTGCCGACAATGTGCGGTGCGAGCGCGCGTGAGGTTGACGCCAAAGGGTCAACGGCGGGATAAATCCCGA
>JAGYLU010000196.1 GCA_018400755.1 Acholeplasmataceae bacterium
CTCCGTTGATCTCATAGACATGTTCGATGACTTGCTTTAATTTTTGGTAATCGACGATATCCTGTTGTGCGACTAATACGGCGAATTCATCTCCACCGATTCGCGCCGCTTGTCCTGTTCCGATGAAATGATGCTTGAGGCGATTCGCGAGATCTTTTAGAATCTGATCCCCTGCACCATGTCCATAGATGTCATTGATCCGCCGGAATTGCCGGACGCTGATGGTGACGAGCTCTCCCGGTTGAGGTGCTTTTAACGCGTCTGCCATCTTTTGCTCGAAACCATTCCGGTTCAACAAACCCGTCAACATATCGAAGAGTGCGAGTTGTGTAATCCGTTCTTCCCGCCGGAACTGATCCGTTTCATCATGACAAGATAAGTAGAGCGCAACACCTGTATCGTCCTCTTTATTGGTAACGTGGATGATGTTGACGAACATATTCAAAATTTCTTCATTGAAGAGCATCTTACAGCGAATTGTTTGACTATGTCCTTCAAGCGATCGTCTCAATGCTCGCCGCATCCGATTCAAATCAGCCGGATGGATCAATTCTTCAATCGTCCATCCTGCCGTTGCCTCCGTCAATTGTCGAAAGCGTTCGTTTCCGTTTAATATCGTATAGTCGGATGATAAGGCAAGGATCGGGTCGGTATTCTGCGAAAAGAGTGACTCGATTTCTGCTTTCTTTTGTTTGATTTCTTTTGTCTTCGCATCGCTATGGTCTAATAAACCAGCAATGATAGCTGTCATCGTTCGAAACGCTTGAACGACGGGTTGAAAATCATTTCGCTCCGGTACGTCATAACCAGATTGCCGGCGATCTTCAGCGAATGTATTCGCTTCTCCCTTCAGTAAAGAGAGATCTTGGCGGAACGCACGTAATAACGATAATGTCAACATCAGTAATCCAAGAATCAAGATGCTGGTTGCGCCAAAGAGGAGCCAGGCATTACGAATGATTTGATTTCCCCGATCCTGCATTTCTTGTGCGACTTGGTTGAGTTCTTGATCATACAGACGATACATGCTGGATTCATACTGTTCAGCTTGGTTTGCTAACGCAGCATACGTCAAGCTTTCTGGAGCGCGCAATAGGTCATCGAGCGTTTGTGTATAAGCATCCATCTGTTCCCGCATGATTGCGATATCCTGACGTCCTGAATCGTTGTGAAGCGGAATCACATCATACAGGGATTTAATGAGCGATTCCTGTCGCAATGGCAAATCAATCCGCATCTGTTGGATGCGTAACCGATCAATTGAGCTAGGTTCTTCTTTTTGTCGAGCATCCTTCAAGATTTCAGCGGACTTTCCAAGCTGTTCTTCCATCAGAATCAGATTGGAAAACACATTATAGTAAGACCCTGTCTCTTTACTCAATACGAGCTGATTAAAGATGATTTCACTTTTGAAGTTCGTCATCGTCGTGAAAAAGCGATGATTCGATTCGTATCCTTGTCGTTGTAGTTT
>JAGYLU010000197.1 GCA_018400755.1 Acholeplasmataceae bacterium
TGTATTTCGATGCCTTTCAGTCGATCAAGCTCGAAGATGTGTACAAGTCGCTTTCCGTCTTGAACGACATCAAGGAGACCGTGCAGCGACATGTGCATGAGAACATACAGAAAAATTACCAAAGGGATCCGACACTCGTCTTCTACGACGTCACCAACTACTATTTCGAGACCGAGATGAGCGATCCCGACGATGACGGTCTGAGAGCGAAGGGCGTCTCTAAGGAATACCGTCCGACCCCGATCGTCCAGATGGGTCTTCTGATCGATGACAAGGGGATCCCGATCGCATACCGGCTCTTTCGGGGGAACACGAGCGATACAAAGACCATGATCCCGATTATGAAAGATATCAAGGAATCCTATGGATTCGAACGCGTGATCGTCGTCGCGGACAAAGGGCTCAACAGTGCCATGAATCTCTATGATATCAGAGCGGATGGGGATGGCTATATCGTAAGTGAACGGATTCGAGGGCGAAAATCCGAACTGATTAAAAAAGTCCTCGACCCCGATGGATATGTGTTCAATGATAAAAAGACGTTCAAGATCAAGAGCTGGCTTCGTGAGAAAGAAGTGACCTTGCCGGATGGCACAGCGACCTCTCTTGAGGAAAAGGTCATCTCGTTCTGGTCCAAAAAGCATGACGAAAGAGAGAAACACAAACGCGGCCCCATCGAAGAAATGATACAAAAGTACAAGGACAAACCAAGCTTGTATACAGCATCCAACGCTTACGGCATCAAGAAATATTTCAAGGAGATGCACGTCGACAAGAAGACTGGAGAAGTGGTCAAAAAGAAACCCAAGCTCATCTTCGATCAGGAAAAATACGATCGCGACGTCGCCCTTGATGGGTACTATATGCTGGTGACATCGGAAATAAAAATGGATAACGAAAGCGTGATCGAAAGTTACCGTGGACTTTCCAAAATCGAGGATGCGTTTCGAATCATCAAGTCCGATCTTGAGGGAAGACCGGTTCATGTCCGAACAGCGGATCATATCGAAGGACACTTTCTCATCTGTTTCTTAGCGCTGACATTCATGCGCATCCTTCAGATGAAGAGTGGGTATCGTTGGTCATCGGCCAAGATTCAAAAAGCATTGAATGGTGCGGGCGTCGTGTATCTTGAAAAAGGGATTTACGCGGTGTTCAAAAATGATGAGGTATTCGATGACATCGCAGCACTCTTCGATCTGGAGATGGATCGAAAATATATCAAACACGAAGTGCTTAAAAAAATCCAACGGGAAATCCTACGCAACACACAACAAAAAGAAAAATAGAATAGACCGGTTCGATCGCCTTATGAAGGTATCGAACCGGTCTATATTCTTTTGATCTATCAAACTCGGGTTATACCAAATTAATCCCACAAAAAAAAGAGCTTGACGCTCTTTTATTTTGACTTATTTCGCCAAGGATCCCATCGGGTCCCAAGGTTTCAATATGATCGGTTCTTCTTCCC
>JAGYLU010000198.1 GCA_018400755.1 Acholeplasmataceae bacterium
CGAGAAAAGCATCGATCGTTTCCGTGTTCAAAGTGACCGATGATATATTGATGGATATCATGGGTAGGTTTTCCCCATCGGTTTTTTCAGCAAGCTTTTTGAACATGTTTCCCGCATTTTCGATCGACTTCAAATCAAGCGACACGATATGCCTGGTGCTTTCAAGCATCCGGATGACGGGATAAGGCTCCCTCAGTTTGCCTTCGATCAAAAAACGGCTCAACAATTCATACCCCACTGTTGCATGGGTTTTGTTGTCGATGATGCTTTGATAGACCGGAACGAGCGCTTCGTTGATCAATCGGTCCACATGCCTGTTGTTGACCGCATCCACCTCTTCTTTGATTTTTTGCATCCGGGTGTAAATCGGCAATGACATCTCATTCGACATCGAGGATGCCTGAAAGATATGGTAAAGATGGCCGAGTTCCTCATTGGCTTCCTCCCCGACGATGTGCAGCCCCAAAATTTCATGGCTGAGTTTCGAGAGACAAAGTTTGATGAGGGGAGTGTTTACATTGCTGAAGAGGTCGTTTTGCCGGGACAGGTCAAACATATGGACATGGTACGGTTCATCCCCGGCTTTGATAGTTTCTTCGCTCTGTCCAATATGGGCGTATTCATACACACCCATCAAACCGTGCATGAACCTGCCGTAATCGATCGAGGTCTGTTTTCCCAATATATGGTTGGCGGCAACTTCGCCTTCTTTGATGGCGACATTGCTCAGTTTGATTTTATCATTGGCATCGCCGACGGCATAGATGTGGTCGATGCTGGTCTGAAGGAATTGATTGGTGATGATGCCCGAATCATCCGTGTCTGGGTTGATGTCACCCAAAACCTGTTTGTTGACCTCATAGCCTTCTGCCAGGATCACCAAATCCGGGGTTAGGACATGATCCTCACCGTCACGTTTAACCATCACCTGACGATCTGAAAATGCGATGTCGGTATAATCCGTGATGATTTTCAGATAGTCGTTGTTGAGATGATCCATGTAAACCCTGCGTGCATCGTGATCGATATCTTTAAGCGGTGGCTTGTTTGTCAGAAGGGTCACATGCTTCTCCATCCTTGTGAACAAATCAACGATTTCAAAAGCAATGGTGTCTCCGCCAAGAATGCAGACCGATTCAATGCTTTGTTCGACGGAAGCGATATCGGTCGGCCGGATCACAAAACCTCGATCCATCGCTTCTTCGATATGCCTGATGTCAGGGACCTTCAAACTGGCTCCGTGGGCCAAAATGATATGCTCAGCGGAACATACACGCCCACCGACTTGGACTTCGTGTGCGCCGGTCAAAGATGCCTCTCCGTTGATCCGTGTGATGCCGTGCGTTTTCAGATCATCCGCATACATTGTTTCCAGCATGCGTTTTTCCTGTCGGTAATCGCTCTTGAGCACATCGAAGTTCACCTGAAAGGACGTGGAATCCCCTTTGATGTCCCAT
>JAGYLU010000199.1 GCA_018400755.1 Acholeplasmataceae bacterium
TATACGAGTGCAAACACAGAAACCATGGAATTCACATGGGAAGGTGCCTCTTTCAACAACGCTTATCTTGTCTTCAATTATGGTGATGTGGGCGACTATGCCGTCACGACCCAAGTCAAAGTCGGCCAAGTGTCACTTGTCCAGAAATAAGTCCTTTCTCCTCCTCCATCCCTAGGATGGAAGACATATGCCGCAGGACGGTCCGACCCTGTCCTGCGGTTTTTTCTTACCCATTCGTTCATCCATCGTTTCAAATCATGTATAATTGACCTTGAGGAAACAAAATGAAAAAAAACAATCGTTGATATTGCTCGGGAACTGAATCTGACCCCTAGCACGATCTCAAAAGTGGTCAACAACAAAGGAAAAATCAGTCAACAGACCAGGGAACGTGTTTTGGATTATGTTGAAAAAAACGGGTATGTCGCAATGTCCAATGCCCGTATTTTGAGTTCGAAAAAGAGTTGGACCATTGGGGTCATTTTTTCCGATATCTCTTTGATTGGGTTTGAACACCCATTCTTTTCAAGAATTCTTCAGTCATTTAAGAACGACGTTGAAGCACGTGGTTATGAGATTGTGATGATTGTGAGCAAACTCGGACAACACGAACTCACATATCTTGAGTGGTGTCGAAACAAAAAAGTTGATGGTGTTCTGATTGTCATGGGGAACATCAACAAATCGAACATCATCGAGATTGTCCAAAGCGACATGCCAACGGTATCGACAGATATTGTGATGCCGAATCTCGATTCTGTGATTGGTGATGATGACATGGGAATCAGACTCGCGATTGAACATGCCGTTGACCTTGGCAAGCAACAGATTGTTATGGTTTCAGGACCTGATTCGTCAAGATCTTTTGTTGATCGCATGGATGCTTTCCGTAAGTATATGACACATTATGGTCGGTCATACAAAGAATCCGATATCATAGTTGCTGACGGATTTGACACTGATGCCGGTATTCGCGCAGCGATGCATGTCGTCAGTATGCATCATCGCCCCGACTTTGTTGTTGTGGCCAGTGATGTGATTGCCTTTGGCGTCATCCGGGGGTTGGAGGCACATGGTATCAGGGTCCCTGAGGACATCTCTGTAATCGGGTATGATGACATTGATTTTGCCCAACATTTCACACCATCGCTCACGACCATCTTCCAGGATCCTGCCCTGATTGGTGTTGAGGCAGCAAAGCGTCTGATGGCATTGATCGATCATCGCAAACCATCAAAACCATTTGTCAAAAAAATCCCAGTGTCTCTGAAGGTTCGTTCGTCAAGCAAATCATGATTTTTTGCTTTGGCGTTGACAATGACCATAGATGCAAGTATAATCGACATGTAATCGCATACATTTGATAAAACCATGGTGTTTGCCTCCCTGTAGACAGAACACTACATTTTTGTCAAAATAAGGAAACCGTTTTCCTTACATCGTTCCTGATTTTGAAG
>JAGYLU010000002.1 GCA_018400755.1 Acholeplasmataceae bacterium
CGAGGAATACAAAGGGGCATTCCCGTTCTGGCTCGCGCCTGTCCAGGTCAAGGTGTTGCCTGTGAACAACGAGATCCATGGCGAGTATGCGAAAGCGATTGTCCTGAAGATGAACAAGGCGGGATACCGGGTCGAGCTCGATCTTCGTGATGAGAAGCTCGGATACAAGGTGCGGGATGCCCAAACCAACAAGATTCCTTATACGCTTGTGATTGGGGATCAGGAGATGGAACAACAAAGTGTCACTTACCGAGCGTATCAGTCCAATGAGCAGATCAAGGTCTCCATGGATGAGTTCATGGCGATGGTTGATGGTGAAATGATTCGGGTCTAAAACACGTAAAGATGTTTTTTAACAGACGGGAAGATGTGATGTCTTTCCGTCTTTTTTGTGATATACTGTGATTGTTTGAAACGCGAAATCACAACAGAAAGGAATCACACCATGCTTGAAGTCAAAAACGCAAAAATGATGTATGGCGATCTTGTCGCCGTCGATCATCTGTCGTTTACGATCAAACCAGGAGATATTTTTGGTCTTCTTGGAACGAACGGGGCCGGGAAAACGACAACATTCAGGATGATCATGGGGTTGCTTGACCCGACTGAGGGTGAAGTGCTCTATAACGGCCAGAGAGTCGGTTATCACAATGTCAATGAGATTGGCTATATGATTGAGGAGCGCTCTTTGCTCACCAAAATCACCGTCAAGGAACTGATGCTCTATTTTGGTCAGCTCAAGGACATGAACCCAGCGGTCATTCTCGAACGTCTCGATTATTGGCTTGACCGTTTCCGGATTCCTGAGTACAAGAACAAGAAAATCAAGGAATTGTCCAAAGGGAACCAGCAGAAAATCCAGTTCATCTCAGCCATCATCAACAGCCCGAAACTCCTTGTCCTAGATGAACCTTTCTCCGGTCTTGATCCGATCAACACGGAGCTTTTTGTCGAGGTCATCAGGGATTTCCAGAAACAAGGCGCGATGGTCGTCTTCTCATCCCACCAACTTGATCATGTCGAATCATTTTGTGAGGAAGTCGTTGTCCTTGAAAAAGGGAAAGCGGTCATCGAAGGTCGTCTTGCTGATGTCAAGAGAGCGTTCAAGAAACACAACATCTTCATTACCGGAGATGCTGATCCGGACCAATTGAGACAGATTGAAGGGGTTCTTGACGTCAGGGAAAACGCCAATGGCCTGAAAGTCAAAATCGCCGATGAATTTGTCTCCAAAGCGGTCTTTGACTATATCAAGACCTGTGAGAACATCACAAAGTATGATGTTGAGAAAGCATCGCTTAGCGAGATATTTATTGCAAAGGTGGGACACAGCCATGAAGAAGTTTAAGTTCCTCGTCTCATTTGGAATCAAGAAACGGATCGCCCGCAAGGCGTTTGTCATTGCCAATGTCGTCATTTTCATTCTGATGCTAGGGGTGATCAATATTCCAGCGATCATCGCCCTCTTCTCAGATGATGATGAGACGGCTGAGATGATCACCATCCAGGTGGTTGATGAGACCGGCCAGGACAGTTTGGCTGAGACCTTGAACGTCATCTTCAACATGCCTTATGGTGATGAGCCCCGCTATGAGGTGACAGCCCTTGAAGGATCTTTGTTCGCACCTGAATCCTTTTGGGAAGAAGAAGACGGCAAGGATGTCACCATTGTCTTCGCGGGTGATTTCAAAGCCCCTGATGTCGATATCTATTCCAAACAGGATGGCATCTCGGCGATGCTTTTCAGCCAGATCGAATTGCTCGTGACCGCGAGTCAGATCGAGGATTACCGACCACCGGTTTTCACCGAGCATTTCGCACCGGATTATGAGGACCCTGAGGCGCGCATGCTCGCCTCAAGTGTCTTGACCGCGTTGCTTGTTCCTTTGTTTCTTCTGGTCACGATGGGGACACAGTTTGTCGGGGTCGATATCATCGAGGAGAAATCCACGAAAGCGATTGAGACCATCATCGCCTCGGTACCGGCAAAAATCCATTTTTTCTCCAAGATCACGGCAGCGATTCTCTTTATCCTGATCCAGAGTCTGTTGCTTCTGTCCTATGGGGCAATCGCCTCATTGGTTGCCGGTGCGGCATCCTCAGGGATTGCCGGACTGCCAGGCGGCACATCACTCTTGTCCTATCTTGGTGAGATGTTTCCCAATTGGCGGTTGATTCTTGTTGTCACGCTGTTCTTCATGATTGGGGGCACGGTTCTCTATCTTGTCATTGCCGCCTTCTTTGCCTCGATGGCAACAACCCAAGAAGATTATCAGCAGTTTCAAAGTCCATTGATGTTGACGTTGGTGGCGGCATTCTATGTCGGTATCTTCGCCCCGACCGCGGGCGCTTATGGCTTCTTGAAGGTCATGGCGTTTGTTCCGATCTTCACCCCAATCGTCGCGCCTGTCGCCTATGCCTCTGGGGCGATGACACTGCTCGAAACCGCGATTGCCTTCGTGGTTGTTGGCGGTGTGACAGTGCTTGCTGTCTATCTTGTGGCACCTGTCTACAAGGTCGCGATTCTCTCTTATGATCAGACCAAGGTGTTCTCAAGAATCGGTGCTTACATCAAGAAGGGATTCCAAAGCAAGAAAAAAACGGATTGATCCCGTCCCTGAGATGACTTTGCTCTTCAGAAGTTCTTGAAACAAGATTTTGCATTCAGAATGCCTTTCAATGCTTATGTGATGACCACATGAGAACGGAAAGGCATTTTTTTCTAGAATGATTGCCTTGTGGTTGTTGGTGGGGTCATTGAGGTGTAAGTTACGTTTGGTGGCAGAAGGGCTTCAAAGATTCAATCAAACGCATTCATTGTTCCATGGGTATGTCGGGTTCGCTGGATGGTAGAATACAAAAAGAAAAATCCCAAGGAATAAACCAAAGGATTGTTCCGATAAACAGGTATTGTCAGAATCTTGATAAGGCATGGATTGAAAAAGTTTTTTGACGCCCTTTTTCAATGGTGACAATCAATGATCAAAAAATTCATTGTCAAAGGGGACAGGATTATCTTCATGAGCCACATAGGCATCACCTTCAATCGAGTAATAACCTTGATAAGGATTGATCAACGAGAAGGGCATGCCTACGATATTGAAATCGATGGCCATCAGGTAGAGATCGTCTCCTATATCAAAGGACACATCAACGATATCAAGATAGATGTCGTCGCCAATGGTCCCTCCGAGTACTTTGATTTCGATGATCATGTCTTGCGCAAGCGCACCTTTGTAGATATTAACCACACGGATATCATATACCGTGTAAACAGAGAACCTTTCCTCAGGTTTGACGCCCTCAATCAGCGGATTTCTAAATGCATCACCATTGATATCCATGGATATGTCAATCATCTCGACCGAGCGAGAGATCACGGTTCCCGCAAAAACGTGATCTGCCATATTGACCATATCCGAAAATGTCTGATATGTCTGGTAATCCGAATGGTATTCAACACGGATTGATGATGTGCATCCTACCAAAAAGATAATCAGTGCGATCACTGCAATTATTGATTTCTTGATCATTTGGAACTTTCCTCCTTATCACTTGTGCCTCTAAACGACGATCATAGTCGATCAAAGGTCAATGTCCATGTCGTTTTCTATGGCCTATAATGCATCGTGCCAAGCAAGCGCATCATAAGCATCAGTATCATGTTTGACACCATGACCGAATACGAAGAAAACACTAAAAAACAGCAACAACGAACCTTTGACAAGCATTTGTAGCAATGAGACCCCCATGAAGACCCAATAGATTGTCCTAAATTCATAATACCATGTGATATTTAAAATATCAATTCAAATAGGCTTTTGACTCATGTTGAGGTTCAGAACAATCAAGTCTCTAGACGGAAATCAACGGAATTAAGCTCATCTGGACAAGGACAAGAAGAACAATCTGTCGTTGACCGATAGGTTTTTTTACAGTGTCTTGGCAACAAAGATGCGACAGGATGACCGAAACAAGAAAAAAAGCACTCAAAAAGATCATGATGAGCGCATTTTGAATCAATGAAGACCAGCCTTGGCATGTGACCTCGTGAATGAACACAAGACTGATTATTCTGCTTTAAAAAAACAAGCGCTCAACCCTGGCTCAATACATATCCTCGATGTTGACGCTTTCCCCGCGATCGATCAGTTCACGCTTGATCGCCGGGTGAATGGTGTAGCTGTTTGTTGAACTCGACGTCCGGATGATGCCTTTGGAGGTGCCAATCAGACGGATCTTGCCTGACCCTCGTTGGACTTCTCTGGTGCTGAAGCGGAAAATGTCAGCAGATGGTTCTCTGCGCACGGTGATTGTGGTCCGGTATGTGGTATGGCGACCTTTGGTCTCGTGTCTGAGGACGAGCTTGCCCTTGTGGTCTTGGTCGCTTAGGACGTCTAGATCCTGATCGAGGAAGAATACGGATGATCTGATACCATGTTTGATGGTATCGGGGTCATCTTCAACCCGGGATCGATCAAAACGTTGATCATGAACGATCATCAATCGATGATTGATCCATGCCGATGTGCGCTTATGCTCGACGTAGATGGTCATCTCACCATCGATGGTGGTATCGAGATAGGTGACAGTCTTGGGGGTCGCCTTGATGATCAGGATCACAAGGGCCATGATCACGAGGGTGATGAGAATGAAAATCAGAAAGAATGACCTGAAAAATGATGTGTACGCCGGTTCACCATAGGATACCGGAGTCCCGTTGATGGTGAGGTCGAACCGAAGGACATAGAGCACAGCAAAGACAGAAAAGACAATACCCAGAGCGGGGATAAATGACAATAGAAAGATTTTTGATATGGTGTTCTTGCTGGTGATACGGGCGTGTCGGATGCGTCTTAAATCATTAAGAGTCATGATTGTTCTCCTTCTTGAATGGATGTCAAAATCTCTATGACTTGCTCTTCAGAGACAGATGAGACAACGTCAATCAATTGCTTCCGGATAGGATTCAGATCCGTCTCGTGAAGCGCTTTTCGCATCGGTAGGATATAGGACGGCACCATCGAAAGCGAGGTGACGCCAAAGGCCAATAACATGGGTGCGCAAAGGTGATCAGAGGCCATCTCACCACAGACAGAGACCGGAATCCGATGTTTGAGGGCGGCATCCGTCACCATCCGGATCAATTTCAAGATGGCCGGATGAAGTGGTTGATAAAGATAGCTCAGATCTTCGTTTGTGCGGTCGGCCGCGAAAGTGTACTGAATCAGATCATTGGTGCCGATCGAGAAGAAATCAACGTGTCTTGCGATAACGTCAGCGATGAGTGCGCTAGAGGGAACCTCGATCATCACCCCCAAAGGGACATCTTTCTTGTGAGTGATGCCTTCCTTGGCGAGGTCATTCATGACGCCTTTGGCGATGTCTTTGGCCCAAAGGACGTCTTGAAGGGTTGTGACCATCGGGAACATGATTGACATGTCACCAACAACCGATGCCCGGTAAAGGGCCCTGAGTTGGGTCTGAAAGACCTCTTTGTGGTCATAACAAAGTCTCAGTGCCCGTTTGCCCAGAAAAGGGTTTGACTCACTCGGCTGAGATAAATAGGATAGTGGTTTGTCGCCACCGATATCGATGGTCCGGATGACGACCGGCTTCTCCTTCATGGCCTTGAGCACCCTGACATAGGCATCCATCTGTTCGTCTTCAGTAGGCGGTTGGGCGCGGTTGACGTATAGGAACTCGGTTCTGAACAGTCCGATACCTTCGGCGTCGCCATCAATGACACTGGCAAGATCAGATTCTGACTGGATGTTTGCCGAGAGTTTCACTAGGGTCTGATCCTTGGTGAGTGTCGGTTCACCCCGGAAGACTTCAAGGGAGGAAATCTCACTTGTGAGATCAAGGATTTTCGCTTCATAGAGATCGATGACATCCTGATCCGGTTCGACTAGGACATCGCCATCGGACCCATCGATGACCAAGGTGTCACCGCTGGCGACATAACTTAAGACATCTTTGATGCCAAAGACAGCCGGAATGCCCAGCAAACGGGCGATAATCGCGCTGTGCGATGTTTTTCCACCTTTGGCAAGGACAATGCCGCGGATGTATCTGGGATCGATCCTGACCATTTCTGACGCATTGATGTCTTCGGCGACAATGATGACGTGTTCCTTGAAAGAGGCGAAATCGACAATCGTCTGGTCAAGGAAATTCCTGAGGGTCCGCATCGTGACATCCTTGATGTCGGAAATTCGTTCCCTTAAGTAGGGGTCATCAATCATCTCGAAGCGGGCGATGTATTGGTCCTTGACGACATCGATGGCATGCGTCGCGGTGACGTGCTCACTATTGATCAGGTTTTCGACCATGGCGTTGGCCTCGATATCGGCAGCGATCATCTTCTGGGCTTCAAAAATGCGCGCGGTGTCTTCGTCAAAGGTTTCTTTGGCAGATTGGATCAGACGGGACAGTTGTTCCTCTGACTTATGGACAGCAACCCGAAAACGCCTGACTTCCTCGATGGGATCATCAATGGTTCTACGGCTGGTATCGATTTTGATGGTTTCTAGCTTCATGGCCTCGCTGATGGCGATGCCGTGATTGATGGCGATGCCTTTGAACTGCATGACGTCACGTCCTCTTTTTAGATCATGTGATGGAAAGATCATAGCGTCCTTCGTGCATTTGAGTCACGGTGACGCGGTTTTTTTCAGGGAATACCAAGAAAACCGTCAAGGCATTTGTTCCTTGACCGATCTCTTTTCCGGTGTAGGTGATCAGAGTCTCTCCTTCTCGGACAGTGTCGCCAGGGGCGACATGGGCGTTCAAGGCATCTCCTCTGATGGCCTCACTTCCAAATCCGATGTGGATCATGAGATCGAGACCATGTGTGGTTCTCATCATGATCAGATGATGGGAGGGAAACAGTGCTGTGATGATGCCATCGGTGGGGCTTATGAATTGATGGCCTAGCGGCTCAATCACAAAACCCGGGCCCAAGAGACCGGCACCAAACGTTTCTTCAGATGTTGTGCTGATGTCACTGACCGGACCTGAGACCGGCATGATGATTGAAGTGGTCAAATCAACACCTCTTTTTTTATCTTTCATTCTTATTATAACGGAAATCACGGCAAACAGACAAATGGATTCCTTGTGCGCAAGGGAACACATTCGACTGATGATTTGTTATAATGGATGCGAGGTGACTAACACATGACAACATACGATGAATTGAAAAAGAAACTTGAGGCCATCATTGATCCCGGGTTCAACAAACCTTTGGGTGAGGTCAAAGGGATCAGAAAACTCGTGGTCGGACCGACCGGGGTCGTCGAACTTGAGGTTGACCTCAAGGATTTGAAGACCAATGAACAAAAAGTCAAGATCGAGATTGTCAAACTCGTCAAGGTCGAACTCGGATTTCCGGGCATCAAGGTCCAGTTTTCTGAAAGCGTCTTTGTCCCTGAAGGTGAGAAGCCTATCAGATATCTTGCTGTCGCATCCGGAAAAGGTGGCGTCGGAAAATCAACCGTGACCGCCAATCTTGCCCAAGCGTTGATCAGACAGGGCAAGAAGGTCGGTATCATTGACGCCGACGTTTATGGTGCGAGTATTCCCCATGTCTTGAAACTAGAGATCAAACCCTTGTCTTCAACCGCTGATGAGAAGATGATCCCGTTACAAAAAGACGGTATCGAAGTGGTCTCGACCGAGTTCTTCATGCCGCCTGAAAAACCTTTGATGTGGCGGGGACCGATGCTAGGCAAGATGCTTGTCCACTTCTTCGGAGGGGTCAAATGGCAAGATGACATCGATCTGATCCTGATTGACTTGCCGCCTGGAACCGGCGATGTCGCCCTTGATGTCAAGACATATGTGCCACTCAGCAAGGTCATGGTGGTGACAACACCACACGAGAATGCCTCGGCAATTGCCATCAAGGCGGGTTATGGGGCCCAACACATCGGTCATGAGGTGATTGGTGTGGTTGAGAACATGAGCTATTATCTGAACACCTGCAACAACACCCGCGATTATATCTTTGGAGAAGGCGGTGGACCACTGGTTGCCAAGAAGCTTGGGGTGCCTTTGTTGGGCCAAATACCAATTGCGAGACCACTGTCGAAGGGATACATCTTCGAAGGCAACGAACCCGTTGGTAAAATCTATGATGCCTTGGCCAAATCAGTGCTTGTTGCCATGGCGATCGAATAAAAGGCAAGACCAAACAAAAGGGACCGGATTTCGGTCCCTTTTTCTCAAGGCATATCTTTGAATTTCAAGATGGTCTGGCGGGCCGCTTTGACCTCATCCAAACGTCTCACAACAGTTGTGTGAGGCGCCGTTTTGACCAAATCAGGGGTTTCTAGTGATTCTTTCACGACTGTCTTCAAGGCATTGATGAACTGATCAAGGGTTTCCTTGGACTCGACTTCGGTCGGTTCGACCATCATCGACTGATGGAAGATCAAGGGGAAATAGATGGTTGGGGCATGGAACCCATAATCAAGGAGGCGTTTGGCGATATCAAGGGTCTTGATGCCGGTTGAGTCATCCTTGAGACCATCGAAGACAAATTCGTGCATCGAATGACCGCTGATTGGGGTGTTGAAGTGTTCTTTCAAGGCATCTTTGACGTAGTTTGCGTTCAAGACCGCACGGGGACCGATCATGGCGACATCCTTGCCGTATGTGAGAAGGTAGACATAGGCACGGATCCAGACACTGGCGTTGCCATAGAAGTGGCCAAGGGTGCCAATTGACATGGTCGGGGTTTTGAAGTCGTAACCTGTCTTGGTTTTGATGACAACCGGGTCAGGAAGGAAGGGCTCAAGGTGTTTCATGACACCAATGGGACCGGATCCTGGTCCCCCTCCGCCATGCGGGGTAGAGAAAGTCTTATGCAAATTGATATGGGTGATGTCAAAGCCCATGTCGCCTGGTTTGGCGACCCCGAGCAACGCATTCAAGTTCGCGCCGTCATAGTAGAGAAGGCCGCCGGCCTCATGAACGAGATCGGCGATGAGCCGGATGTCTTTCTCAAAGACACCGGCGGTGTTGGGGTTGGTCAACATCAGTCCGGCGGTATCCTCACCCAAGGCTTCTTTCAAAGCCTCGATGTTGACAGTGCCGTCATCGTTTGAACGGATCTCGATGGTTTCGAAACCAGCGACGGTCGCGCTTGCCGGATTGGTGCCGTGGGCACTGTCGGGCACGATGATTTTGTTGCGGTTGAGGTCATTGTTGGCCATGTGATAGCGTTTGATGATCATGAGACCGGCCAGTTCACCGTGGGCACCCGCAAATGGATTGAGCGAATAGGCATCAAGCCCCGAGATCTCTGAGAGCATTGAGGCGGTCTCAAAGTAGATCTGCATCAAGCCCTGTGTGGTCGATATCGGTTGCAGGGGATGGATGTTTTGAAATCCCGGGAGAGTCGCGAGCTGGTCGTTGATCTTGGGGTTATACTTCATGGTGCAGGAACCAAGGGGATAGAAGCCTGTCTCAACCCCGAAATTTTTCATGGACATCAAGGTGTAATGTCTGACGACATCAAATTCAGAGACTTCAGGAAGATCAGCTGGTGTTGCTCTCAAAAGCGATTGGGGTAGGTCGACGTTTGGAAATCCTTTGTCTTTCAGATTGAAACCGATCCGACCAGGCTTTGTCTTTTCAAAGATGAGGGTTGCGTCTTTGTTCATGGCTGGGCCACCACCTTTTCGATCAGTCTGTCCATCTCTTCTTGGGTTCGCTTTTCCGTGACACAGAAGAGAAGGCGGTTGTTTGGAAGCGGTAGGGGACCAAGAATGCCTGAGTCGATCAGGTCAAGGTCGAAGGCCTTGATATCAAAGTCAGCCTCAAGGACAAATTCATTGAAGAATGGTTTGTCATAGACCCGTTTGAAGCGGCTCGTCTTCAAAAGCATATCATGAAGGGCGTGTGCGCCATTCATGGATTGTCTGGCAACTTCAATGGTACCCTTTTTCCCCATGAGGGAGAGATAAATCGTCACAGCCAAGGCAAGAAGGGATTGATTTGAGCAAATGTTTGAGTTCGCTTTGGCGCGACGGATGTGTTGTTCACGGGCTTGAAGGGTCAAAACGTACGCGCGTTTGCCGTCAACATCTTCGGTGATGCCACAAATCCGTCCTGGCATTTTGCGCATCAGTTTCTTGGTGGTCGCGAGATAGCCGATATAGGCACCACCGAAACTCAAGGGGATTCCAAAGGATTGCAAGTCACCGGTGGCGATGTCAGCCCCATAATCACGAGGGGTCTTGAGCAGCGACATCGAAAGACCTTCCGCATTCAAAATCAAAAGACCGCCAGCATCGTGGATGGTCTCGGCAACGCCTGAAAGCGATTCGATGATGCCGAAAGTGTTTGGGGTCTGGCAGATGACGCCCATGGCGTCATCCATATGGGCTTTGATGGCATCAAGGCTCGTTTCACCGTCTTGATTCTCTAGGACGACGACGGTGATGTTTCGATACTTGGCGTATGTCTTGACGACCTCGATGGTGCGGGGGTGGACGGTGTCACTGACGAGAATTTTGTGTTTCCCGGTATGGGCATGAGCCATGAACATCGCTTCAGCGGTCGATGTCGCGCCATCATACATGGAGGCGTTTGAGACATCCATGCCAGTCAGTTCGGCAACCATCGATTGGAATTCGAAGATGTACTGAAGGGTGCCTTGGGCGACTTCTGGCTGATACGGTGTATATGAGGTCAAAAATTCCTGACGACTGATCAAGGCCGGGATGACGCTAGGCACATAGTGATCATAAGCGCCCGCCCCGCGGAAGATGATGAGTTCCTTGTTTTTGGCTGCGAGATCACGCATGTGCTTGGTCAAGGCGTCATCGCCGTAGGCATCGGGCAGATCATAAGGGCTTTTCAGTCTCAGTGATGACGGAACACTTGAAAACAGGTCATCGATGGACTTGGCTCCGATGACATCAAGCATGGCTTTGATGTCATCTGGTGTCTGAGGCAAATACTTGTGCATGGGATTGACCCCTTTCAGATGTCTGAGATGTCAGCGTAAGCCTGGTGATCGAGGAGGGTTTCGAGTTCGCTTGGATCAGTCAGTTCAATTTTGACGATCCATTGTCCGTAGGGGTCTTCGTTCAACCCTTCAGGGGCGTCTTCGAGCGCACTGTTGACTTCTAGGATCTTACCGGCGACAGGCAGATACAGATCTGATGCCGCTTTGACGCTTTCGAGGGCGCCAAAGGCATCGCCTTGTTTGAAGTTCTGACCGACTTTGGGAAGTTCGATATAAACGACGGAACCCAGACTTTCCTGGGCATGATCAGAGATCCCGACGGTGGCGATATGACCATCGACGTTGATCCATTCGTGACTTTTGGCGTAAAGCAAACCTTCTTTAATCATGATAAAGCCTCCTGTTTTTTGGTGTTTTTTTGATGGAATTTGCGATTTCTGACGCGTGCGGCCACGCGTTTTTGCCTGATCTCAACGGTGAGTTCTGTACCAATCTTGCTATGTGCGATTCCGACCAAGGCGAGCGCGATCGGTCTGTCCTGGGTGGGAAGCATGTATCCGGTGGTGATGACACCAACGGCCTCATCACCGTGGAAGACAGGATAGCCGTGTCTGGGAATGCCTTTGTCCAAGAGTTCGATCCCAACGACTTTTCTGGTTTGATGACTTAAGGTCTCCAAGAGGGCGTCACGGCCGATGAACGATTTATCGGTCTTGACCGCGAACTTCAATCCGGCTTCGATGGGGTTGATCGATTCACTGATCTCATGCCCATAAAGGGGGAGGTTCGCCTCAAACCTAAGGGTGTCTCTGGCGCCAAGTCCACAAGGGATCGCACCTAAGTTGATGGCCTTGTCGAAGAGGGTCTTGATGATCTCTGGTTCACCATAGATCTCATAGCCACCTTCGCCAGTATATCCAGTTCTTGAAAGGATGACGTGATGACCGTAGGTCAGGATGATCTTGTAGGTCATGAATTCAAGCGGCGGCACGTCGATTGATAACAAAGCGTCGATCATGTCGTCGGTTTTTGGTCCTTGAATGGCGATCTGGGCGAAATCCTTGGATTTGTTTTCGACAATGACGGCTTCCTCACCGAGATTTTCTGAGACCCAATCGAAATCTTTGTCGATGTTTCCGGCATTGACAACAAGCATGACCAAGTCTGGTTTCATGACATAGACCAACAGGTCATCAACGACGCCACCTTGGTGGTCTGTCATCAAGGCATAGGTCACTTTGTCCAGGTCACTGGTCACGGTGTTTGTCACCAAACGGTTGACAAACCGAATGGCGTCATCACCTGATACAAGAAATTCACCCATATGGGAAACATCAAAGAGGCCGACATGTTCTCTGACAGCCAGATGTTCATGGGTGATGCCTGTGTATTGCAGCGGCATCTCAAATCCCCCGAATTCGGTCATTTTGGCTCCGAGGGACACGTGTTGATCGTAAAGCGGTGTGCGTTTCATGGCAAGGCTCCTTCAGCGTTGTTTTCACCTATATTATACAATGATTGGCCGATTTTTGAAAGCGGATACATTAACTTTCGGACTGGCAGTTGATTGGCTCTTGAAAGTCAGGACAAAAGAGGGCTTTACAAGAACAAGAACGCACGGTTCTAGTCAAGAAAAGGTTCAATCATGACTGATTTCGTATATAATAGAGGCAAAGGAGCTGATACGATGTTAGTCAATGATGTTCTTCTTCATGTCAAACGTGACGATGTGCCATCACCAAAAGGAACAGTCATCATCACCCATGGGATTGCTGAGCACTCAGGGCGTTATGATGAGGTTGTCAAGGTCTTGAATGATGCCGGGTTCTCGGTTGTCAGATATGATGTTCGGGGCCATGGCCAGAGCCAAGGGCGCAGGGGATGGATCAAGTCCCTCCATGAACCGATTGATGATCTCCATGCCTTGGTGATCGAAGAAAAGAAAAGACATCCTGACAAGTTGTTTCTTCTGGGCCACTCGATGGGGGGCCTGATTGTGAATGTGTATGCGGTCAAGTATGGGGATGTCGATGGCATCGTGAGCAGTGCGGCGGCGACATGGTTCGTCAAGGATGTCATGCCACTTAGGATCATCGGTTATCGTTATCTGGGGTTTGTGATGAAGAAATCAAACTTCGCCGATGACCAGTTGTCTAGGATCAAGGAAGTTGAACAAGCCTATATTGATGACCCATTGAATCTGAAATCTTTCTCAATTGCCTTGGTGGGTCATATGATGGTTGGCGGCGTCAGATATTTGAACAAACACGTGAATAAATACAACACGCCGGTGCTCTTTTTGCATGGCGGATCGGATAAGATTGTGCCTTATCAGTTCTCTGAGCGGCTACATGCCATGATTCCTGCCAAGGATAAGGAAGTCATCATCTACCCGGAATCCTATCACGAGATTTTTAATGATTTGGGTCGGGAAGAAGTCTTTCAAGATATGGTCAACTGGCTCTTGAAACGTTCAGACACAAAGGCAGAGGCATCATGAGGATTTTGTTCATTGGCGTTGGTGTCATGGGCAAACCGATGGCGGGTCATCTCTCGAGAGCCGGTCATGAGGTCACGGCTTATAACCGGACGTTTGCCAAAGCGAAAGCACTCGAACCAGACATCGAGGCATGTGATGATTTGAAGGCATGTTCAAAAGACAAGGATGTCATCATTTCAATCGTGGGATATCCCAAAGATGTCAAGGATGTCTATGAGACCGTCTTTGCTTCCGCAGATCAGGGAACCGTCCTGATCGATATGACGACATCGTCGCCGAAACTTGCAGTTGAGCTCTATGAAGCGGCCAAAAAGCATGGCATGAGCATGCTCGATGCCCCTGTGACTGGTGGTGATCTCGGGGCGATCAATGGGACTTTGTCAATCATGGTCGGTGGCGATGAATCAGTCTATGAAAGCGTGCTTCCACTCTTGGAGACGATGGGTAAGACCGTGACTTATATGGGCAAAGCCGGTAACGGACAACACATGAAGCTCGCAAACCAGACCGTGATTGCTGGAAACATCGCGGGAATCGCGGAAGCGTTGATGTACGCATCAGACAAGGGTCTTGACCATCAACGCATGTTATCGGTGATCACCGGAGGATCAGCGTCATCATGGCAAGCAGCCAACAATGGTCCGAAGATGGTCGCTCAAGATTTTCGCCCAGGCTTCTTTGTCAAGCATTATTTGAAAGACCTGATGCTTGCATGTGAGGAAAAAGGGGATAGGGCCTTGCCAGTCTTGACGTATGTGAAAGATGTTTTTGAGACACTTTCCAGTCAGGGTTATGACGACTTGGGCACGCAGGCCATCATCGACTACTATCTTAAGAAATTGGCTTAGATAAAGGAAAAGACGGTCTCTCGACCGTCTTTTTTATTCATTATCTTCCATGAAATGCACGGTTGATGTGTAAAAGTCAACAAGATTCAGGAACTCTTCCTTGTATGGATCCAAGTAAACAGAAGGCATGTTAGTGAGCCTTTCAATCACGGCAATCAATGACGCGTTGCCCTTGTAGAGAGAGTCCCTCAGGATTAACGCAAACTCAATCACGGCACTGGTGAAGCGAATATCATCAGTCAGCTCATCAGAGATAGTGGCGGCATGGGATTTTGTCAATTCCATGACGTCATCCTCACCAACGGTCGGAGACTTGTACCGGATTCTAACGGTGAAGAGGTGATCATCTGGGGTCTCAACGAACCCTTCTTTCATCTGAATCTCATAAGTGACCATGATCGAGTGTCCGGAACCAATCTCACCGGCATCGGTTGACTCCTCGTTCCATTCATCGATTGTAAGGAGTTTGTTCTCATAGCCTAAAAGTCGGTAGGTGTCAACGAATTCACCGTTGAACTCGACTTGGGCTTTGACGTCTCTGGCAACCGTGTTCAGGGTACCACCGATTTCTTCGACTAGGACTTTCTTGGCTTCGAGGATGCTATCGATATAGGCATAGTTGCCGTTTCCAGCCGAAGACAGGTTTTCGAGCCGGTCATCTTTGTAGTTGCCGTAACCAAAGCCTAGAACAGAAAGATAGATGCCGGTTTCCCGGCGTTCGCCAATGAAGTCCTCGAGGTCGTCTATGTTGGTGATTCCGACATTGAAGTCGCCGTCGGTTGCGAGGATGACACGGTTGTTTCCGCCTTCGATGAAATACTCGGAAGCGATGTTGTAAGCGGTCCGGATGCCATCCGCACCAGCGGTCGATCCAGCGGCTTGGAGATCATTGATGATGTTTCTGATCCTGGTTTTCTCAAGACCATACGCACCTTCAAGCAAGATGGCATCGTTTCCGGCGTAAACGACAATCGAGACGGTATCATCCTCGTGAAGACTGTCAATAAGAAGCGAGAACGCTTCTTTCATGAGTCCGAGTTTGTTCGGTTGGTCCATCGATCCGGAGACATCTAGCAAGAACACCAGATTGTTTCTGACATCGGTCAGGATCACCTCTTCGGCTTTGAGGCCGATGGAAAGCAGATAGGTGTCCTCATTCCAAGGGGTCGGTGTGACCCAAGTGGAGATTGACAGAGGCTTCCCTGGCTCTGGTTCAGGAAGATCATAGGAAAAATAGTTGACCATTTCCTCGATCCGCACCTGATTGGGATTGATACTGAGGTCGTGATTGATGGCGTTTCTGATGGTTGAATATGAAGCGGTGTTGGCATCGACTGAAAACATCGACAACGGGGTCTCGGTGGCACTGACAAAGTCATTTTCAACGATCTCCTCATAGGAGTCACCAGGATCAGTCTCACCGGTTCTGGGGATACCATAGTTTTCGGTCACATAGTCGCCATCATACTCAGAACTGCAGGAGACCAGTCCGGCTGCAAGCAACAAGACCACAAGGACAAGCATCATTTTTTTCATACGTTTTTCCTCCATTCGTAGGGATTCTTCACGTCTCATTATACGCTTTTCCAGCAAAAAAGAGAAAAAAACCGGTGCGTCGGCACCGGTTTTAGGTTATGATCTGACAATCAAAGAGGTTCCTGTCATCTGGGCTGGTTTCTTAACGCCAAGCAGGTCAAGAAGGGAAGGGGCGATATCGCATAACGCACCTCTGTTCAATGTGAGCTTGCGGTCAGTGATGGCCACGGGGACCAGATTGGTGGTATGGGCGGTATGGGGATTGCCGTGTTCGTCGAGCATTTTCTCGGCATTGCCATGATCGGCCAGGACAATGGCGGTGCCACCGGCTTTGATGATCGCCTCGACGACGTCTTTGGCGCAGGCATCAACCGCTTCGACGGCTTTGACGGTTGCCTCGATCGATCCGGTGTGTCCGACCATGTCGGGATTGGCGAAATTGAGGATCATGGTGTCATATTGGCCGGATTCGATGGCTTCAACCGCTTTGTCACGGACTTCATATGCGCTCATTTCCGGTTTCAGGTCATAGGTCGGAACCTTCGGCGATTGGACAAGAATCCGGGTGCTCCCTTTGAGATCCCGTTCCGAACCACCGTCAAAGAAGAACGTCACGTGTGGGTATTTTTCGGTTTCCGCGATTCTGACCTGCGACATTCCGGCATCGGCGATGACCTCGCCGTAGAGACGTTCAAGAACTTGGAGTTCAAAGGCAATTGGACCTTTGACGGTTTCCGCGTAGTGCATCATTGAGACCAAAAAGATGTCATTTTTGGCTTTTGAGACATCAAAGGAGGCTTTGCCTTCTGTGTGGTAGTGGGTATTGGTTGCCTCGGGGTTGGTGAATGCGGTTGAGATCCGAATTGCCCGATCAGGACGGAAATTGGCGAAGATGATGCTGTCATGGTCTTCGACAAGACCGTTTGGATCAGTGACAAAGGGGATGATGAACTCATCGGTCACCCCGGCATCATAGGATGCCTGGATGCCTTCCAAAGGATTCTCGAAATGGGTGCCGGTCCCAAGCGTCATGTTGTCATAGGCTTTTTGGATGCGGTCCCAGTTGTTGTCCCGGTCCATGGCGTAATAACGACCTGAGACGGAAGCGATGTTCGCACCATGGTCAATCAGGTCTTTCAAATAGTCTTTGCCGGCACTTGGTGGGGTATCCCGTCCGTCCATGAAGGCGTGAACGTAGGTTTTAACGTCATGCTTCTTGGCAAGGTCAAGCAAAGCTTTGATATGCGTCGGATAGGCATGGACGCCACCATCTGAGACAAGACCAAAGATATGAAGTTTGCTTTGGTTCTTCTTGGCGTGTTCAATGGCGTCCAGGAACGCTTTGTTCTCATAGAATGAGCCATCTTTGATGGCGACATTGATGCGGGTGAGTGATTGATAGACAATCCGTCCGGCACCAAGGTTCAAGTGACCAACCTCACTGTTTCCCATTTGTCCTTCAGGAAGCCCGACTGCTTCGCCACTGGCTTCAAGGACATTGGTGGGATACGTGGAGAAAAGGTGGTCCAAAAATGGTTTTTTGGCAAGGGTGACAGCGTTTCCCGGTCCATCCGGGGCAATGCCGTAACCGTCAAGAATGATTAATGCGGCCAACCGTTTGTTCATATGATGTCATCTCCTCATCGCTTTCGTTCAAGTCCATTATACATAAAATCTGAATGAAAAGGCGTTCCTATGGATCAAAAAGCGTTTTCAAGCCCCCACCAAGGTTGAATTATATAGAACTTATAGTATAATATAGGTAATTGAAGATCTTCGGGGCAGGGTGAAATTCCCGATCGGCGGTAAAGTCCGCGATTTAAATGGTTGAACCGGTGTGATTCCGGTACCGACAGTTAAAGTCTGGATGGGAGAAGACTGATGTCATTTTTTGACGTTTCCTTTTTTCGTCGGTCCCGGAAGGCCGATTTTTCATTGAAAGGAAGAAGGATATGGAAAAGAATGTCAGGTTGAAGAAAAGTCTCTACATTGTGTCGCTTGCCAGTGTGGCATCCGTTTTGGGAATTTTTGAGATTCCGATGCTTGTCCCTTGGCTCAAGATTGACTTGTCCGAGGTGGTTGTTCTGGTGTCTGCGATCGTGGTCGGATATAAGGGTGCATTTGGTGTCATCGGTCTAAGAAGCCTGGTCAGACGGCTCGCATTGGGTTTTCTGCCTTCTGAGATCATTGGTGAGCTGATTGCTGTGGTCGCGAGCCTCGTGATTTTGGGTGCGTATTATCTGGCATCGAAGTTGGCGAAAACCCACCGTGCCCCTTTGATGTATGAGATTCCGATTGAAAAGCCCAAAGTCACATTGAAGGAAACCCTCATCATCACGGGCATTATCACGTTTTCGTTGGCGTTTGTCTTGTTGATGTTCAATTTTTTCATCGCGACCCCGCTCTACTTAAGCGTCCTTGGTCGCTTTGAGTTACCGTTTGCAGACATCAAGACCATTCACTTCACGGTCTTCACTTTCTTGAAAGATCCAGCCATCATGGATTTGCTGGTCGCTTTCGATGTCAATCTTGATGAGCCATATCTGTCCTCATTCTTCTTTTACATTATGGTGATGTATGCCCCTTTGAATATTTCGAAGGGCATCACGACCACGCTTGTGTTTCTTTTGATCAAACCCAGATTGCAATACTTGGAACTATGAGGAATCACCGATGCTTCGATTGTTTCTAAGAACCTTAATGATCGCCTTGTTTTATGGGATGGCCGCCGGAAGCTTGGTGCTTTTGGGGTTTTTCCTTTTCCGTAACGCGTTATGGTCGCTATCGATGGTTGTGATGGGGTATCTGATTGGCAGACGGGTCAGTCTTGAAGGTCGTGGTGACCAGCCTTCTCAGGTCATTGCCACAACCGTCTATGTCCTGTCTTATCCCGTCATTGTCATGACGTTTCAAGCAGGATTGATGGCTTTGACAGGAACCATTGATTTTGGATCATTAGGGTTCGTCAATCTCTTTTCGTTCTACCGCTTTCTCTGGCCATTGACCCCAGGATTCTCAGACCTTTCGAACCTCCTTGGCCGTCACCTTTCTCTTGGGTGGTTATCTGTCCTGGACGGCTGCTGGTAAGCGTTTTACCTGATGACATCGTTATATCTTTGGCACTTTCGTGTATAATAGTGATGGTCTATGACAATTAGAAAAACAAATAACAATAAGGTGAGTGAAACACATGCCATTTATCACGCATATTTATGCCCGTGAAGTCCTTGACTCACGCGGCAACCCCACCGTTGAAGTTGAAGTCTTCACCGAATCAGGCGCGTTTGGTCGGGCGATTGTCCCCTCCGGTGCATCCACTGGTGAACATGAAGCGGTTGAACTGAGAGACGGAGACAAGAAACGTTATCTTGGGAAAGGCGTCTTGAACGCTGTCAGAAACGTCAATGACGTGATCGCTGCCGAACTGACTGGCTATGATGTCACCGACCAGGTCGGAATTGACAGACGGATGATCGAACTTGATGGCACGCCAAACAAAGGCAAACTCGGTGCGAATGCCATCCTTGGTGTCTCCATGGCGGTTGCCAGAGCAGCTGCTGATTTCCTCGGCATCGAACTCTACAACTATCTTGGCGGATTCAACACAAAGCAACTCCCCGTGCCGATGATGAACATCATCAATGGCGGATCACATGCCGACAACAACGTTGATTTCCAGGAATTCATGATTCTGCCTGTTGGTGCGAAGACATTCTCTGAAGCCATCCGGATGGGCGCTGAAGTCTTCCATAACCTTAAAAAAGTGCTCAAAGACAAGGGTTATAACACCGCTGTCGGTGACGAAGGTGGATTCGCACCTGACCTCAAGTCCAATGAAGAAGCGCTTCAAGTCATCATCGAAGCCATCGAGAAGGCTGGATATGAACCAGGCAAGGACATTTTCCTAGGAATGGACGTCGCATCTTCCGAATTCTACAACAAGGAAACCAACTCATATGTTCTCGCTGGCGAAGGCGGAAAAACCTTCAGCAGCAACGAACTCTCAGATTTCTATGCCGAACTCGTCGAGAAGTATCCAATCCTTTCAATCGAAGATGGTCTTGATGAGAATGACTGGGAAGGTTGGGTCTATCTCACAGGTCTTCTTGGACATAAGGTCCAACTCGTTGGTGATGACCTCTTTGTCACGAACACCGAACGTCTGAAGACAGGTATTGACAAAAAGATTGCCAACTCAATCCTCATCAAAGTCAACCAGATCGGTACTTTGACCGAAACGTTTGACGCCATTGAAATGGCGAAGCGTGCTGGCTATACCGCTGTCATCAGCCATCGTAGTGGTGAGACTGAAGATACCACCATCGCCGACATCGCGGTCGCAACCAATGCCGGACAGATCAAGACCGGAAGCGCATCACGGACTGATCGCATTGCGAAGTACAATCAGCTCCTTAGAATCGAAGACCAACTTGGCGATACGGCCCAGTATCTTGGTTTGAAATCATTTTACAACCTCAAAAAGTAATCATTGAGACAAAGATGTCCGCCCGACCACTCCCGGTCAGGCGGACCTTTTTTCGATTGTTTTGTCAAACCGTTTGGAAAGACATTCATAACCTTCCTGACAAAACGGTCTTTTTTTGTCATTCACTTGAAAAATGTAAGGGATTACATTATAATATGAATGAATCGTTTCGAAGACGTGATTTCTATCCATGTTTTCTTTTTCACAAAACTCGAAACGTTTCGAAAACAATGGCTTATCCAAGGAGGAACCAATTGTGAGAAAATGGTTTTCAGTACTGATGCTTGTGTTGTTGCTGGTCCTCGTGACCGGATGCAAGAAGGATGATCCGGATGATGACACACCGGACATCACAACCATTACCTATGCGGGATGGAATCTTGGGAACATCGAGGATTACAACCTCGAACGCCGGATGATTGACGCCTTCATGGATCACTATCCCAATATCGCGGTCGAGATTGTCGAACGGCCGAAAATTCCTGACCCTGCCAATCCTGACGCTGAGGTTGACATGAATTGGGATGAGATGCTCGCTGCCATGGCCGCGACCGGTGATCTGCCGGACCTCTATATGTATGCCACAGTTCCGACCGCTGTCAGCAATGGTTGGGCCCATGACATGACATCAATCATGGCAAATGATCCTGAGCTGGCCAAGGTCTCAGATGATATCGCGACCGGGGCTGTCTATAACGACAAGTACTTTGGCATTCCTCAGTCCAACTTCTATTTTGGTTATTTCATCAACCGCACATTATTTGAAAGAGAGAATCTCGATTCCCCGGCGTTCGGTGTCACTTGGGATGATCTGCTTGACTTTGCCCAAGAAATCTCGACGACACCAGAAGATGGCACCGGCATTGTTGGCTTTTCCGGGGTCGACCGGATCTTCGAATGGATGCCCGCCCAATACGACGGTTCTTTGGGATGGTATACCTATAACGACGAAGGCTTCCATCTCGATAGCCAAGCATTCGCTTCCGCAATGAAACTGATGCAAGGCTTCTATGATGAGAACAAAGGCCAATACGCCGAATATGTCTGGGAAACCTCGTCTGTGACCCAGAAAGCGACATGGTACGCCGAAGGTGAAGGTACTCAGTTCCAGAAAGGCCGCCATGCCATCATGTGGGATGCCACATGGTCATGGGGATGGATTCTTCCGAACCTTCTAGATGAAGAAGAAGGGCTATATGACATGGATATCGACTTCATCGGCACACCAGTCGTCGTTGATGGTGTCCAACGGATTCCGGTTGTCCTTGACTATCTCGTAGCCGGACAAGGCACCGAACATCCGGAAGAGGCTTATCTGCTTGCCAAATGGCTTGGATTCGGCAAAGAAGGATACCTGAAGCGTCTTGAGATCGCTTCAGAGTTCCCGGAAGCCGGATCTGTGAACTTCGCCCCTTTGCAGAAAGACGATGAGCTCTTTGATGCTTATCTGGCACTCTTCCCCGAGGGCACCATGACTGAGTACCGCAAGGTCCTGGAACATGACTCATTCATCATCGAAGGTGTCAAGACTGTGCCAGGTTATGTCAGTGCCCGTTGGAACTATCAATATGGCACCTATGAAGGTGTCAGTTATACCATTGCCTCTATGCTTGATGCCATCAGGGATGGCAACGTCACGCTTGCGGATGTCGCTGTCCAGCTTAATCAGCGCGTCAATGAGGCACATGACCAAGCCTGGGTGGCATTGAATAACGCCATCAACGATTAACCCACTCGACCGGAGGTGTTCGTGATGAAAAAAGCAACCATGATGTTCATGCTTCTGGCCATACTCATGTTCTTTTCGGGTGCCCGAAATGACATCGGATTCACGGATACAAGACTCCTGAGCACCTCTTCAGAAAGCACCTACCAAGAGATCATCAACACATGGAAATCAGAAGGGTACAGAGACGACATCCCGTTTGCGGGGGTTGTTTCACCTTCTGATTTTTCTCTTGGAGACAATTGGCTTGAGCCTGATCCCGTGGATCAGGGCCAAGTAGTGGCTTCTTGGACAACGACTGATGATATCAGGATGCCGATTGAGATTGAAATCAAGGGGCTCTATGCCGTTGAGTTGTCTTACTATGTCCTCACAGATACCATCCGTCCGGTCGCGTTATCGATTCAGATCAATGATGAGATCCAACATCAACCCTCATCCAAGCTGATTCTTGATGGCATCTGGGAAGCCGAAGAGGACATTTTGAAAGACCGGTTCAACAATGATATCGTCCCATCGTCTTATCGGGTTGACCTTTGGCAGACGAACCTTTTGACCGATAATGTCGGATACCTTGATGGACCACTGCTGTTTCGTTTCGAAGAAGGCCTAAACGAGATCACGTTGACAAAGGTCTATGGTGACCTTTTGCTTAAAGATCTTCGGGTCGTGACCATGCCGGTTGACACATCATATGAGGAAACCCTTGATCCATCGGGCCCATTCGCTGATGACATCATCATCGAAACCGAAGGTGAGGACATCCTGTTCAAGTCTGATCCGGCGATCCGGGCGGGGACCAACAATGATCCATCCGTCAAGCCTTTTGGCTTGATGGAAAGCCGTTTGAACATGCTTGATGGCCAAACAATGGATCAAGGACGGCAATCCGTGAGTTATGAGATCACAGTACCTGAAAGTGCCTATTACAACCTGACGTTGAAAGTGCTCCAGAAAACGAATGCCAACACCACGGTCTTCAGAACCCTTCTGATCGATGGCGAAGTGCCCTTCAAAGAAGCCAAGGGACTGGCGTTTCCCTATGACCGGAAGTGGCAAAACATCACCCTCGCTTTTGAGGGCGAGCCGCTTTGGTTCTATTTGGAAGAAGGGGTGCACACCGTCACGTTTGAGGTCGATATTTCTGTTGTTGGGTCGGTTCATGAAGAGATTGGCATGGTGATGGAAGAGATCAATGATCTTGCTCTTGATATCCAGAAGATCACCGGCAACAACCTTGATGAGAACCGTGATTGGGACATCAGCGAGTATCTGCCGACTTTGAAGGAAGACCTTGATGGCTTGTATGAGACCATCAGTGCCTTATACGACACATGGACATCGGTCCAGGGTTCGACCAAGGGTTCAACCGTGACCACAGCATTGCAGCTGGCAAGAGATCGGATGGATGAACTCCGTGAGGAACCGGATCAGTTGCCGAAGAACATGAATGTGCTATCGATTGGTAGCGGATCGGTTCTCGCTCACCTTGGTAACGCGCTTCCCAAAGTGATTGAGTCACCGCTTTCAATCGACGTGTTTTATGTACATGGCACAGATAGCGAGATTCCACGAGCGAGCAGGTCGTTCTTTGTGAGAATCTGGGTCGCCATCCAACGGTTTGTCCTATCGTTTTTCAATGACCAATATGATGATGCCTTGGCGGAAGGCACACTCGAAATCTGGGTGAACCGCTCGCGTCAGTATGTCGATCTCATGCAGCAGATGACCGACCGTGATTATACCCCAGAGACCGGACAAGCCGTTCGGATCTCGATGATGCCCAATGAGGACAAACTGATTTTGGCCAATGCCGCTGGCGCCCAACCCGATATCGCGATGGGGATTGCTGCTTGGAGACCCTATGATTTCGCCATCAGGGACGCGCTTTATGATCTGTCGTCTTTTGATGACTTCAGTGAGATCGCAGGTCGTTATGAACCGGGGTCCTTCATTCAATTGGTCTATCAGGATGGCGTCTATGCGATTCCTGATACCCAAAACTTCCAGTTGTTGTTCTACCGTCGTGATATTCTTGAGACGCTTGGTCTAGAGGTTCCAGACACGTGGGACGAGGTCATCTCTATCTTGCCTGAACTGCAACGTTTTGGTATGAACTTCTATGTGCCCCTTGCGAGTACGAACGGGTTCAAGTCCTTTGATCAGACTTTGCCGTTTATCAATCAGTATAAGGGACGTCTTTATACCGATGATGCTTTGTCCGCGGCCTATGATGATCCAAAGACGCTTGAGGCGATCAGGTTCATGACCAATATCTTCACCATCTACAGCATGCCGCTAGAAGTGGGCAGTTTCTATAACAGTTTCCGCTATGGCACGCTACCAATCGGTATTGGTGACTTTGGTATGTATGTCCAGTTGTTGAATGCCGCACCAGAGATTGCCGGACTTTGGGACATTGCCTTGCTACCAGGTGTCATGGATGACATGGGCGTGGTCGATCGGTCGTTTGTCGGAGCGGCGACCGTGAATGTCATCTTCAAGGAAAGCGACATGCCGCTTGAGGCATGGGATTTCCTGTCATGGTGGGGGTCGGAGGATGTTCAGACCGATTATGCTGAACGTTTGATCACAACCTATGGATCAGCGTATCTGTGGAACACCGCGAATCCCGCCGCCTTTTCGAACATGTCCTGGGATGATGCCCATAAGGATGTCATTCTCGAACAGTGGACATGGGTCTCTGACACGCCTAAGATTCCTGGAAGCTATATGGTTGAGAGGGAACTCTCAAATATTTGGAACAAAGTTGTCTACGATGGCATCAATGTCAGAACCGCGGTTGAGGACGGCATCATTGTCGCCAACAAGGAGATCATCAGGAAGATGCTCGAGTTCGGATATATTGATGGACAAGGTGTCATCCTGAAACCTTATCTGTTGCCAGAGAGAGAGACGATCGAAAGGTGGCTCGCCGATGACAACTAAGACAGTGGCACCGGTCAAGGCGACAACCGATCGGGAATCGATTATTTTCTTGTTTCCTTACTTTTTGGCATTCATGGTGTTCATCACCATTCCTGTCCTGATGGGTATTGTCCTATCGGTGACGTATTTCAATTTGCTCCAACCACCTCAGTATGTGGGCTTCTCCAATTTCATCTATCTTTTCACGAGTGATGATGCGTTCATGCAGTCGGTGATTCCAAACACCCTCCAGTTTGTGATCATTGTCGGTCCGATTGGCTATATGCTAGGTTTTATTTTGGCCTGGATGCTCGCCCAACTGCCAAGCAAGCTCAGAACCATCTTGGCATTGGTTCTCTATTCACCATCGATGACCGCTGGTGTGACGATGGCGGTGATGTGGCGAATCATCTTCTCTGGAGACGAAAGTGGCTATCTGAACGCGTTTTTGTTAAATGTCGGGTTCTTAGAACAACCTGTTCAGTGGCTCCAAAATCCCGATTTTCTTCTGAATATCATGATCATCGTGACTTTGTGGTCAAGCATGGGGATTGGCTTTCTGGCGATGCTCGCCGGTGTCTTGAACATCAATCAGGACCTCTATGAGGCGGCCTATGTCGATGGCATGAAAAACAAGGCTCAGGAAATCTTTTACATCACCATCCCCTCGATGAAACCACAGATGCTCTTTGGGGCGGTGATGAGTCTGGTGGCGACATTCAATGCCGGGGCGATCGGGGTACAGCTCTCCGGACAAAACCCGACACCACAAAATGCCGGTCAGTTGATTGTCACCCACATCGAGGACTATGGGTTCATCCGTTATGATATGGGGTATGCCGCGGCAATTGCTGTCATTTTGCTTTTGATGGTGTATCTGTTCAGCCGTGTGGCCTTCAAACTCTTTGGTGATCGCGATGTCTAGAAACCGATTCCAGGGGACCAAAATCAACCCCACCCGCTTCCATCGAAGCCAGATCAAATTCGTGTTGTTTATCATGCCGGTCGCACTCTTCATGGTGCTTCCTATTCTCTATATTTTCAATCATGCGTTCAAGCCTCTTGATGAGCTTTTCGCATTCCCGCCACGGTTTTTTGTCCAACGGCCGACCTTTGGCAATTTCCTTGATCTCTTCGAACTTGCCGGTTCCACTGGCATTCCGATGTCAAGGTATCTGTTCAATTCGATTGTCATCACGTTTGTCGTTGTCGTTCTTTCGATTCTGGTCTCGAGCATGTCAGGGTATGCCCTTTCCAAGCTCAAGTTCAAGATGAAGAAAACCTTCATGACAATGAACAACATCGCATTGATGTTTGTTGCCACATCGGTGATCATTCCCAGATACCTGATCATTGAACGGATTGGTCTGATCGATACCTTCTGGGTGCATGTCTTGCCAGGACTCGCTGTGCCGGTCGGGTTGTTTCTGATCAAGCAGTTCATCGACCAGATTCCCGATGAACTGATCGATGCCGCGAAGATTGATGGGGCGACTCATTTCCAGATTTATTTAAAGATCATCATGCCACTGGTCAAACCGGCGATTGCGACCATCGCGATTGTGAGTTTCCAAGGCATCTGGAACAATACCGAGACATCAGTGCTCTATATCAACCGCGAAAGTCTGAAGACGTTTGCCTTTTACATGTCGACGTTGACGTCGACATCGAATGTTGTTGCTGGTCAGGGGATGGCCGCCGCGGCCGCGCTGATCATGTTCCTCCCGAATCTCATCATCTTCATCCTGCTGCAAAGCAAAGTGATGAACACGATGGCACATTCGGGATTGAAATGAGGTGGCAAGATGAGACGACTGTTCATTGTGTCCCTTGTGTTTTTGTTGACTGTGATGGTCTCATTTGGGGTGACGGTTGCTGAAACAGATGCTTCTGTCCCCTATCAGACCTATACCATTGGTCCCAGGGGCCAAAGAATCTCTACCCAGACCGCCTATGTCCCTTCCGGATTTGTTTCGCTACAGGATGGTGTGCTTTTTCCTGAGGACATCTATGTCAAAGAGGACCGAATCTATATCGCTGATACCGGTCACGGCCGGATTCTCGTGACCGACCTTTTGGGATCGACGATACGAAGTTTGACAACCGATGACATGATTGCCCCAACCGGTGTCTTTGTTGGTGAGGACGACACGGTCTATGTGGCTGATCCGGATGCCGAAAGTGTCTTTGTCTTTGATGCTGACGGAACAATCAGAGAGTCGTTTGACCGACCGACCGAACCGATTTTTGGACGCAACTCACCGTTTGTTCCAATGAAGGTTGTGGTCGGACAACGTGGCAATCTCTACATCGTTGGCGAGGGATCGACTTCAGGGATCATCCAACTGAATCATACCGGTGAGTTCATCGGTTTCTTTGGCACCAATACGACCGGGACGTCATGGCAACGAACACTCTCAAATATCCTTGGTGTCCAGTTCGCCTTGAACACCCCGACGTCGGCTGCCAACATCGCGATTGATGACCAAGGCTTTGTCTATACGGTCAGTCCGACCGACCGAAAGAAACTGAAGCGTTTCAACATCGCTTCGGTTGACACCCTCGACAGCGCTGTCGCGGTTGAGAACCTGATCGCGGTCGATGTCAACAATGTCGGTGACATTGTGACTTTGGCAGCTGACGGTGTCATCAGCGAGTATGACAGCACCGGACGTCTGGTTTTCGAGTTTGGAGGTCTAGATGTCCAAAACAGCGGACGGTTGGGATTGTTCACGAGTCCTTCTGATATCGCGGTGGCCCAAGATAACACCCTATATGTGCTTGATAAGGCCAAAGGCGGAATTCAGACGTTTGTGACATCAGCCTTTGCTGACCTTGTTCATGAAGGTCTTGCAGGATTCATGGATGGCATCTATGACATCGCGATCTGGGAAGATGTGCTTGCCATGAACCAGATGTTTGCCTTTGCCAATTCCGCCATCGGACAAGCAAGTTACCGGACCGGCGACTACGAGAAAGCACTCGAGTATTACACCCTTGCCTATGACAAACCGGGCTATTCGAACGCTTACTGGCAACTCAGATACACCTTTATGCAGAACAGTCTCGGGGTGGTCTTCTTGAGTATGATCCTTGTGTTTGCCACCATGAAGAGTGTCAAGGTCATCGACCGACGTTACGCTGTTCTTGATCCGCTCAGACGGGTCAGAGACGGTATCACGAGGAAACCTATGATCGCTGAACTGCTTTATGTCAAACGGATGATGAGACATCCGCTTGACGCCCTTTATGATCTCAAACACCGTAAGAAGGGCACCTATCTCGGGGCCAGTATCGTCTTTGCTTTGGTGATTGTCCTGAGCATCATCTATGTTCTTGGTCCTTCATTTATCTTCAGGACTGAGGACGTGGAGACATTCAATTTGGTCAGACACATGGCGTTTGTGGCCGGAGGGATCTTCCTCTTTGTCTTTTCAAATTACCTGATTGCCTCGATCAATGATGGGGAAGGGTGGTTCAAGGATGTCTATGTGGGCACCGCCTATGCGCTCGCACCGTTTATCTTCATGTCTTTGCCGCTTGTAGGCCTCTCTTATGGTCTAACCTATTATGAGGTGTTCATATGGCAATCAGCCAACACCTTGATGTTTGGATGGACCATTCTCTATGTCATCATCATGCTCAAGGAAGTCCATGGGTATTCTCTCAAGGAACTGATCAAGAACATCCTTTTGACCATCATCACGGTCTTGTTGCTGGTCTTGATCCTCTTTGTGTTTTACGTGTTGTTGTTCCAAGTATATGATTATGTCACCGGTTTGATCAAGGAGGTGATTGCCCGTGTCAATCGTTAAAACACTTGCTTTGATGCTCTTGTTGTCGGGGACACTTGTTGTGGTGTTTGCACAAGGTGATCATCATGATCTTCAATTGCAAACGTCAAAACCGGTCTCAGAGGCGTTACTTTCCTCGAATCAGTATACCCAACCGGAGACCGATCAAGGTGTCGTGACCAATCCTTATGTGACCCTTGAGGATCGTTATGACATCATTGCCGATAATGATGCTTTTGAACTTTATGTCGATCCGGATGACTTATCGATCAGGATCAAAGATCAAAGAAGCGGATATCTTTGGGGATCCTCATTCTTTATTGATTATGCGCTTCTTGATGATGACGATGTGCCTCTTTATCCGGATCTCTATGATGAGGATGACCGGGGATTCAGAAGTCAGACCTGGCGGACGAAAGCCAACTCACCGGTTTGGATTGGTTATTACGCGGGAGCGACAGATAATCCGCAGTTCAGGGAAGAAAGCCTTTATGATTCCGATCAAAGCACCGTGACCTTGACGCTTTTGGCCGATGGTTTTGATGCGTCACTCTATTTTGGTTACTCAAAGATCCAGATGACCCTTCAAGTCAGACTGACACCATCAGGTATTGATGTCAAAATCCCCAATGACAGCATCAGCGACAACGATGATGCGAAGCTTTCAAGGGTATCGGTCTATCCTTTCATGGGAGCGGTCAAGAAAACCAGAACACCCGGATACATCATGGTCCCTGATGGCATTGGGGCGTTGATCAGATTTGATCAGGCTGAGAGCATGACTTCAGTCTTTGAGAAACCTTTTTATGGATATGATCCTGCGAACTCTCGGGAAACCATCACGATTCCAGAAAATGTCAATCCTGAAAAATCACTCTATCTGAACGCCTACGGGATGGTTCATGGGGTTGACCAGAATGGCTATCTTGCCATCGTCAAAGAAGGTGCCCCTTATGCCTCGATGGTTGTCTATCCGGCGGGGGTGACGACAGATTTCTTCTTCACCTATGCGAATTTCACGTACCGGACGGTATACCGTCAGCCTTTGAATCAAAGCCAGACGAACACCATTGTGAAACTTCAAGGTGAGATCAATCCCTTTGATCTTGATATCTCTTATGTCCTTCTGACCGATGAGGATGCGAACTATGTCGGCATGGCATCGGCTTATCGGTCATCCCTGATGGAAGATGGCATCCTCGACGACGTCTTTCTTGATACCGATGTGTCCCTTCATCTTGATGTCATTGCCGCTGAAAACAAGAAAGCGCTCTTTGGCAGAAAAACCGTCATCATGACGGACCTTGGAAGTCTTTGGAACATGATTGAATCACTGAGTGAGACCATCAGTCATCTGTCTGTCACTTATCGGGGTTATGGCAAAGGGGGTCTTGGTGGCTCGGCCTTGAATGAGTTGCCATTTGAGTCCGGACTTGGCTCAAAAGCAGCCATCATCCAACTGAATGAGACCTATGAGATCTATCATGTTGTTGAACCGACCAAAGGATATCCCCAGACATCCGGGTATAATCCTTATGATCTTGCGATCCAGAGAAATCTTCAGAATATCGGGAATAGCGATGGTTATGGATCCTATTATCTGATGCATCCCAGTGAGAGTTTGAGACGTTTGGAAGAGATGAAAGCGGACTTTGATGATCTGATGATCAACCATGTCGCGTTGGCATCAATCGGATCTTTGCTCTATGGAACTTATGGTGATGAGCCGATTGCCCGGGGTGAGACAGTGCTCTCCTATGTCCAGATGATCGACCTGTTTGATGATTCTGCGGTCTTTGATCCGATGGGATATATGCTTGCCGCCAACCGTTTCTTTGATGTCGTGCTTTATGCCTCACAAAGAGCGGCTTATAGCGATACCGTGCCATTCATGAGTTATGTCTTGAAGGGTTTGAGACCGATGTATGGACGTTACGGCAATTTCTTCGCCAATACCCAAAATGAACTTCTGCGACTGATTGACTACGGCATCTATCCGTCGTTTGTTGTGACCGAATCATCAGCCTATGGGTTCCTCGATACATCCTCACAAGCAATCTACACCTCAGAATTCTCCATTTGGAAAGATGAGATTGAAAGGCAATACACCTATGTCAGAGACGCTTTGTCTGCTGTGGTTGGGGAACGTGTCGTTCAAAGGACGGTCCCAACATCTGGGGTGGTGCTTGTCACCTACAGCAACAATGTGACGATTGGCATCAATTATTCCAATACGGATTATATTGGTTTGATCACGATTCCCGCTGGTGGATATGCCCTTGGAGGTGTCTCATGAGACGGATGTCGAATAGGACGCGCGAAGCGCTCTCCGGGTACGCCTTCATATCAATCTGGATTGTCGGGTTCATCTGGCTCACCATGATACCGTTGGCCAGGTCACTCATCTTCTCTCTTTCTGATGTCTCGATTACCGGGGCCGAAGGGATTGTCACCGACCCCGTCGGATTTGATCAGTACATCCGCGTGCTGACAACCGATGTTGTCTTTGTCGATCTCGTCATTGACTTCATCGGAGAGATTGTCTTATACGTTCCAATCATCATCATCGTCTCGATGATGATCGCGTTGATGCTCAATCAGAAAATCAGGTTCCGAGGATTCTTCAGGTCGATTTTCTTCCTCCCGGTCATTATCGTGAGTGGACCGGTCATCAACGAACTGATCTCCCAAGGGGCTGGAACGGTACCTTTGGTCGAACAGTATGGGATGCTTGATCTCATCCAAAACACGCTTCCGCCGTTCATCGCTGATCCGGTATCGGGGATGCTTACGGAAATGATCATGATATTCTGGTTTTCCGGGGTCCAGATTGTGCTCTTTCTGGCTGGTCTTCAAAAGATCTCAAAAGAAATCTATGAAGCCGCGCTCGTTGATGGTGCATCCCCTTGGGAGACGTTTTGGAAAATCACCCTACCCTCACTCAAGAACATCATCCTGATCAGCTCGATCTACACCATCGTCATGATCTCGACGTTCTCGAACAACCAGATTGTCTCTTTGATCAGACGGATGATGTTTGATGCTGCCGGCGGATATGGATATGCCAGTGCGATGGCATGGCTCTATTTCATCTTGGTGGCGACCCTGCTTGGGGTGGCAACCCTCTTGATCGCTTTCCCCAAACGAGGCGAACGGAAAGGACGTGTGTCTCATGGCAAATGATCATGTGAGACGTCCGCTTGACATGAACCGGATCAGACGGATGATCTTTGGCTTCAGATTCACAGATGGCATCCTCTTCAAAACCGTGATTTATGCTCTTTTGATCGGTATCGGATTCATCTATGTCTATCCTTTGCTTCACATGCTGACAGTGAGTCTGAAGGATCTTCAGGATCTGTTGTCTCCAACGGTCTATTATCTTCCGACAAAGATCTATCTCGAGAATTTCAGGCAATCGTATCAGGTCCTCAGATACTTCGACACCTTGGGCACCAGCCTGCTTGTCACGCTGGTGCCAGCGGTGATGCAAACGTTTGTCGCATCCCTGATCGGCTATGGGTTCGCCCGTTTCCGTTTTCCTTTGAAGAAAACCCTGTTTGCCCTGGTGCTCGCGACATACATCATTCCGCCACAGATCACGATGATACCGAGGTTTGTGCTCTTCAATGACATGGGTTTGTTATCAAGCATTTGGGCGATCATTGTTCCAGCTTCCGTCGGACAGGGCCTCAATGCTGCGATCTTTATCCTGATCTTCTATCAGTTTTACAAGATGATTCCCAAATCGCTTGACGAAGCGGCCCAGATTGATGGGGCGAATCATCTCTACATCTACATGAAGATTGCTGTGCCACTCTCGATACCGTCGTTTGTGACATCGTTTCTCTTCAGCTTTGTCTGGTACTGGAATGAGACCTACATCTCAAGTCTGTTTCTCGGTTCATCGATTCAAACGCTTCAACTCAGACTTCTGGCCTTTGTCTCATCGTATCAGGACCTTTTCCCGGGGCAAGCCAATATGATCAATGAAGGGATTCGGATGGCAGCGACCCTACTGATCATCTTGCCCATGTTGATTGTCTATTTCATCTTACAACGTCTCTTTATCGAAGGTATCGATAAAGCGGGCATCACAGGAGAGTGACAAAATGAAAAAAATCGGACTGATATTGATGTTCATCCTTGTCATGACGTTCATTGTCGCATGCGACAATGATGATCAGACAGATGATAAGAACTATACAAAAATCAACCGGAATATCGACGGACTGCTTCTTGAGGAACAGTATCGCTCTTTCCTCTTTTTCTGGGAAACATCGAACAGTGATCCCGACAGTCCTGGCTATGGGATGGCCAGGGACCGGTATCCTGGTGCGGAAGGGGTTGCGTCTGTCGCCTCGGTTGGCTATGCGCTCGCCGCGATCCCTATTGGTGTTGAAAATGGATGGATCACTGAAGAAGAGGGTCGAGAGCGGGCATTGGGCACGCTTGAGACACTCTTGGAAATGGATCGTTATGAAGGATTCTATGTCCATTTCGTGAGTATGCGGACAACTGAAAGAGTCTGGGACAGTGAAGTCTCAGTCATTGATACGGCATTGCTCGTGACCGGGGCACTCTTTGCCGGCGAGTATTTTGGCGGCGTGATTGAAGAGAAAGCCAATGAGATTTATGATGGCATCAATTGGCCTTGGTATATCAATCAGGTCACCAAGCGTTATTTTATGGGCTATGACCCTGATACCAGAGTCCATTTTGGGGCATGGGACGGCTTTGCTGAACAGCTGATGCTTTATGTCCTAGGTGCGGGATCCTCTGAGTATCCGACAGGGGATGCTTCTTATAAAGTGTTCAAAAACGATGCCCGTAACCGCTTTGGCGCATACTTCAGCGAACAAGATCCAGCAAGAAATGTCGATCCCTATTACTTCACCTTTGGGGGACAACTGTTCACCCATCAGTATTCACATGCGTATATTGATTTCAGACAGATCGAAGATGGTGATGGAACAAACTGGCATGAAAACGCGGCGCTTGCGACCTTGGCATCCTACAATTTTGCACTTGATGTCTCCAATCAGTATCGAAGTCTGCATGGGAGTTCATGGGGACTTTCCGCCGGCGATGGCCCCAATGGATATAAGGCGTATGGCAGTCCACCGGCCAATCATTATGAAAATGATGGCACCGTGACGCCCTATGCCGCTTTGGCGTCAGTCATTCATCTTGAGGATGAAGCCATTCGGGCGGCGTATCACTACAAGACGTTTCCAAATCTTTGGGGTGAATATGGCTTCAAGGCATCCTACAATTTGGGGTTGATGTCGGGATATGAGGATCCGGCATTGGTTGGAAAGGTGCCTTACTATTCACCCGATGTCATCGGTATTGACAAGGGTATCACGATGCTTATGATTGAGAACTATCGCTCCGATTTCATTTGGGACGTGTTCATGAACATTGAAGCGATTGAGCGAGGACTTGATGTCCTTGGCTTTGAAGAGGCATAAAAAAAACGGGTCAGTGACCCGCTTTGAAATGAATGGTTTTTGTTTGGTTGAGGCAATCCCTCAAGATGACAATATGGTAAGTGTCTTTGGAGATACATTCGATGATGGTGCCGGCCTGGTTGATTGGAACAAAGGGGCTTCTCAACGTGATGTGGTCATCCGTACCACTTTGCCGGAAGGTGATGTGGGATGTGTCATAGGCCATGATCTCAGCGCTTGACCGCAAGATCTCAAAGATGCCCAAAGTCATGTTGTAAGGAAGAATCCGGGCGTCTCTTGGCGACAGAACAATTTTGATGTTGTCTTGGTATGAGACGCCATCGATCTTTAGATCGAAAGAGACCGGACGTTGTTCAAGATTGAAGACATGGATCATCATGGCATCCTGATCATGGGTCATCATGGTGATGACAAACCCGTCTTGATCCTTGAGCTCTAATCGCTTATGGATCTTCAGTCGGTTCAAGATGTTTTCGGTGATGCTTAGGTGGCCTGGATAATCGGAACCGATCACGATTGCCTGACCGCTTTGAAACGCGACCGGATGACCGTCCAATGTGCGTATCAATGGTGCATGGGTGGTGACCACCGGCTGACTGAAGAATGTCCTGAACTCATGCGCACCTTCGATTGGTGTCGTCATAAACGCGGACAAGTGCGGATGGGTCCAACTGAATCTTGGTGTCATTGGCTTGGCACCAAGCGCATCAGACAATATCGAACATGGCTTTCCAAGGCGATCATATTGTGGTAGTTCACCTACCAGAATCGCTTTTCCACCGCCATTCAAATGGGACGTGATCACTTGTTGCATGCCTTCATCCATGTATCTTGAGATGGGCATCACAAGGCATTTCTGATCAAGGGCCACAAGTGCATTTTCGTTATCCATCCGGATGGCTGATAACGGATAATGCAAGAGCAAAATCCCTTTGATCAGGCGATCCCATAAGACCGAAGTGCGATGCATTGAGACCTGGTCGACATAATCTTTGATAGCCGGATCGTCTTTGTAAACGGCCTCGGTCATGTAGTCATCCGGGTCAAACCCAAGAATCAGATCGCCACTTACAGGGGTCATGCCTGATAGGGTTTTAAAGACAGATTGAAGCATGTTTTGGCTACGACTGATCAGATCATAGGTATAGCGTGGTTGTCCTAAGTGATTGACAGGGGCTGCGAATCCATGACGTTCGCCGGTAAAAGCGATCCGGTCGTTGCCATCATCGGGCTTGATTCTGAGCCAGGGATTGATGCCTCCTGAAAAGAGGTAGTTGTTGATCATCCGGTGACCGGATGCGATATGCATTCTAAGTCTGAAATCATTTGAACTTTCCATCTGATGACCCATCAGATCATCACCATAATTGCCGTCACCAACGCCAAACTCAAGGGTTGTCATGGGCTTGTCATCGGTGATTGTGGCTCTGGTCAGCATGTTGGCGATGATGACATCCTGGAATGTCCTAAGTGTGATATCATCGTAATAGACGTCCATACCGCCAATCAGATTGGGCGTATCAGTGACTTCTATTAACTGACTCATGCCAATCGGATATGTGGTTGCCCGACCACCAGAGGTTCCATGGATGTTCACCATCCATAGGATGTCCTTGACGCCTAAGTCTGTGAGCATGGACTTAAGCGCGAGGGCGTAGTCCTTGAAGCGGCGTCTCATGACCTGCCCAAGACGTTGATGGAAGTGAAGGCCAAGACCTGATGAGGGTCGCCGTTTGGAGGCGTCAACTGTGTTACCGAGGGCGTCTAAGACATCTTTTGTCAAGGCCGGTTTGTTGTTGACCCAGTCAAGCATTCCAATCTCATTGTCGAGTTGGATGGCAAAGATGGGACCGCCATTTGACTGTAAGAAGGGTCTGATGGCATCGATGAATGCTTGGTAATAGCGTCTGACTTTCTCAAGGAAAATCGGATTCATGAGATCAAGGATGGCCGCTGGTCCTTCGTGATTGTCAAAGGTCTGAACCTTTAAAGACGGCGTGATGTCGAAAAGCCAATAAGGGAGTCCTTCGTTCTTCAGTTCTGCCATGATGTATGGACCAGGCCTTAAGAACACATGCAATCCTTTCTTCTTGGCAAGTTCAAGAAATCCGATGAGATCGTAGGAAGGATTGTACCTTCCGGTGAAATCAAAATCACCTTCCGACTCCTCGTGTATGAGCCAAGGCACATAGGTTGACAAGGTATTGCATCCCGAGGCGCTCAACCGCTCGAGATGGGTTTCCCAAAGATCTTTTGGCAATCTGAAATAGTGGATCTCACCACCAAGTAACAAGATGGGCTCATGCCCATCAAAGAATTGTCCGTGTTTGAAAGTAATCATTGACAAGGGTCCTTTCATTGACTGATGATGCCTTGATTATACCATGACAACATGGTCAAAATGACCAGATTGGAGCGCTTTGATGAACAGATTGATCAATGACATCGAGTACCGCGCTTGGCGCTACTTCAAAGACCACACCAATCAAGGGAAGACATCCAAAGGATATGGATTGACCGTTGATCACTCGAAAAATCCTGGGGTGGCATCGATTGCCGCGACCGGATTCATGCTGTCGTCAATCCTGATTGGAGCCCATCGTGGCTACCTTTCGGAATCAGAAGCGATCATGATGGTCAGAGGAACTTTTGAGACCATTTTGAGAGCAGATCACGACAAGGGATTTCTGAGTCACTTTCTTGATATGGACACCGCGCAAAGGCACCGTCTCTCTGAATACTCGACCATTGATACCGCCTTGATGCTCAATGGTGTCATCACGGTATCAAGTGCGTTTAAGGATCCTTTGATCCAAGAGATGGCCAAGGCCATCATCGAACGGATTGACTGGGGGGCATTTATCTTTTTTGATCACGGTAAACCGTTATTGCGGATGGCGTATAACCCCGATCGGGGTGGTGCTTATGTCATTGGTGAGCCAGGATTCATCCATCGATGGGACATGACCGCTGAACAACTCATGATGTATGTCATGATCGGCGGCAGTCGCTTCAAGGAACACGCAAAAGCGCTTTATGAAGCGTTTGACAAGCCTCTTGGACGTTATGGGGATGAGATCTTTGTCCACAGTCCTGGAAACACGTTGTTCACCTACCAGTTTCCTTTGGCTTGGTTGGATCTGAAACATATAGATGATCCTGCCGGGATCAACTGGCATGACAACGCCAGTGCCGCGATCAGAGCTCATCGCGCGCTTTCAATCGACCTTTCGACACAGTATCGGACGTTTTCAAAACATCGTTTTGGATTCAATGCCTCAGATACACCGAGGGGCTACCGGGTCTTCTTTGGACTGCCTAACGTCACCGGAAAACCGATCACAGATGGCACGGTCGCACCGTTTGGTATCGTTTCGAGTCTCCCCTTTGAACCTGTGATTGCTCTTGATGCGATCAAGGATCTCATGACCATCGATGGTCTTTACGGACCTTACGGATTCATGGATGCGTTCAATGGTGAACAAGGCATGTGGATCAGTGATAAGATCATCAGCATTGATAAGGGACTTGAACTTCTGATGGCTTCTGCGGCAAGCCATGATATCGTCAGAAGCGCTTATATGAAACACCCCATCATCAAGGAAGGTCTTGATGTTATCGGGTTCAAAGAACACCATCCAAAGAGGTGACTGATATGGCAACAATCAAAGACGTGGCGAAGCTCGCGAAGGTATCAATCTCAACAGCATCCTATGCGCTAAACAATCAACCCAACGTCCACCCGGACACAAGGAAACGGATTCTTGAGGCCGCAGAGACGCTTCATTACACACCGCACTTCTCAGCCCGTAATCTGAAAACCAAGAAGACGGGAAACATCGGGGTGTTCATTTATGGGTTTTCGGGACCGATTTTCAGTGATGTCCTTGAAGGGATCAGACAATACCTTCAGGACAACGGATACAACATCATTGTGTCGAGTGGACGCGCCTCAACCACCCTCCTTTTGGAACGTCAGGTCGACGGTGCGATCATCTTTGATTCAAACATCACCGATGATGTCTTGCGGACGTATGCGAAAAACGGATCTCCGATCATCGTCTTGGATCGTTACTTGACATCGGATAACATCTTCTCGAGTGTCATTGACAATGAGGGACTGGTCAAGGACTTCATGTCTGTGATCCTTAAGAAGGGTTATCAGAAGTGTGCCTATTTGAGCGGACCGGAAGATTCTTTTAACAACAATCACCGGTATGTCGGATTCAAAGACGCGCTTCATGAAGCGGGGATTAAAGATCACCTTTATTACAAAGGCGATTTCACCGTCCAAAGCGGATATGATATCGGTAAGGTGGTCGCCATTGGTGAGAACCGTCCTGATTTCGTTTATTGTGCCAATGACGAGTCAGCCATTGGCTTTGCCCGAGCCCTCAAGGAAGAGGGACTCAGGATTCCTGATGATGTCGCGATTGCCGGATTTGATAACATCCAGATGGTGGATTTCATCCATCCCAAACTGACAACCATCGGGATTGACCACTTCATGTGGGGCAAACATGTCGCTGACACGATTGTGAACATCATTGATCATGGCACCAAAGATCGCCTGAATCAGCCGGAAGGCCGGATTTATTGGCGCGAGTCGTGTTGAAGGGAGAACATATGGCAACAGACATCCATGAATTGCTAAACAGTTTGACACTGAAGGAAAAAATCGGTCAGCTCCAGCAGCTCCCGCCCTTTCTCTATATCGCAGATTTGAAGAACGAGGTTTATGGCACGGTACGTGATCTGGGCATCACCGAAGAAGATGTTTTTCTCTCGGGATCGGTGCTTGGGATCAGGAATGCCAGTGAGATGATCGACGTTCAAAAGGCATACCTGAAAAGAAGCCGTCATCAGATCCCTTTGGTGATCATGGCGGATATCATCCATGGGTATGAGACGATTTTTCCGATTCCCTTGGCAATGGCAGCAAGCTTTGATCCGGAAGTTGCCAGAAAAGCGGCCCGGATTGCCGCCATTGAAGCCCAGACTGCGGGGATCCATGTGTCTTTTGCACCGATGGCTGATGTGTCTAGGGATCCCAGATGGGGTCGGGTCATGGAAGGATCGGGTGAGGATGTGTGTCTCGCCAAAGCGTTTGCCAAGGCGACGGTTGAAGGATTCCAACATGACGGGATTGAAAAGATCGGCAATATGGCTTCTTGTGTCAAACATTTCGCTGGCTATGGCAAGGTTCAAGCTGGCCGGGATTATCATGCTGTCGAGATGTCGATGAATGAGTGGTACAACACCTATCTTCCGCCTTATGAGGCCGCTTTGAAGGCAGGGGCGAGACTGGTGATGGCGGCGTTCAACACCTTCAATGGTGTGCCTGCATCGATCAGTCCGTTTCTGATGAGAGAGACACTTAGGGACAGACTATTATTTGATGGTGTGACCATTACCGATTATGATTCCTTGCAACAGGTGATCGCTCATGGGGCTGCTTATGATCAAAGAGATGCCGCCCGTCTTGGCATGACGGCCGGTATCGATATCGAAATGGGATCAGCAACCTATGTCAAGTATCTGGAATCGCTCATCACCGAAGGTGTGATCGATGAGTCCTTGCTTGATCAGGCAGTGCTCAGGATCCTCGAACTCAAACGTGACTTAGGTCTCTTTGAGAATCCTTTCAAAGGGGCTGATCTGGATGCTGAAAAGGCGTTGGTCAGATCAGAGGCGCATCTTCAGGCAGCCGAGAAATTGGCCGAGACCGCTTCGGTTCTTCTTAGAAATGACAACCATGCGCTCCCTTTTATGACACATGACACAGTGGCATTGATTGGACCTTATGCAAGGTCTAGATCGACTAACGGTGGTTGGTCATGGCACGGTGACATCGAACATAACGAAACCCTTGAAGAAGCGCTCATAAGGCATAAGGCGACCATAAGTCTTGTTTCTGATGCCGACAATAAAGAGGCATTGAGCGACCATGACAAGACCATGATCAAAGCCGCAGATGTCGTGGTGCTTGCCATTGGCGAGCATTGGCGCGACTCCGGAGAAGCCCGGTCGAAGAGCATGATTGCTTTGGACGAAGGCCAGATCGAACTCGTGAGATTCGCCAAAACTGTGTCGAAACGCGTGGTTGTTGTGCTTTATGGCGGTCGTCCGCTGGTGCTTGATGACATTGTGCTTGCCGATGCGGTTCTGATGACCTGGTTTTTGGGAAGCAGAGCGTCTTCAGTCATCGCGAGAACCCTTCTTGGAAACATCAGCCCTTCAGGAAAGCTTCCAATGACTTTCCCTAAAAACAATGGACAGATTCCGATCCACTATGATCATTTGAATACCGGACGTCCAAACCTACGTGATGGCAATCCATACGTCACGCAGTATATCGACGTTCAAAACGAACCACTCTATCCGTTTGGATATGGGTTGACGTATGCCGATATTGTGATCAAAGATTTGCAGGTTGACCGTGAGATCATGGCCAAAGGCGATGTCCTCCATATCGATCTCACACTCCAAAACAACAGCGATGTGACGAGTGAGGATGTGGTTCAGATCTATGTCCGTGATGTGGTTTCCTTACCGGTCAGACCGGTCAAGGAAATGAAAGCATTCAAACGAGTCAAGTTGTCAGGGCATCAAAGTGTTGTCGTCGGATTCGACTTGGGCCCTGAGGCATTCTCCTATGTTGCAGAAAACGGACATGTGATACTTGATTCGGGTCTCTTTGAGATCCATGCGGGTATGGATAGTCAAAAGACCATCAAACGATTGATTGAGATGAGGTGAGGGTATGATACTGAAAAACAAGCCGATGATCAAAACGATTGGCCCCGGCGAGGTCAAGATCCATGTGTCGCCAACCGGTGACATCCATAAGATCATGGTCAAAGACAAACAGATCAATCTCTTAAGGGGAAATCCTGTGGATGGGTCACTCATCAATCTGTATGCGAGAATCAGACGAGAGGGCCGCTATGTTTTTGAACCTCTGATCAAGGCAACCCATGAGACCTCTGTCTCAATCGCAGACCATGCTGTTCGCTATGAAGGTGTTTTCCAATCACTCAGATACAAAGTGACACTCACGGTCGAAGCAAGCCGATATGATGTCAATGTCTTGTTCGAAGGCGTGTCAGATGATCCGCTTGATCTCTTTTTCGGTCACGACGTCGCCTTGATGCATCAAGGGACCGTCTTGAACTCAGAGGCGTATACCGTTCAGTATCTTGACTACAAGGTGACCAAAGATGATTTGGGATTTGTCCTAGAGGCCAAGCAAAATTTGGGTGACGATACAAGATTGATGATCCGCTCGAATATGAGAACAGTGGCGTATTCGACCGATGGATTCCAGTTTTTCAAACCCAAGTTCAAGGAAAGTGGCGAACCTCAAGCCCTCTTTGAAGAACGGCTTGAGTCACGGATCATGCAATACGAGTTTTCCTATCTGGTCTTGCAGACTGACAGACTCGAATGTCATGAGAACAAAGCGGAAACAACCTTTTTTGTGAGTTATGTTCAAGATTATGACGTCGCTATTGATGGCCCTATCAAGCCTTTGTCGATGCCCAAAGATGAGCAGTTCAGGCCTCTTGATCAAACACCTTTGACCCTTGATGTCCATCATGTCATCAGTGGCCGTGATTTAAATGATGATGAGATCAAAGCATGTTATCCGGTCATCAGGCATGAAGAAAGAGATGAAGAGTCGCTTTTGTCCTTTTTCACAGATGCCCATAGCCATGTCATCACCAAAGCCAAGGAAAGGCTTGTTGAAAGACCACATGGCCATATGCTCATTCAAGGCGATATCATGAAGGCTTCGACCAATGTGTTCGCGTCAACCCATCTGATGTATGGTGTTTTCATGGCACATACCGTTCTTGGAAACACCAGTTTCAACGCGTTGATGGGAGATCTTCGAAACCCTTTGAATCTTCACCGGATTGCCGGTTTGAGACTCTATCTGAAGATTGAGGGGGTCTACCGCCTGCTTTCGGTTCCAAGTCTCTTTGAGGTTGGACTCAATCATGCCATCTGGCGATATGTCTTTGATGATGATGTCTTGGTTGTGACTGTCTATGGCGATATGGATGATACCGTCGAACGGTTGACGTTTGTCTCTGAAAAGGGCTGCCAATACGATCTGATCATGACCATTCAGATCACGATGGGCTCTTCGGAATATGGTGGCGACCTTGCGATTGAGCGTGATGGCTCAACGCTGATCTTCAAAACAGAACAAGGACAGATGGCGTATTCGGATCATCCGAATCTCTCATATCGGATGACCTTTGACACGCCTTTCAAGCGATTGGATGATACCGAAGGTTTCAAAGCGCTTGAAGGCTTTGGGGTCTTGGCACTGGGCTTTCCAAAGACAGATCGCATCACGCTTGACTTATCGGCGACTGAAACGGGATCACATCCTTTGATGTCATTGTCGCTCTCAAAATCCATCGACAAGGCAAACACCTGGTTTGATGACGTCTTGAATGGGTTTGAGATTGTCTCTGATGATCCTTTTATGAGCCGGCTGAATGATATGATGGTCTGGTATTGTCACAATGCACTCATCCATTACAGTTCACCACACGGTCTTGAGCAATACAATGGCGCGGCCTGGGGAACCAGAGATGTCACACAGGGACCCTTCGAACTGATGAAGGCCCTTGGCAGACACGATCTTATGAAAAAGATTCTATTGACCGTTTTCTCAAGACAGTTCCTAGAGACCGGTGATTTCCCCCAATGGTTCATGGTCAACGACTATAAGCACATCCAAGGCAAACATAGCCACGGAGACATTATCATCTGGCCCCTCAGGGCGTTATGGACATACTTGGAGGCAACCGGTGATCATGCCATTATGGATGAGTTGGTACCACTGATGTCCTTTGACCATGATCATGAAGTCGCACCGGTCACAATCAAGGCACACGTTGAACGCGCCATTACCGCCATCAAGACCTCTTTGATCAAGGGGACATCTCTTCCCAGATATGGTGGCGGCGATTGGAACGACACCTTGCAGCCTGCCAATCATGCCCTCACCGAACGGATGGTTTCAGGTTGGACCGTCGCCCTGCTCTATGAGACACTTCTTGGCTTGAGTCAGGTGCTTCCATCAAAGGATCCGTTCAGCCAAGGACTTGAGGTCTTCGCCCATGATGTCAAACATGATTATGAGACCATCATTGTCAAAGACGGTATCCCAGCGGGATTCACGATCTTTGGTGATGATGATCCTTACCTACTTCATCCGAGAGACACCAAGACCGGACTCAAATACCGGTTGTTGCCGCTTATTCGGGCGGTGATCTCAGGGCTTGCAAGCGTCGAGGACCAGAAGCGACATATGGCCATCATCGATCAACATCTGAAATTTCCTGATGGCGTTCGGCTGACCGATGACGCGATCACTTACCATGGCGGCAAGAACACCTATTTCACGCGGGCGGAGACAGCAGCCAATTTCGGTCGCGAAATCGGACTTCAATATGTCCATGCCCATATCAGGTATATCGAAGCGAGCACCATCATCAATGATGCCAACCGGACATTTGAAGCGCTCAAGATGATTGTACCGATTGGACTGTCCAATCATGTTACAAACGCACTGCCTAGGCAAAGCAATCTCTATTTCAGCTCATCGGATGCCAATTTCTATGACCGTTATGAGGCCAAACGTGATTTTTCAAAGATCAAGGCCCAAACCATCGGTGTCAAAGGGGGTTGGCGGATCTATAGTTCCGGCCCTGGGATCCTGATCCATCAGATCATCAAGGGTGTCTTCGGGCTCTCTGTTCATCATGATGGGGTGAGACTCTCGCCGACCTTGATGGCTTCTCATGACGGCCTCATCCTAAAGACCAAAATCAAGGGTAAAAACGTCAGACTGAACTACCGTCTAAAGGGCGAGGGCATCAAGATCAATGGCGTTGATATGGATGTCCAAAAGGATGTCAATCAATACGGCAAACCCTATGTGGTCTTGCCGCATGCGCTCTTTGAGAAAGAGGATGACGTGATTCAGATTGATGTTCCCTTCACCTGATCAGACATGACCGGATCATCAATGGTCATAACGATCATCAAAACGAAAAAAAGGCGGCCCACAGGGTCGCCTTTATCGTTAGTCAAGAGATGTTATTCGGTGGGTTCGACGTATGAGAGTTCTGCTGAGACAATGGTGAACGCACCAGTTGCCGGAGCAACATTGGGGTCTGCGAACATCAATACCGAGAGGAGCTGGTCGGCAGTGACAGTGATGGTCACAGGTTCTTCACTTTCGAAGGTGACGGTCTGTTCGAGAGCGCCATCATCGTTAGGTTTGATCAAGATCGATTTGCCAACGGTTCCAGAAAGAACGAGGGTCAAAGTGTTTAGTCCCATGGCTTCTTCCTGGTCGATGTTCATACGCATGAATGACCATTCCTGACCAGCGACTTTGTCATAAGTGACGTCAAAGCCTTCGGCACCAGCGGTGAACACATAGACATCGGGGTCGCCAGAGATATGGTTGACATTGATGTCAAGCACTTTGTCGGGATCGAATGCGATCGGGACATAGGTGAGTGTCGCTTCAACGATTTGGAAGCTCGAAACGGCTGCACCATCGCCCGGTTGTCCGAAAATGATGATGGTATTGAAACTTTCAGCGGTCACAGTGACTGTCACTGGGTTTTCATCAGCGAAAGTGACGGTTTGTTCGAGTGCGCCTTGATCATTAGGCTTGATCAGAACCGATTCACCAACAACACCAGTCAAAGAAAGGGTCAAAGTATTCAGTCCAGCAACTTCAAGCGCATCGAAATCAACACGGGAGAATGCCCAACCGTTTCCACCCTTGTCATAGTCAAAGGATGCCACGCCATCTTCTTCAACGACGGTATAGCCATTGATGCTCTGCCAACCGGCGATGTGATGGGTGTAACTGAGGGTTGTCTCAAGGATGGTGAATGTTCCGATGGCACCGGCTTCGCCGCCTTCACCAAAGAGGTAGAGGCTAGAGAATCCGCCTTCGAAATTGAAAACGAGTGTCTGAGTCAGGTTTTCTTCAGTGAATTCCATCCATGTCTCAGTTGCGCCGGAGTCATTGGGTTTGACCAAGACTTTCCTGCCAGCGGTTCCAAGGATGGTCACAGTCATGGTGTTGAGACCAGCGACTTCCGCGACATCGAAACGGCGATACATGTGATCCCATCCGGATTGGTAATAGGTCACAGTGGTTGAACCTTCTTCATATACAAATTCATAGTTGGCATTGAACTGCCAATCGCTGTTGAAATCAACAGTGAAGGTCGGGTCAAAGGTTGCGGGTTCAAAATCAACGACGACCGAGACGATCGTGAATGTGCCACTGGCATCGTCAACGCCAGGAGCGGCGAAGAGGATGATGTTTGTGAAGCCATTATTTGAGAAATTCAAAGTGAGTGGTTCACTGTCTTCAAGGGTGATGTTTTGTTCAAGAGCGCCATTGTCATTTGGTTTGACAATGAAATTCTGTCCAGCAGTTCCCTGAATGACCACTTCAAGCTTGTTGTAGCCCTGATAAGCTTCAGGAATGGCAAGCACGATGTTTGACCAACCGTTTGCGACCTTGTTGTATTCAACATCAACGGAACCATCAGCCTGTTCGGTCATGGTGTAGAGACCATCGCTGTTTGTCCAACCGGTATTGACATCGGTACGGGCGGTCTTGAAGGTAACTGAATGAAGGGTGAATGAACCTGATCCGATGTTGCCCTGAGAACCGAAGAGCACGATCTTGTTCAAAGCATCAAGGGCACTTTCAGTCAATTGGAGCAAGTCAATGACGAAGGTCTGTTCGGTGCCATCAAAGACAACCGGCAGTTCCTTGTTGCCTTGAGGACCTTCAACCTTCAGAAGTGCGGTCTGGTCGACTTCGCCAGTCATGACGAAGACCAATTGGGCGAAATGGGAGAATGCGCCCTGTAGATCAGCACTGAAGTATGACCAATGTTGCGCATCACTTGTTTTTTCATAGGTGACATCATAGGCACCACCATCTTCGGTGATGTCATAGACAGCATCGCCACCATCATAGAAGTTGATCACTGTGAAGGTATCGGCTTCGCCGTCATAGATGTTTGGATCGGGAACAACAAAGTCGCTGTAACCATCGGTGATGACGTTGCCTTCAGCAGCGGTCTTGACGAACTCAAGTTCGGAGATCAAGACGTTTCCAGTGACTTCTGTCTGGCCGGGAGCGGCAAAGATCAAAACGGTTCCAAGAACTTCTAGGAAAGCCTCATCGCCTTCGAAGTCCCACGCGAATTCAGCAACTGTCTGGTTGGCGTTGATCTGAACTTCACGGCTGAGCGTTCCGTCTTCGGATTCAAGCTTGATCAGCAAAGCGACACCTGATCCTGTGAGAGAGATGTTCAGCGTCTTCATATCAGAGAAATCATCTGCACTGACATCCTTGGAAATTGCAGCCCATGCGAAGGTTGATTTGGCAAAACTGAATGCCAAGGCGTTTGCGGAATTGATGTCCGCGGTATAAACGCCATCGCCACCATCAGCGAATTCGCCGAGCACGTTGACTGAATCGATCACAATCGGATCATCATCGTCATCATCTGTACAAGCTGCGATTGTGAGAATCAGTCCCAAAAACAAAACGAGAAGCAGTGGTTTCAAAACGGCTTTCATGTGTTTCCTCCTTTGATATCGAAACGTTTCGATATTTTTCAATAAAATGATTCAGCCTTCATAGACCTGAAAACTGTAATCGTTTACATCAATAAGTATATCAATTTCAGATAGACTTGTCAACAAAGATAGCCATGCTTTTGCAAGCGTTTGCAAAGCATTGATCGATCAGGCTGGAACAAGGTGAGAAATGGAAATGGGAATCTGCCATCGTTTCCTTCGATGAGGTGATGGCGAGATAGGGCTGAGCATGCTATAATGAAGGTGAGGTGAATCATGAAAGAACTATATTTGGCGTTTTACGACGCAAAAACACGTCAATTGCATATTGATGACATACCCGGAGCAGAAGCGATTGACACACCTTATGTGTCATATCATGCACCATATCTGTCATTGAAATCCGATTATCTGATTGGAAGACTTGACCATAAGCGAACCTTTGGTTTTTTGAGACAGGAAACCGGGGATATCTATATTGATGGACATGGTCTGGGTGATGCGATGCACGATGATATCGTCATTGTCAAAGACGGAGGGGACCCTTTGGTGGTTGAGATCGTCAAACGGGCTTTGACGCATGTCATTGGGACAGTGACCATCATTGAACAGAGCAAAGTGTTTGAAAATGATCAACACGGATTCACGATTGTCGCGGATGTCCCTGCTGATTTGGCTGAAGGGCATGTCGCGAGGCTCTCGGTCACAGCCATCGCGGAAGGGGTGATTCATGCGGCTTTTGATTCCGTGATTGGTCATGTGAATGATCCTGATATCGAAACGTTGAAGATTGTCTATGGGTATGATTGGCCACGCGCCTTTTCAAAAGAGACAATGGATGGACTTGCAAATGCCCGGGTTGACCTAGCAGATGCACTCAAGACCAGAAGAGATCTTAGGTCTCTCATGCTTGTGACTATTGATGGTAAGGATGCCAAGGACCTTGATGACGCCATCAGCCTTTCATATGAGAACGGGAAATACCAACTCGGTGTCCATATCGCTGATGTGAGTCATTATGTCAAAGAAGGCAGTCCCCTTGATCAGGATGCCTACGAACGGGCAACAAGTGTATATCTGGCAGATCGGGTGATTCCGATGCTACCCCATCTTTTGTCAAACGATCTGTGCTCACTGAATGCCAAAACACCAAAACTCGCGCTTTCCTGTCTGATGACGCTCGATGACTTAGGGAAAGTGACAGATTATGAGATTGTTTCTTCGGTTATTGAAAGCAAAAGACGGTTGACCTATGATGAGGTCAACCGGTTCTTGAAGGAACAAAAGCCGCTTGGTAACAAAGCGCTTGAATCGATGCTTTTGAACATGGAGACACTGTCTTCTTTGCTTCAGGATATCAGAAGCAAGCGCGGTGAGATCGCTTTTGAAAGTGTCGAACTCGGTTTCAAGGTCGACAAAGACGGTCGGGTGCTTGATGTCTATGAACGGACGACGGATGTTGCTGAAGGCCTGATTGAGTCTTTGATGCTGATAGCCAATGAGACGGTCGCAAGACACATGCATGATGCCGGATTGCCATCGTTGTACAGAGTCCATGAAAAACCAGATGTTGAAAAATTGAAGCACGCGCTTTCAACCATCCAGAAACTTGGATTTCCGGTGAGCCTCAAACATCTTGGAGGCCCCAAACCGTTGCAAAAAGCGACGTCCCTTTCGAGTGGGACGCCTTATGTCTCAATTGTTCATATGTTGTTGCTCAGGGCGATGCAAAAAGCGAAATACAGTCATAAGGATGACATTCATTTCGGTCTTGGAGCACTTCATTACACCCACTTCACATCCCCAATCAGACGGTATCCGGATCTGATGCTTCATCGGTTGATCCATCTCTTTGTGCTCGGGGAAAGCCATGATGTGCTTGCTGACATGAGACATTTTGAGGAAACATTGCCTGATGTTGCCCATCATACCTCCGATCAGGAACGAAAAGCGATCGATATGGAACGGGATGTCGACAAGTTGAAGAGTGCGGAATACATGCAAACGAAATTGAATCAAAGATATCAAGGCATCATCACTCAGATGATGCCATCAGGTATGTTTGTGCGGATTGACAATGGGATTGAAGGGTTCGTGGCACTTAGGACCATGAACGATTATTATCGCTATGATGAGATGAAACTGCGCTACGTCGGAAACAGAGGCAAGGCGTATCGTCTTGGTGACAAAGTTGAGATTGAGGTTTCTAATGTTGATATGATGACAAGGAAAATTGATTTTACCATGGTTGGACGTGTCAGAAAAAGGGAGAAAAGGTCATGAAAGTGATCTCGCAAAACAAAAAAGCCCGGCATGATTACATGCTTGAAGATACCATGGAAGCCGGAATCCAACTGAAAGGCAGCGAAATCAAGTCCATCAGACTTGGAAAAGCCAACATCAACGATGCCTTTGTCGTGATCAGACAGGGGGAGGCGTTTATTTCAAACATGCATATCTCAAAGTATACGTTTTCAAATCAGTTCAACCATGAGGAGACCAGAACCAGGAAATTGCTGCTTCACAAGAAAGAGATTTTGAAGCTCTTCGCCAAGACGAGGGAACAAGGGTATACCATCGTGCCCTTGAAGATCTACCTCAAAGAAGGTCTTGCCAAGGTTGAGATCGCGCTTGCCAAAGGGAAAAAGAATTATGACAAACGGGAAGCGCTCAAGGAAAAAGATCAGGACTTGAGACTCAAAAAAATCATGAAAAGCAGGTGACAAGATGCCACATGTGATAGGATTGGCGCTCGGTGGTGGGGGTGCTAGGGGGAGTTATCAGATTGGTGTGTTAAAAGCGCTTGATGAGGCTGGGATATTAAAGAGAATTCATCATGTTTCCGGCACATCGATCGGAGCAATCAACAGTTTGATGGTCATGGCCGGACTTGATTATGACCGGATGGTTGACATCTGGAAAAAGATTGATAACCATGAGATTTATGGAACCGGTCCAGATCGGTATAAGAAGGACAAGCTTGGTCTTTTCAGCCTACAGGACTTATATGATGGCTTATCCAAGGAAATCACTTTGTCAGAAATCAGGGAAAGCAAGATTCAAGGGTATGTGACTGCGGCCAAGATCAAGAAAGACACCTTGATCGAACAAGTCATGATTCACCGGATGAAGAAGAAAGTCTTTCATCTGAACAACTTTGATGACCCTCATCGGGCGGTCCTTGCAAGTGCCTCGATTCCGGTTCTCTTCGGATCGGTCGACATTGAGGATGACGCTTATGTCGATGGTGGCGCATTGGACAATTGTCCGATTGATCCTTTGATTGAACATGGATGTGACATCATCATTGCAGTGCCAATCGACGGATGGTTCAAAGCATCGAAGTATGAAAACCATCAAGGGATCCTGATCAATCTTGAGACAAGGAAACTGTTCAAGATGATCCCCTATGATGTCTTGGACTTTAGGCCGACAGTCGTGACCGATAAGGCCCAATATGGCTATATGATGGCTTCAAAAATGATCAGTATATTGAAAGAAAAAAAGCTATTGAACGCGGATGGCACCTGGCATGTCCCACCTGGACATACCCTTGTCACGTTGACCAAGGAAGAAGAGGATGCCATTAGGGAAGCATGGAAAAGGGGGCGTTGATGGATGTTGGACTTAGACATTGTCAAAGCGATTCAATCAATAGGAAATCCTTTGTTTGACTGGTTTTTCACTGGTGTGACGACGATTGGTGGTGAGGTGTTCTTCGTTGCTCTTGTCGCCATCATCTATTGGACAATTGATAAGAAGTTCGCGCACATGTTCGCGCTTGCCTTCATGGCAAGTGCGCTTGTCAACACGGTCTTGAAAGGTGTCTTCCAAAGAAGTAGACCCTATACCCAACCAGGGGTCGAGGTGCCCTTGGAGTCACTGAATATGACGTCTGGATACTCGTTTCCAAGTGGCCACAGTCAGGCAGCCGGTGTCATTGGCATGACCGCATTTGAGGCCAAAAGGAAGACATCACGGCGCATCTTTGATGTCCTTGCTGTGCTTGTGATCATTTTGGTGCCACTATCTAGGGTGTATCTGGGTCAGCATTACCTGACCGATGTGCTCACAGGGTTGGTGGCTGGTCTTGTGATTGCCGCTTTGATATTCAAAGGCATCAACATGATGGGAGACAAAGAACACCTTTGGACGCTTGTCTTGGTCCCACTTGCCTTGGTGGCTTTTCTCATCACTAGAACGCATGATGTTGGGGTTGCGACCGGCGGATTCATCGGATTTGCCGTCGGGTATTATTTTGAGAAGACAACCATCGGCTATGATGTCAAAGCCCCATTCAAGATCCAGATCCTCAAGGTTCTGATTGGTCTCTTGGGTGTGATCATCATCAAGGAAGGCCTCAAGGTCTTCTACGAGGACAATGTCTTTCTTGATTTCATCAGATACATGTTGATCGGAGGATGGGCGACATATGGCGCGCCCTATGTGTTTGCTTATGCTTTCAAACGTCATCAAAAAGCCATTTGAAGAACTAGAAGCTGAAGACATCTATCAGATCCTTGACCTCAGAGGTGAGGTTTTTCTGATTGAACAACGGATTTTCTACCTTGACACGGACTTCAAAGATCAGGCATGTGTGCATTACTACATCAGGGATGACCACATGATGGTCAGTTATCTCAGACTCATTCCCGCTGGCATCAAATATCAGGAACACAGTGTCGGGCGGGTCGCAACCAAGGCATCTCATCGAAGACAAGGTCTGGCCTCGAGGTTGATCAAAGAGGTCATTGATGACCTCAAAGGTCAACCGATCAGGATCTCAGCCCAGGCATATCTGGAGTCCTATTATGCCCATTTGGGCTTCAAAACAGTCAGCGAACCCTATATGGAAGAAGGCATCGAACACATCGAGATGCTTTATCAGCCATGAGCGCGGAGGATCTTTACACGCTATGATTCCAAAGCGTTATTGATGACGGTTCAGGACATCGCTTACTTTGATGAATGCGATGCACGCTTCTTCAAGGGGATAGAGACCATCTTTTCTCATTGATCGGATGACTTGAACGCTTTACAATCGGGTTGCCATGTGCTAAAATGATATCGCGATGAACAAAAGGAGTAATCGGTTTGCCATGTCATAAGAGACTCCGTGGAGGCTGAAAACGGAGCATGGGAACGATGAACGCTGTTTGGGAGCACAGGTAAGCCGGCCTTAACGGCGTTTTGAGTGCCGGGCATGCCCGGAACTAAGGTGGTACCGCGTAATCTGATTGCGTCCTTAGATAATCTAAGGGCGTTTTGTTTGTCAATAAGGAGGAAAAGATTATGAAAGTCATGACGGCATCTGAGATCAGGACAACCTGGCTCGAATTTTTCAAATCAAAAGGACATCGAATTGAACCGTCGGCATCACTCATCCCGCAAAACGATCCGACGCTGTTGTGGATCAATGCCGGTGTCGCCCCCCTCAAAAAGTATTTTGATGGCACACTGATCCCTCCCAATCCGCGGCTTGCGAATGTGCAGAAATGCATTCGTACCAATGACATCGACAACGTCGGGATGACGGCACGTCATCACACGTTTTTTGAGATGCTTGGGAACTTCTCGATTGGGAATTACTTCAAGAGAGACGCCATCCGATGGGGTCTTGAACTGCTCACAGATCAGGCTTGGTTCGGCTTTGACCAGAAGAAACTCTACATCACCTATTATCCAGAGGATATGGAAGCGCGTGATCTCTGGCTTGAGGCTGGAATCGATCATGACCATCTGATTGAAAGAGATGATAATTTTTGGGAAATCGGTCCTGGACCTTGCGGACCGGATACGGAAATTTATTATGACAGGGGTCCGGTCTATGATACCCGGGGACCTGAGTTGATCAGAGACGACATTGAGAATGAACGCTATATCGAAATTTGGAACATCGTATTCTCACAATTCAATTCCAAACCTGGTCTTAAACGGGAACAGTATCCGGAATTGCCGTCGAAGAACATTGATACCGGAGCTGGTCTTGAACGGTTCGCATGTGTGATTCAAGGGACGAAGACCAACTTTGAGACAGATTTGTTCTTTCCAATCATCGTTCATACCGAACAGCTTTCAAAGGTCACCTATGAGGGGCAGATGGCTTTCAAAGTGATCGCTGATCACATCAAAGCGCTTGTGATCGCCATTTCTGATGGTGCGACACTCTCCAATGAAGGACGCGGCTATGTGCTCAGAAGATTGCTTAGAAGAGCCATCAAGTACGGTCGCTCATTAGGATTTGAGACCCCGTTTTTGCACCTGCTCGTAGATGATGTCGTGACCATTATGGGTCCATTCTATCCGACACTTGAGGAAACCAAGGACATCGTGAAGCGTCTCATCCTCAAGGAAGAGGAGAAATTTCTTGAGACCATCAACGAAGGTGAGAAACACTTGATCGAAGCCATTGAAAGAGAAGGGAACACGTTGAGTGGCGAGACCGCCTTCAAACTCTATGACACGTATGGATTTCCAATTGAACTCACCGTTGAATACGCAAGTGAGCACGGTGTCGGGGTTAACCTTGATGCCTTCAAGCACGCCCTTGAAGCTCAAAAGGTCCGTTCAAGAAAAGCCCGTCAATCAAGCGGTGATATGAACACTCAGGAAGAAGCTTACCTGACATTCATGGATCCGTCTGAGTTCATTGGGTATGAGACGTTGCAAGCGGAATCGAAAGTGATCAAAGTCTTTGATCACGGCATCGTCCTTGACAAGACCCCGTTCTATGCCACCAGTGGAGGACAGGTCGCTGACAAAGGAACCATCAACGGGACCAAGGTCACCGATGTGATCAAACTCCCGAATGGGCAGTTCCTTCATCACGTCGAAGGGGTGTTTGAAGAGGGTGAGGATGTCTTGGCCATGGTTGACAAAACCAACCGGGAACAGATCATCAGAAACCATAGTGCAGCCCACCTTTTCCATCAGGCAATCAAGGACATCATGGGAAAGCATGCCCACCAACAAGGGTCGCAAGTCGCCTCGAAATCATGGCGGTTTGACTTCAATCATTATGAGACCGAAGACGAAGAAACCATCCTTGAGGTCGAAACCCTGGTCAAGCATTATATCAAAGAGGAACCGCTTGATGTCACAATCCGTCAAATGGGTTTGGATGAAGCCAAGCAGTATGGGGCTCAAGCCCTCTTTGGAGAAAAGTATGGGGATGTCGTCCGTGTGGTCGACATGGGTTGGAGCAAGGAACTTTGTGGGGGCACCCATGTTGCAAACACGGCTGAGATCATTGACTTTGCCATCGTTTCCTATGAATCGATTGGTTCCGGGATCTACCGGATGGAAGGCATCACCGGTCCGGACATCAAAAGCCACATGAGAGATATCCTTGAGCCTTTCATGATCGAAATCAATGCTTTGACAGATAAGATCAAAGGGATGCAAAAGGATGCGCTCTATCCATCTTTGCCGAGTGTCAATGGCACCTATCAAGACATCATCAATTTCCGTGCTTATATTGAGACGCTCAAGGAAATCTCAAAGACCATTGAGAAAGATGTTCAAAGGCAAAGACAGTCAGACGTCCTTTCCAGACTGGACGATTTCATCACTGACCAGACATCCAAGCGTCAAATCATCAAAGTTCACGATATTGATCAGAAGGTCGCAAAACAGCTTGTTGATGCGATATTTGATAGGATCAATGCCGAGACGATCATGCTGGTCGATGTCTTTGAGGACAAAGCGTCCTTCATCTGCAAGAGCCAAGCACTCGATGCTAACCAGTTGATTCGGGAAGCCGCCAAATTGACGGAAGGCTCAGGCGGGGGACGACCGAATTTCGCCCAAGGTGGCACCCAGAAACCCGAGCTTGTCGATCAGATGATTGACACCTTGAGGACAAAACTGTGAATATCACGATTGGTTTGGATCTCGGATCAAAGACGCTTGGTGTCGCGATCAGCACGTCCGGTATCATCGCAAGCATCCTTGACACCTACCGGTTTGCTGAAAACGACTATCAACAGGCAGTCATGATCGTGACCAAAGTGATTGATGAACACCAAGTCACACATGTCGTGCTCGGTTATCCGAAGCATATGAACAATGATGTCGGCATCCGCGGTAAGATTTCCGAGGATTTCAAACGTCTCATTGAACTCGCCCGGCCGGTTGAGGTCATCCTATGGGATGAACGTTTATCTACCAAAACCGCCAACCAGGCGATGATCAAGGGTGATGTCAGACGACATGACCGCAAACAAAAAAAAGACAGCCTTGCGGCTGTTGTGATTCTACAAAACTATCTCGACCATAAAGGAGCGAACAAACATGCTTAAAGACAATCAGATCGTCGTGACCGACGACAAGGGCAACGAAACCGTATGTGAGATTCTTTTCACACATGATGCCAACGGCAAGAGTTATGTGGTTTTTGAATTTCCTGAAGATGGCGACGTCAGCGCAGCGATCTACGTCCCTTCTGAGACTGATGAGGAAGGCTCATTCATAGACATTGAGACCGATGAGGAATGGGATCTTCTCGACAAAGTGCTTCAGGCTTACTATGATGACCTTGACAATGAAGAAGACGAAGAGGACGCTGATGACGATCTTTTGTCATCCTAAAGCCAAACCCGTCTCATGACAATTGTCACGACCATTCATGACCTGACCTTTTTGACACAACTGTTAGCGGTTTATGACGGAGTTGTCATTGGCGAGGGTCAATTTGGCACCAGACTGACACATCCCTTCACGGAACAAGAACTCACAAAGACGTGTCTTGTTGCCAAAAGCCTCAACAAAATGTGCTTATTGATGGCGAACAAAGTTCTTGAAGAGTCAGAACTCGCCTCTTTTTCGTTCTTTATTAAACGGTTTGCACCGCTTACGACAGGGATTGTTATTGGTGACCTTGGGGCCTTTCAGATCATGAAGGATCAGGGATTCCAAGACAAGGCCATCTATCATCCTGAGACCTTGCTTGTCAACCAACATGATTTCAACATGTTGGCAGACGATGGTGCCCAAGGGGCGTTTGTCGCTTGCGAGATCACACTTGAGGAAATCAAGGGCATCGCCAGCCACAAGGCATACGCTTTGTTCATGACCGGACATGGCCATTTGGGCATGTTTTATTCGAGACGACTTCTGGTCTCGAATTTCATCGAACAATATCAGTTGCCGAATAAAGCGCTGATCACGTCTAAAAAGCTGACGCTTGTGGAAGAACAACGTCCGGATCTGAAAATGCCAATTCTAGAGGATGTCCATGGCACCCACGTTTTCAGAGGCCCCGTTTTTTCGTCCTTTCCTTATCTGGATGAGTTGAGAGTGATCGTTGACGTCTTGATGATCGATACCATTTTCAAAGATGACAGGTATGCGCTGAGACTGGCCCCGATTTATCAAGGCCAATCTTCTGGTATTGAAGCAAAAGCCATCCAGGATGACTATGATGAGATGTGGGATAATGGCTTGCTGATGACAAAGACATCGGAGCGAAGGTGACATCATGATTGAATTGCTGGCCCCAGCTGGTGACCTCGAGAAACTGAAAATCGCATGTCTTTATGGTGCCGATGCCGTGTTTGTTGGCGGCAAGTCTTTTTCTTTGCGTTCACGGGCATCGAATTTCGATCTTGATGACATCAAAGAAGGGGTCGATTTCGCCCATCGCTTGGGAAAGAAAGTCTATGTGACAACCAATATCATTCCCCATGATGAGGATTTGGAGGGATTGGTGACTTACCTGAAAGCACTTGATGAGATGAAAGTTGATGCCATCATCTGTGCATCACCGATTATCATCAGGACGGCATTGAAAGAGACATCATTGGATGTCCATCTCTCAACCCAGCAATCAGCAACCAATTCAGCTGCCATCAGATATTGGTCATCGCTTGGGGTCAAGCGAATTGTCCTTGCCCGTGAGCTTTCGACAGCAGACATTGGTCTGGTCCGTGAAAAAACCGATCTTGATCTTGAGGTGTTCATCCATGGCGGCATGTGCATGTCCATCTCGGGACGGTGCTCACTTTCTGACAATCTCACAACCAGGGATGCCAACCGCGGTGGGTGCGCCCATTCCTGTCGCTGGGGATATCATCTCATGAACCAAGACGAACCGGTCAGTAATCATGTGTTTTCAATGTCATCAAAAGATCTGGCTGCTCTCAAGGCCATTCCTGAACTGATCAGGCTTGGGGTTGCCTCTCTAAAGATCGAAGGTCGGATGAAAAGCCTTCACTATATTGCGACAGTCGTCAGTGTTTATCGAAACGTCATCGATGACGTCATGTCATCGGGCTCTAACCATGATTTCGATGAAGCTCAGAAATCGCTTCAAATGGCTGAAAACAGGTTGACAGGTGATGGATTCCTTGAAGGCTTTCCAGGCCCTCAGGAACAGCTATATGAGCATTTGGGGGAACACCCATCACAACGCTTTCTTGGCATTGTCCGCAAGGTTGATAGGGACAGAGGCTTGATGATTGTCGAACAACGCAATCGCTTTTTCAAAGGGGACAAAGTGGAAGTCTTCAGTCCTGACGGCACCAGAAACACCTTCGTCATCGATCGTCTTGAAACCGAAGAAGGCACACCTCTTGATGTCGCGAGGCACCCGAAAGAACGTTTGGTCATCAACATGCCATTTGAGGTTAAACCCTATGCGTTGATCAGAGGTGTCTCATGATGCATCGTATCGTCAAGGACGGTCGAACGCTTCCTTTTGTGATCAAACACAAATCAATCAAGCACACCACCATCAGGCTATCGCATGAAGGCGTTGTTGTGCATGCGTCAAAAAGCCTTCCGACAAAGGTCATCATCACCCATCTTGAAGCACACTTCGATCGCTTATACGCGCGGTGGGAAGCACTCACTCCCCCTGAGAGAGATGATGAGATCTCATTATGGGGAAAGACGTATCAGCTCATCGTCACGAAAGGCCATTTCAAGTATTCAAAAGATGACACAAGCGTGATTGCGCAAACCATCTCAAGCGATATCAAGGATCTCAAGAAACGCATTTGGAAAGAGGAACTCAGAGAATGGCTTTCAACCAATCAAGAGCGGATCAAAGCCACCATAGAAGTGATTGGTCTCGAAAAACGCCCTTATAGAATCAAGTATTTGAAGTCAAAATATGGCAGTTATCACCGCCATCATGACGAGATCACTCTGAACAGTTATCTGGCCCGTCTAGAAGAACGCTATGCGTTCTATGTCTTGATGCATGAATATGCCCACGTTTTGGTCTTCAATCATTCGAAAGCATTTTATCAGGTGCTTGACCGCTTGATGCCAGGACATAAGGAGATTCAAAAGCAATTGAAAAGGTGTGCAATTATCGATTAAATAAGGTATAATAACGACGTAATCAGGAGGTTATCACATGGCAAAACAAGTATATCAACTGACTCAGGAAGGACTTGACGCTCTGACGCGTGAATTACAGGAACTCAAGGATGTCAAGCGTGAAGAAAATAAGGAAGCACTCAGAGAAGCAAGGGCTCAAGGCGATTTGTCGGAAAATGCCGATTATGACGCTGCCAGAAACGAGCAAGCCCGCATCGAGGCCCGTATCGCGGAAATCGAAACCATTATCAAGAACGCCAAAATCATCAAGGCGACCAACGATGATATCATCAACATCGGGAAAATCGTCAATGTCCGATTTGTCGATCGTGATGAGAAACGGGTATTTCATCTGATCAGCAGCATCGAAGCTGATCCCTCAACCGGTAAGATCTCGATTGACTCGCCAATCGGCAAAGCCCTCAAGAACCATCAAAAAGGGGATACGGTCCTCGTCAAATCAGAGACCGGACGGACCTTCCAACTGGAAATTCTGGACGTCAAATGACCCGTTTGACACGGATGTTCATGCCCGATCTGTCGGCGACCTCAGTTTGGGATATTCCATATGATGAACTCTTCAAACAAGGTGTGAGATCCTTGTTTTTTGACCTTGACAACACGTTGATTGCCTATGATGAGCCGGTGTTGACGATCGAATCAATTCAATTGATCAACGACCTTCAAAAGCGGTTTGTTGTTGTCATCATTTCAAACAGCGGACAGAAACGGGTCGAAAAAGCGCTTGGCAACTCGAAACTGATCGGGATTTGGCATGCCAAAAAGCCCCTCAAATCGGGGTTCAAGAAGGCCATTATGAGATCTGGTGCCGACCCTGAGACGACAATGTTGATCGGCGATCAGCTCCTGACCGATGTTTTTGGTGGTCACCGGATGTCGATCATGACGTGTCTGGTCAAACCCATCAAGATCAAGAGTGATCGCTTTGTGACGCGGCTGAACCGCCGGTTTGAGAAGATGATCAAACACCGGATCAAACGACTGGATCCGGATCTGTTTGCAAAAACATTTTTGGAGGATGAGCATCATGACAACCTGTAAAGGGTGCGGCGCGGTCCTGCAAACTACCGATTCCAATGCCCTTGGATACACCACTGACCTTGACATGAATTATTGCCGGTCATGTTACCGACTTCGTCACTATGGTGAGGGAGGCATGCATTTTCATCCCGAAGATATGCCTAAGATCACGCCTGGATCGCTGGTGTTGCTCATGTCATCGGTGCTTCATATGGATCTGTTGTTTCAAACCGATTTTTCAAGGATCCAACCCGATGCCAAAGTCGTTTATGTCATCAACCAGATTGATTTGTTGCCAGCTGGAACCAACAAGGATTTGTTTCTTGAGAGGATTGAGCGGTTGGCCAAACGGGAGAATATCCGTGTCCATGACATCATTTTGATGTCATCTAAGTCATCTGATGATCTCAAACAACTCAAAGGGTATCTGCTTCATCAGAAAGCCAAAGAAGTCTTTCTCTTAGGTGTCCAGAACTCAGGGAAGACTACGGTCTTCAAAGCCTTGACTGGAAATCAGGATGCATTGGCAATGAAAAAGGCAGGTTTGACCCAACAGACGCTTTCAGGCACGTTCGAACGGATGACCATCCATGACATGCCAGGATTGTATCAGAAGGGATACTTGCACACATTCATGCCTTATGAGACGTATAAACGCCTCATACCCGAAGAGACGATCAACCCCAGGATCTATATCATCAAACCCGACCAGTCACTGATGCTCGAAGGATTGGTGTCCATCACCAACACCGGCAAGACCGCTTTCTCAGCAGTCTTCTACATCAGTCCGATGGTCGCGGTCCATGTTACCAACCGTCTGCGGGTTGCTGAGTTGCTTGAAGACCGGGCGAATCAATTCGAACTTTATTGTGACTTGTATGAGACTAGGGCATTCAACCTGAAGCCTTTGAAGATGCAGATCACTTTCGCAGATATGGGATTCATGCATGTGACCGGACCCGCTCATATCACCTTGCAACTCTGCAAGTCGATGCATGTGTCACTGACTGAGGCGTTGTTCAAATGATCGCTCAGATCAGGGCTGATGTCAAAGAGAAACTCAAACATCATCCGAAACGACTCAGACATGTGCTCGCCGTCGAAAAGACGGCTCACGCACTAGCTCGGATCCATCAGGCTGACGAAACAGAGACAAGGATTGCCGCAATCTATCATGACACGATGAAGTATGCATCATTAAGTGAACAATTAAGATACCTTCCAGCATCAGAGATAGAACGTTTTCAATCGGCTCCAGTGATGTATCATGCATTATCGGCGGCGGCAGAACTCGAGAAAACCTATGGTATCAGCGATCCGATCATCTTGGATGCCATCAGATATCATGTCTTCGGCCGTCCTCATATGACGCTCGTTGAAAAGATTGTCTTCGTCTCTGATATGTGTGAACCCAACCGTCATTTCCTAGACTGGAAGGCCCTTGACCAGTTGGCTCAAAAAGACCTTGACAAAGCCGTTTATGAGATTATGATCATCATTGCGTCATACGTGGAGAAAGACGATTTGCCGCTTCATCCTTTGCAGGAGGAAGCGATGAAATACTATAAGGAGGTTTGTTGTGGACAAACTCAAAAAAGTCATTGATACTCTCGAAGGACTCAAGGTCAATAACCTTGTGGCTTACGATTTTGAACAGACATCACCATTCTACGATCATTTTGTGATTGCGACCGTCAATGAACGACAGGGCACTGCCGCTGTCAATCATCTGAAGAAAGCCTTTCAGCCTGAGAACATCAGAAGTGTTGAAGGTAAGAGTGGATCATGGTTGCTGATAGACCTGAATGATATCATTGTCCACCTCTTTTCTGAAGAGGATCGGGCATATTATGGTTTTGACAGACGGCTGATTGGCGTCAGGAAGATTCTTTGATGTTCGCCAGATTCTACGATCATATGATGGAAGATGTTGATTACCGTCAACTCTTTGATATCATCGAGCCTTACGTCTTGAAAACCGATCTCATACTTGATGCCGGGTGCGGAAGCGGCCGGCTTTTAATCGAGTTCTTGCAAGAAGGGTATCAGGCTTTTGGTATCGACAGCGATACCGACATGCTCAGCCTGGCTGAAGCCAGACTGCGAGAAGCCGGGTTTTCCACAAGGCTTTATGTCCATGATCTGAGAAAGCCCTTGCATGTCAAAGTCAACGTCATCGTTTTGATGTTCGATGTATTGAATTACATGAAAGGCATTGTTGGCGTTTTGAAGCGTCTTGATGAGGCACTTCTTCCGGGAGGGACACTCATTTTTGATGTATACAGACAATTGGTCCTAAGTGATTATAACGGGTATCATGAGGAAGGCGACGGTCCTATTCCATATACTTGGTCGATCAGAACGACAAAGCATCACATGATCCATACCATCCACCATGACCATGGCATCAGTGTCATCAGGCAAACCGTGCGACCACTTTCCGCTGATCTCGATCTCTTGAAATCGATGGGCTATGATGTCAAGGAAATCACCGGACCTGATCCCAGAAAACATGTCATTGTCGCCAAGAAAGGGTGACATTTAGCGTCATCATAGCGGTTGATGCTTTTTTTTTGCTGTTTTTCAGAAGACTTTGCGAATCCCTTCTATCATAGGTCAGGAGGGATGGGTATGAGACATATGAAACTGACCGTGAGCGTGCTCATGGTGCTCTTGAATGTGATGGTTTTTCCAACAGTGAAGGGCGCAGAGATCGAAGATGTCAAAGCCATTGAGATGACGCCTTTTGAAGTCAGTGTGACTGGCGGGGTTGTGTTTCCAGGTATGTATCAGATCTATGGTTCGATCACCGTTGCTGAGGTGATCAAGATGTCTGGTGGTCCTACGAAAGAGGCGGTGATTGAGGTTATCGATCAGACGCGGGTGCTCAGTTCCAAAACGGTTATCCATGTCCCAATCTTTGAGAACCAAACACCTATCGCGGTCATAGTCAACATCAATACCGCGTCTTTCAATGAATTGCTAGACATTCCTTATATGACTGAGAACAGGGCGGTATCGCTTCTGATTTACCGGGAAAGCCATGGTCCTTTCATGCATGTGGATGAACTCATCAATGTCAAAAATATCGGTCCTGTCACCCTTGAAAACCTACGTCCATACGTGTCTGTCGGATGAGTTTCACTTACTAGGCATCGCCTTGGTCTTGAGTGTGATCGCCTTGTTCCATCCAATGATGTTCTTGGTTGTGATGATCTATGGATGGCTGTTTAGAAAACGCCTCAACTTCTTGGCGTTTGCTGTGATGGCGGGGTTGTTGCTAGGGGTCCTTGTCTTTCGTGGTGAGACCGTTCAGGATGTCCAAGGCGACATGCGTGTTGTTTGGATCGAGCCATCACTTTATGGTGATCGGCTGACGCTCAGACAAGGGCTCATGCGTCTTCATTATTATGCCCAAGAGGATCAATACCGGCTTGGTGACACCCTTTATGTCAAAGGGACCATCACGCCATACAGAAACAAGACGATCCCTGGTGGGTTTGATGCCAAAAGGTATCATCTTGCGTCTGGAGTCCTTGGTACGTTGGTCCAAGAACAGGTGTTGACGCTGGATCATGACATGTCATTATCGGGCTTGAGGGCACGTCTTTACGTGACGGTAAGAGATCGTAGTGATGATCCATACATCCTCAGTTATCTCTTTGGAACCAACACGTTTGACACCTTTCAAGATGCCTTGATCGATGATCTTGGCATCGCTTATTTGTTATCGTTATCGGGCCTTCATCTATACGCGTTGTTGTCAGTGTTAAAGAGCCTGATGTGGCGTCTTGATGTCAAGACAAGGTATCAGAGGGTCATTGAGCTTTTGATCTTTGTTCCGATCTTGTATTTGGGCGGGTTCTCGATTGGGACATTCAGGGTCTTCATCCAGATCGTGGTCTCAATAGCCAATCGGTATTTCAAACTGGGCATGAACCGACTTGACCGGTTGTTCATGGTGTTTTACCTGATCCTTCTCATCAGGCCCTTGGCGATTTTCGAACCAGGACTTCCGATCACCTTCTCGATTCTGTTCTCTTTGATCATGCTTGAAGGGCTTTATGAAAGGAAAACCGGATATGTCAAAGGGCTTGTGATCAGCTTGATCGCAAGTCTATCAGCTTTTCCATTCATAGGATCAATCAATATCGTCATGGTGATTGTGATGCCGTTTTTGGTTTTTGTGTTATCGGGTCCGTTTTTCTTGTTTTCGGTCGCGACCGCTTTATTTCCGGTCCTAAACGGTGTTCACGGAAAAACAACAGATCTTCTAGAAATCCTCTTGTTATGGCTTCAGCCTCGTGCCCTAGAAGTCGTGATGCCAGAGATGTCTTTCCTGCTTGTCATCCTCTATCTTGTCATCATGATCAGGATGCTTGCCTCAAAAGAGATTCAGACGATCCTCACTTCGCTTTTGGTGTTGATGATCTTGATCTTTTTGCCAGCCATCGAAAGACGGACCTTTGATCGTTATGAGGTGATGTTCTTGGATGTTGGTCAAGGGGATGGGGCGATCATGATCACACCTTCATGCACGATGGTCATTGATGCATATCGAAACGTTGAGACCGTGCTTCTTGCCAAGGGCATCAGGGTGATTGATTTATTGGTGCTCACCCACTCTGACAATGATCATGTCGCGGAAGCGGCATCATTGGTAGAACGTTTTGAAGTCAACCGTCTGTTAGGGAGTCCTTATGACCGGGTCACCGTCCAAGGAAGGGTGACCGAGGCCATCAAACCCGGGATGGTGCTACCCTGTGGCAAAGTGCATCTCGTGGTGCTTGGCCCACTCAAGGACTATGGGTCTCCAAATAACAATTCACTGGTGCTTCAGTTTGTGGTCAAAGACACCACGTTCATGTTCGCTGGCGATATTGAGACCGAAGCAGAGACGGATCTTGTCAGAACCTATCAAAGCCTTCTTGAAAGTGATGTCTTGAAGGTTGCTCATCACGGGTCAAAGACATCATCGACAAACGCCTTCCTGAATGCGGTTGATCCAGAGATCGCCATCATCTCCTCAGGCGTTTCCAACCAACATGGGTTCCCTGATCCTGATGTGATCACACGTTTGATGGAAAGTCAGGTTCAGGTCTACCGAACGGACACGATGGGCACCATCGTCTTCACCCATGATGTCTTTGGACCGAAATGGGACGAATGGCTACCATATGGGAAGCGATTTTGGTATAATTGAAGACATCAGGAGAAGAAATCATATGGCTGAACAACTCGTTTTTTTTCATGGGAATAATCAATATCTCCTCAATCGGATGGCGGATCAGATCATCAGTGAACTTGACCTTGATCCATTCAATGTCATGGTCTATGATCTGATGGAGTCTTCGATTGACGATGTCTTAGAGGATTTGATGACAGTGTCTTTTTTTGGTTCGATGAAAGCGGTCATCCTGCACCACGTGACTCGTCTTGAACAAGGTGATCACACAGCACTTGAACGTTTCATCAATTACTTGAAGCAACCCAACCCAGATGCCGTTTTGATCATGGTGCATCAGGGGGCGATGGGACCCACCTCACCACTTGTCAAGGCCCTCAAGACATATGCGTTTATTGAAAAGGTCAGTGACATCCCGATTGGGGATTATCCCAAAATCATGACCGATATGTGTGAGACAGATGGCTATCAGATCCATCCTCTTGCCGCAGAGACGCTCTTGCAAAGAACCGGACCGGATTTGGAACGGATCAGCGTCGAGATCGAAAAACTCAAGACCTACGCGGCTCTGTCAAAGACAATCGATTCTGAGGCGGTCAAAGCACTCGTGCCTAGGAACCTAGAGGACAATGTCTATGAACTCACCAATGCCATCGTGAGTGGCAGCAAGAAAGAGACATACCGGATCTTCCAAGATCTACTTGAATCCAATGAGGATCCTTTGCGGATCATGAACACGGTCGCTTCCAAGATCAGGGAACTGATTCAGGTGAAACTGCTCATGAATCGGGGATACAGCCAAGATAGGATTGCTGATCATTTCGGGGTTAAGAGCGGACGGGCATATTACATGGTGAAAAACGCCCGGGCGATGTCACTTTCGGTTCTTGAACGTCATCTCGATCAACTCGCAACGCTTGATTACCGGATCAAATCCGGACAGACAGATAAAAAAAACGGGTTGGAATTCTACCTGCTAGGAGTGTAGTCTATGCTAGAACATCAAAAGATCATCGTTTTTGATTTTGAGACCACAGGACTCGATCCCCTATTCGATCAAATCATCGAATTCGGTGCCATCCTGATGGAGAAGAAGGATGGCCGATATGTCGAAACCGACAGCCTTGATGTCCTGATTCAAGTCGGACATCCATTGCCAGCAAAAATCGTTGAGATCACCCATATCACTGACAGCATGCTGGCGATCGAGGGCATCACAGCCAAAGAGGCGTTTGACCGGTTCATGAGCCTCTATGATCCCAAAGCATTGCTGGTGGCCTATAACATCGGATTCGACCATGCTTTCCTTGAGTCTTTCTTTTTGACCAACGGTCATCCTGAAGTCCGTCTTCAAAATGACATTTTGGATGTCATGGCAGTCTATAAGGACAGACATCGGTATCCACACCGTCTTCAAAGTGCGGTTTTGACCTATGGCGTCACGGTCGAGAACGCCCACCGGGCACTTGATGATGTCAGAGCGACCTATGCGGTTCTTGAGCATATGCATCTGGAGAAGTCAAATATCGGTCTTTATGTCAATGAACTGGGATACAACATCAAATACGGACGACCACGACGCCTGATTCCTCATGTCACTTACACCCCGCAACGAGGTGGTGGACTTGAGATCGAGCAAAAAAAAAGACACATCTGAGATGCATCCTTATAGACTGTTGACCTGTTTGGTCAGATTTGACTTATGACGGGCAACATAGTTCTTGTGGTAAATGCCTTTGGCTTGACCCTTGTCAAGTTTCTTATGGGCAAATGACAACAATTGAACGGCCTTGTCCTTCTCATTGTTGGTTACGGCGCCTTCAACTGCTTTGATCGCAGTCTTAACGGATGATTTGAATGATGCATTGCGCAGACGACGCTTCTCATTGGTCTTGTTACGTTTGATTTGCTGTTTGATATTGGCCATGGTTTCACCTCCCATATACGCACAATTCATTGTATCAAAAGGCATTCCAAAAAGCAACACTTTGGCCATCAATATGCTAAAATAGACGTAACGTAAGAAAGGATGTGTCCTATGACACTCGCCAATAGAATCACCCTTTTAAGAATGTTGGCCATCCCCGTGATGGTCATTGTCATGGTTCTTCCTAGCTTGGCAGAAAGCAGTGGCATCTTCACGCTTTCAATAGGCGAATTCGTGTTTGCCTTACTGTTTGTCGGCGCATCAGCAACCGATTTTCTTGATGGGTATATCGCCCGCAAGCGACAACAGATCACGACATTTGGCAAGTTTTTGGATCCTTTGGCGGACAAGATCTTGGTCGTTACCGCCTTATTGTTTCTCATGACTGCCAATCCTACAAGAGTCCATATCGTGGCAGTGCTCTTGATCATTATCCGCGAGTTTGTCGTCACCGGAATCAGGCTGGTTGCCGTTGGTGAGGGCGAGGTGATCGCCGCATCAAAGCTTGGAAAAGCGAAAACGGCTCTCACCATGCTGGCATTGACCATCATGTTGTTTGATGATTTTGGAATGCCGGAGCTGATTGGAACGATCTTATTTTGGGCGGCCGTGGGACTGACAGTATGGTCAGGCGTCGAGTATTTCCTTAAAAACAAAGCACTGATTCTAAAGAGCATGTAATTAAAGCAATTGATCCTGATACTGACTAAGATAAACCGGAGGTAAGCAAATGGACAAAGATAAACGGGTACTCGCCCTGGAAACAGCCATGAAGGCGATTGAGAAGCAATATGGGAAAGGGGCTGTCATGCGGCTCGGAGACGAACCCGCCCGGAACGTAGAAGCCGTTCCGACCGGATCACTCGCGCTTGATATCGCGCTTGGAATCGGTGGATATCCCAAAGGACGGATCATCGAGATTTACGGGCCCGAGAGCTCAGGGAAGACTACCTTGGCACTACATGCGATCGCGGAAGTCCAGAAAGCGGGTGGCTTTGTGGCATTCATCGATGCTGAACATGCCCTTGATCCCCAGTATGCGAGAGCGCTTGGGGTTGATATTGACAACCTGATTCTCTCACAGCCTGATACAGGCGAACAAGCGCTTGAAATCGCAGAAGCATTGATCAGAAGTGGTTCGATTGATACCGTGGTTATTGACTCAGTTGCCGCTTTGGTGCCAGAAGCTGAGATCAATGGTGAAATGGGGGACACCCATGTCGGGCTTCAGGCCCGCCTGATGAGCCAGGCGATGCGTAAGCTCTCCGGTGTCATCTCGAAAGCCTCAGCCACCGCGATTTTCATCAATCAGATCCGTGAAAAGGTCGGGGTGATGTTCGGAAGTCCGGAAACAACTCCTGGCGGACGGGCTCTGAAGTTCTATTCATCAGTCAGATTGGAAATCAGACGAAGCGAACAAATCAAGAACGGCACCGACATCATCGGAAACAAAGCAAACATCAAGGTTGTCAAGAACAAGGTCGCACCTCCGTTCAAGGTCGTCCAGGTTGACATTATTTATGGTCATGGGATTTCTAGGACTGGCGAACTTGTTGATTTGGCGTCAAACATTGATATCATACAGAAGTCCGGATCATGGTTTGCCTATGAAGGGGAAAAGATCGGACAGGGTCGGGAGAATGCCAAGCAGTATCTAGAGGATCATCCCGACGTATATGATGCCATCCATGGACGAATTTTGGAACACCATGGGATTGGTAAGAAAACTGCATAAAAATAAAGCCAAGAGTCATCGTTCTCTTGGCTCGTTTGACACAAAGGAAGGTGTAGGCTTACATGCGGGCTCGAAGCCCATAAGCTTTGAGAACTTTAAAGTTCATTGAAACACTACACCTTCACCTGCATTCTACTACGAATGAGAAATAAAGAAAAGCCAAGAGAGAACTCTTAGCTTTATCATACGAAACGACCAGCTAAGATTTTAGCTGGTCGATTTTCTTTTAGTCAAGGACATTTTCAGGATTGAGACCGTCCAAGGAAAACATGACATACTCCGTGTTTTCAATATCGGTGCCACCGACAGATGTCAAAAGGTAGGTGACTTTCATATAAAGGACAGGCTCTTCGACGCTGACAAACAACATGGGTGAGATGGGCATCAAGGTATTGAAAGGAATGGTCATCAGACGGGGGAGGTTGCTGATGGCTGTCTCGGGTCCAAGGGATCTGGTGCTTGACCAGGGCACTTGGAGGACTGGGGTCATTTTGACCTCGGAGACGTTATAGGAACCATTGAGGACGTAGCTGACCGAGAATCGGTAATAACCGCCATCAAGATCTCCTTCGGCATTTTCAGCGGGAAGTTTGAGTTCCATCCAATCAATGAAAAGTTCGAAGTGTTTGATGCCGTCAAGACCGACGAAATCAGTGATGATCTCGGTTGAATCAGTTCGTGTATCTTCGAAATAGACACGGCCGCCACCGATGTATGAACCAATGTAGAGAGCGAGAACCAACAGAATGGGGGCGATGACCAAGAAAGTGATGGTGACTACCTTGAGTCTGTTTTGATGCAGTTTCATCCAGAATGTCTTTTGAGCTTGTTTTTTTGGCATGTTAGACTCCTTTGTCGCGTGTTCATGTCCTATTATACAAGCAATTGTCAAAAATGGAAACTAAAAACAAAAGACTTGACCTATACATTGACTTAAAAGACGCTTTTAGGGTATAATATGATAGCATTATGTGTTTGACAATCTGCTTCATATGATTGTTACAATAAAATAAAATGGAGGTGTCGGAATGCAAGAAGCATTCGGAACGATTGGTTTGATCATCTCCATTTTGCTAGCAGTCGTTGGTTTCTTTGGAGGGTATTTTATTCGTGTCTGGCAGCACGAGAAGAATTTGAGAATATCCCGTGAGACCGCCGATAAAATTGTTGAAGATGGAAAAAAAGAGGCCGAAAAAGCCAAGCGTGAAAGTGTATTGGAAGCAAAGCAGGAGATTTATCAGTTACGCAAGGAGTTTGACAATGACATGCGCGAACGTCGCCAGGTGGTTGTCACCCTTGAAAACAAAGTCTCCCAACGCGAAGATACCTTGAACAGACGCGCAGTTCATTTGGACAAACGTGAAGAAACGTTATCTTTAAGAGAAGAAAAACTCGATGAACGAAAGGAACAACTTGAACAATTAAATAGCAAAGTGGAAGATGTTTTGAAACAGCAAGAAACGAAACTGATGGAAATCGCCAGTCTTTCGACTGACGAGGCGAAAGAGATCATCATGGCGACCGTTCGAGAGAATCTCGCTGATGAGATTGCTACGTACATCAAAGAGGAAGAAGAACAAGCGAAAAACGAGGTTCATTCACGTTCTAAGCAGTTGTTGGCATTGGCCATGCAGAAGTATGCCAGTGAGACAACAAGCGAGCGGACCGTGTCAGTCGTCGATTTGCCAAACGACGAAATGAAGGGTCGAATCATCGGCCGTGAAGGACGCAATATTCGCACGATTGAAGCATTAACAGGTGTTGACTTGATTATTGATGACACCCCTGAGGCGGTTGTTCTGAGTGGATTTGATCCTATCAGAAGAGAAATTGCCAAGCGGGCACTCACGACATTGGTCTCAGATGGACGCATTCATCCCGGACGGATTGAGGAAGTCGTTGAGAAAGCACGTGTTGAAGTTGACATGTTTATCAGACAGGCCGGTGAGGATGCGGTATTCACCGCCAGCATCGGAAGATTGCATCCTGATCTGACGAAATTGCTTGGCAGGTTGAGCTTTCGCACAAGTTATGGACAGAACGTGTTGAAGCACTCGATTGAGACAGCGTTCTTGGCCGCTAAGCTCGCTGCTGAGATCGGTGAGGATGAAACCCTGGCCAGACGCGCCGGACTCCTTCATGACATCGGTAAAGCCGTTGACCATGAAATCGAAGGTGGACACGTCGAGATCGGTGTCAACATCGTCAGCAAGTACAAGGAACCAAAGGAAGTCATTGATGCGATCGCATCCCATCACGGAGATAAGGAACCGGAATCAATCATTGCGGTTTTGGTTGCGGCAGCGGATGCACTCAGTGCAGCAAGACCAGGTGCGAGAAGCGAATCAATGGAAAACTATATCAAACGTCTTGAGCAACTCGAAAGCATTTCCAACGAGATTGATGGGGTAGAGAAGTCTTACGCCATTCAAGCTGGACGGGAAATCAGAGTGTTGGTCAAGCCTGAGAAAATCGATGATTTGTCGACATTCAAAGTCGCCAGACAGATCAAAGAGCAGATTGAGGAAAAAATGACATATCCCGGAACCATCAAAGTCACTGTCATCCGTGAGACACGGGCTACGGACATTGCAAAATAAAAGAGGCTTTGGCCTCTTTTTTCTAAAATTGAAAGGAGCAACAATGAACATATTGTTTATCGGTGACATCTATGGCAAACCAGGGATCGATATCCTACGTTCTTCGATGGCCACACTGAGAGAGACATATCGTCCCAATCTGATCATCGCTAACGGTGAGAACGCCACCAAGGGCCGAGGTCTTGACAAGAAAACCTATAAGATACTGATGGAAACAGGTATCCATGCTTTGACCATGGGCAACTGGGTTTGGGGACAGTTCGAACTCTTTGATTTTATCGAAGGTTCGAATGTGATTCGGCCTGCCAATTTCCCTGATGCCCCAGGGCAGGGATCACAGGTTCTGAATTTCAACGGTGTCACAGTCATGGTCATCAATCTGTTGGGCCGGACATTCATGAATCCCAATATCAATTGTCCGTTCAAGACCATGGATGAGTTGCTTGCAAATAGGACAGCGGACTATGTGATTGTCGATATCCACGCCGAGGCAACCTCTGAGAAAGTCGCGCTCGGTCACTATCTTGATGGTCGAGTCGATGCCGTCTTGGGGACCCATACCCACGTCCAGACAGCGGATTCCCGCGTTCTTCCCAAGGGGACACTCTATCAGACTGATATTGGCATGACAGGACCTTTGGATGGCGTGATTGGAGTCAAGAAAGAGATTGTTCTTGACCGGTTTATCAAGGGATTTGCCAGACCGAATGAGATTGGCGAAGGCGCGACACAGCTCAATGCGGTTCTTCTTGATCTTAAAGCGCGGACAATCGAACGGATCCACATTGAAGCATTCGAAGCCGGACGATGACCGATGTCCTGTTATAATGAACTGGGGTGAGACCGATGGCTGACATAGATATCACTAAATACTTCAAACCAGACTTGAAAGAAGCACGTAAGCGGTCAAAGGACGTTTCTCAAAGCGTCTATTTTGATCTTGCTGACGATGTCAAAGGCATTGGTGAGGGAAAAACATACAAAATTGACACATATGGATGCCAAGCCAATGAGGCTGATGCCGAAATCATGGCTGGTATTCTTGAACAGATGGGGTTTACCAAAACCACGGATGAGACGGCAAGTGATCTCATCATTTTGAACACGTGTGCAATCAGAGAAAACGCTGAGAATCGGATTTGGGGTGAACTTGGACGGCTGAAGTCACTTAAGCGAACCCATCCTGATCTGATTTTGGGTCTGTCCGGATGCATGGCCCAAGAAGAGGTTGTTGTTGAAAAAATCCTAAAGAAGTATCAGCATATTGATCTGGTGTTCGGCACCCACAATATCCATATGATTCCAGAGTATGTCAAGACCGCCATGCTCTCAAAAGAGCGTGTGATCGAGGTATTTTCCAAGCAAGGGGATATTGTTGAGAATCTGCCCAAAGCGAGACATCATACCCATAAGGCATGGATCAACATCATGTATGGATGTGATGAGTTTTGTACCTATTGTATCGTTCCCTATACAAGAGGCCAAGAACGATCAAGACATCGTGATGACATCATTGATGAAGTCAGGTCACTCGTTAAGGATGGCTACAGTGAAGTGACCTTGCTAGGACAAAATGTCAATGCATATGGAAAAGACCGGAAAGATGGCTATACATTTGGTGATCTCCTAAACGATCTTGATCAGACAGGCATCAAAAGGATTCGTTTCACGACCAGTCATCCCCACGACCTTGATGTGAAGACGATGGAGGCGATCAGGGACTCAAAATCAGTCATGCCATTCTTCCATTTACCTGTTCAGTCTGGTTCTGATCGAATTCTCAAACGCATGAACAGACATTACACCAAAGCGTCCTATTTGGAACAACTCGCACGTTTGAAAGACATTGTCCCGGGCATCTCAGTCACGACTGACATGATCGTCGGTTTTCCTGGTGAGACCGAAGACGATTTCCAACAGACGCTTGATCTCGTCAAAGAGGCCAACTTCGAAGGCGCATTCACCTTTGTCTACTCGAGGCGGGCAGGGACACCAGCCGCCTTGTTTGAAGATGATACGCCCGAAGAAGAGAAGAAAGAACGACTGCAACGGTTAAACGCCCTTGTCAATCTTGGGTACAAGCGAGGTCACGCCCGTTTTTCAGGCCATATCGTCGAGGTCCTTGTCGATGGGGAGTCAAAACACGGCAATGGGATGCTTGCTGGCTATACTGAACACAATAAGCTCGTCAATTTCAAAGGCGATCCTGATTTGATCGGTCAAATCGTGTCTGTTCGTGTGACAGAATCCAAAACCTGGTTCCTGATCGGTGAACGTGTATGAGTGCCAAAGATGACTTGCTGACCATGGTTCAGGGATCACCCTTGGTCAAACGCTACAAAGCAATCGAGACACAGATCGAAAACGATTCGGGAATACAGCACAAAATGGTTGAATTAAAGGCATTACAGAAGCAAATTGTGCACGCTAAAGAGTTCCAAAAAAAGGCTTTGTTAAGCGATTTAACTGTGAAATATGATTCTTTATATGATGAAATTGAAACATACCCTCTAATGTCCGAGTATTTGGCTTTACAAAGCGAAATAAACCAAATGATACAAGAGGTTTCTGAAATCATACAAGACGGAATTGACGCTGATTTCGACGGTAAATGTCATAATTATGCGAATATCAGGAAAAAAAGCCAAAAACCTTGATAAAAGAATGAAAACATTATATCATAAAGGCAAAGAGTGTGAACGGAGGTCTTTTTATGTCAAGATTAACCCAAGAAAGCACTGTCAATCTCGGCAAAAAACAGGAATTGATGTCAGATGTCCTGAAAACTGTCATTTATTTGCCGGCGGATAAGGTTGTTTCCTTTTTCAATGAGATCGGATTGACCATTCCCCGTGAGATTCGCATGCATGTTTTACGAGAAATTCTACGTGAACGTGTGATTGTGACCCGTAAGAACAGGCTGACACTCGCTGACGAACTCAACTATCGTCTGTCATGGTTCGCTGAATTCACTGAGACGCAACTTGAAAATCTGCTTGTTTATTATGATGATCCCGAATTGGATCTCAAATTTTTGAAGCAATTCTGGATTGATTTGTTCTCATACATGATGGACAAGGGTGTATCCCCTGACCATTTGCGTCAACTTGTTGACGAAAGCATCAAGCACGTCAAGAAAGTTGGCTTGGATTTGCCTGATATGAGAACGTATAACCGTGGCATCAAGAACTTGTTCTTTGATAGCTTTGACCGCATTGATGGTCTGACCCAGAAAAAGATCAGAACCGTCCTATACAAGAGCTCAACTCTTACAGAAATCCGTGACCTCGGACTCAAATATGATGTCAGGGTTCCAAAGCGTTTGAAGAAGAGTGAACTCGCTGACATCATTGTCCGCGAGCTCAAAGAACGCGGCGAACACTCCGATGAGCTTGAAGTCAAAGTTCGTGGCATGTCTGTACTCGTCATGCAGCGATTCGCCATCGATCATAACATCAAGGCATCGACCGAACTCAAAAAAGAAGAGATCATCGAATACATCCTCGCCAACGCCAAGGAAACCAGGGAAACATACTTCGTTCCAGAATCTGATATTGACTATTATAAGGATGCGAATGAAGATGTTGTTGAGACCGAAGATCTGACTGAACCACAACCTGAACCTGAGGTTGTTGTGGCTGCAGTCGTGACCGAGGACCTTCACGAAGAACCTGTCGAAGAGATTCCAGCCGAAGAAGACGTCCAGACTGAACCAGTTGTTGAAGATGACATCGAAGTGGTCGAATCAGACGTTGAGGAAGATGTCGAAGAACCCGCTACCACGCCTATCTTCCAAACTGCAAACATGGATATCAGCGAATTGCTTGAAGAAGTTAAATTGCTTCGTGAAGCCGTCGAAACACTCATTTATGTCGCTGAGGAAGACTTTGAGGAAGACGAGGAAGTCTCTGTCGATGAAGAAACGGCAGTTGACCATCAACCTTTGATCTTGAATTCCGCCGAAGTTTACGGCAAGACCAAATTTGTCAAGAAGATCGTCAAGAAAGATGAAGCCGATGAGCGTGAAGCCTTCATTGAAGGCCACAAGAGCACATCTGGCATCGGAACTGGTGTTGAAGCCAGACAGACAACCACACCACGTGAATTACAGATGGTCAGCAAATTCTTCGCGAAACTTGGACGCGCACTCAAAAAATCACCAAAATACATTGTCTATACGTTGATTGTTCTCTTTATCGTTTTGATGTTCTATGCCCTCTTCAGCAAAGCCCTTGAACCAACAGGTATGCTGGATTCTGTTGACAACGCATTGAACTTCAACTTCTTTGGTAAAGGATTCCTCGATTACTTCAAGGATCTTTTGGGAGCATTTGGCCTATAATCCGATTGGGGACTGTTCATGACACAACCTGAATCAAAACAAGTCTATACACCGATGATGCAACAATATCTCGAAATTAAAGAAGACTACGCTGACGCGATAGTCTTTTTTCGACTGGGTGATTTTTATGAGATGTTTTTTGATGATGCCATCCTAGCCTCAAAGATTCTCGAAATCGCCCTGACCGCACGTGATGCCGGCACCAAGGTTCCGATGTGTGGCGTCCCCTATCATGCCGCCAAGGCGTATATTAGGAAACTGATTGAAAAAGGGATGAAGGTGGCCATCGCTGAACAGGTCACAGAAGCTGGGAAAGGCCTTGTCAAGCGTGAAGTGATCCGGCTGATCACACCCGGAACAGTTCTTGAAGAAGAAATTCTTGATGCCAAGACCAATAACTTCATCGCCTCTGTCATCCTGACAGAAAAGGGGTATGTGCTCTCATACGTCGATATTTCAACGGGAGAGAGTTTTTCCGCATCCGACCTTGATAAAAGACACGTTCTTGACATGATCGAAAGTCTCGATATCCGGGAGATTGTCGTCATGCCCCATTTTGATCCTGAAGCCATCCAGAAGATGTCTTCAACCGGTCGCCTGGTCTCATTCTCCTCATCTTATGACATCCTTGACATCAAGGCCACCAGAGCGTTACCAACCGAACAAAAACGCGGAGCGAGCCATCTTCTGAACTACATCAATGATACCCAAAAACAGCCCTTTTCTCATTTGATGCCATTTCAGACCATTGAACCACTCAAAAGGATGCTCGTCGATCACCGCGTCAAACGGCATCTTGAGATCTTTGAACCCTTGTCAGGCCAAAAAAACACAACCTTGATGTACTGGATCAACAAAACCAACACCGCCATGGGGTCAAGACATATGATCCGGATGTTCAATCATCCGCTGACAGATCTTGAGACGCTCAATGCCCGCCAAGATCTGATCGAGGCGTTCATGCCTTATGCGCCCCGTGATCAAGTGCTATCGAAACTGAAAGCCATTTATGACATCAACCGGATCATCGGCCGGGTGGCCTACCAGACCGCCAATGCCCGTGATCTGAAGCAGCTTCAAGACACCCTCGCCTTGATTCCCGGTTTGAAGACAGCGCTCAAGGACTATCATCATCCCTTGGTTGACGCCATCATCGAAGCCATCGATGACCATCATGAACTGAAAGCCTACCTTGAGCGTGCGATCCATGATGAACCACCAATCACCATCAAAGAAGGCGGCATCATCAAACCAGGGTTCAATGAGACGCTTGATCAGCTTCACGATATCGGCACCGGTGGACAGAGTTGGCTAGAAGCCTACGAGGAACAGGAACGGGCGCGAACCGGCATCAAGAACCTCAAAGTCGGATACAATCGTGTCTTTGGATATTATATCGATATCACCAGAGGCAACGCTGCTCTTGTCAAAGAGTCATTCGGCTATGAGCGTAAGCAGACACTCAGAAACAGTGAACGCTACATCACCGAAGAACTCAAAGCCAAAGAAGATGATCTCTTGCATGCCAAGGAAAAACAGGTGGCACTCGAGTATGAGTTGTTCAAAGAGATTCGTTCTGTGGTTGAGACCAAGACATTTTCTCTTCAGGAACTATCCAAACAGATCGCTGAGATCGACGTCTTTCTCACCTTGGCGGAGATGGCTGAGACATACCGGTTTGTCCGCCCTGAGTTCTCATCCGAAAGACATGTTGAAATCATATCAGGACGTCATCCGGTGGTTGAGCAATTCACGACTTTTGTGGCAAACGATGTTGTGATGGCACCCCATGAGATTTTTTTGATCACGGGTCCCAACATGAGTGGGAAATCAACCTACATGCGGATGTTCGCCTTGATCGTCTATATGGCCCAAACGGGCTGTTTCGTGCCTGCTGATAAGGCAGTTTTACCGCTTTATGACGCCTTGTTCACAAGAATCGGATCGAGCGATGACATCGCTGGCGGCAAGTCGACCTTCATGGTTGAAATGGTTGAAAGCAATGAAGCCCTCACCAGAGCAACCGACCAGTCCTTGATCCTCTTTGATGAGATCGGACGGGGTACCGCGACTTATGATGGCATGGCTCTTGCCCAAGGTATCGTCGAATACATCCATGAGAAGATCCAAGCACAGACCCTTTTTTCCACCCATTACCATGAACTGACCGCGCTTGAAGCCTCGCTTGATCGGCTTTCGAATCTCTCGGTCAAAGCCAAAGAGGAAAACAACACCATGGTGTTTCTACATCATGTTGAGCGAGGTGCATCTGACAAATCCTATGGTATCCAGGTGGCATCTCTCGCCCATTTGCCCAAGAGTCTCCTTGAACGCAGCAAAATCATCTTGAAGAAACTTGAGAACAAGGAAGACAAAATTGTCTTGGACCTGTTCAATTATGATGCTTTCGAGACCGATTCAGATGATGTCATCGATGCCGATCAGGCCCAGATTCTTGATGAGATCAGAAAAACCGATCTCGACCGGCTGACCCCAATCGATGCCCTGCTTCTGATCAGACACTTCCAGTCCATTCTCAAGGGAAAGCCATAAAGGAGTCCACATGCCCAAAATCAAACAAATGGAGGCCCGTCTGGCCGACATGATCGCGGCTGGAGAAGTCGTTGATCGTCCGGCTTCTGTCGTCAAAGAACTTGTTGAAAATGCGTTTGACGCCGACGCAACCATCATCGATGTCGAGATTGAGAATGTTGGCATGACTTCCATCAGGGTCACCGATAACGGGACCGGGATGGATGCTGAAGATGCCCGGATGGCATGTTTGCGGCATGCGACATCAAAGATCAGCCGCGACATCGATTTGTCACATATCCATACTTTGGGGTTCAGAGGCGAAGCGTTGGCCGCGATTGCCTCTGTTTCGCGTGTCACACTGAAGACCCGCCTCAAAGGCCAGGAAGGCTATGAAGTCAACATTGACGGTGGACATCTGACTTTTGAGGGGGCCGCAGCCCTCAATCCCGGCACCGATATTGTTGTCAAAGATCTCTTTTTCAATACGCCTGCCCGGTTCAAACATATCAAGAGCGAACAAAGCGAACGACACCAGATCATTGACGTCTTTGACCGTATGGCGATGTCAAGACCATTTGTCCGGATGACCCTTTCAATCGATCAGACAGTGATCAGACGGACGCTTGGCAACCATGACATGACGGCGTTGATCGATCAGATCCACGGCAAGAACGCGTCCCGGGGAATCACCATAATCGACACCGATGTCAACAAGGTCGGGATCAAGGCCTATTTGTTGTCACCGGAACAAAACCGGGCCCGAAACAAGGACATCACGGTATTCATCAATGGAAGACATATCAGCAATTATGTGCTGACCCAGGCTGTCCGTGATGGCTATCATGGCCATTTGATGGTCAACCGTTATCCGATTGCCATCATCTATCTTTCGATTGACCCCTCATTGGTTGATGTCAACGTCCATCCCCAAAAACGACAGGTCAGACTCGTCAATGAGGCTGTCGTGGGCTATCATCTTGAGACCCACATCAGAGATCGTTTGTCAGATCAAAGGCATCACATCCTCAGGCCCCTCGAACAACAGGATGACCATGAGACGATCAAGGTCCAGTCATTGTTTATCGAGGAGTCAGACGCATCAGAAGATAAACGCGATGAAGCGCCTGCCCAACTGAAGATTCCCGAAGCCGATTATGTCGGGACTTATGCCGGGACGTATCTTTTGTTTCAAAACAATGACGGGCTCTACCTCATCGACCAACATGCCGCTCAGGAACGCATCCGTTATGAGTATTACTACGATGCCCTGGCTGATCCTCTTTTTGCCACAAAGCCGTTGTTGATTCCATATGAACCAACCCTTAAACCATCCGATATCGAGACCTTGATCCATGCCCGCGGCACTCTTTTATCTTATGGCTTTGAGTTGACCGAAGAGGGACTGATCAGTGCGATTCCGACATGGCTCAAAGACACCGAGATTGACAAATCGCTTGAAAGCATGGCAGACATGCTCGAAAACAAACACACGATTGATCTTAGGGTCTTGCGTGATCACCTGGCCAAAGATATCAGCTGCAAAGGGGCAATCAAAGCAAACCATCCGCTCTCAAGACAAGAAATCAATCAACTGATGAGAGACTTAAGGACATGCAAGAATCCTTATCGATGCCCCCATGGGCGTCCGACCATCATCCTCTTATCGCTTTATGACATCGAAAAGATGTTCAAGCGGGTGGTCTGAGATGAAGAAAGTGATTGTGATTGTCGGTCCGACAGCATCTGGAAAGACCGATTTGTCGATTCGTCTGGCCCAAGCGATTCATGGCGAGATCATCAATGGGGACTCGGTTCAAGTCTATCGCGGTCTTGACATCGGATCAGCCAAAATCAAAGCCCACGAGAGACAAAACATCCCCCATCATCTTTTTGACATCAGGGATGTCAAAGACCCTTATACCGTCTATGACTTCCAACAGGATGCCAGGCGACTGATCGATCGTATCGATACTCCGATCATTGTCGGTGGTACCGGGTTCTACGTCAAAGCAGCGCTTTATGATTATGATTTCTCAGAGTCAGGGCGAAGCGCACGTTTCGACCTTGAACACAACGGTATCCCAACCGAAGTGCTCGTTGGAGCCCTTGCGGATCTTGACCCGAAGCTCAAAATTGACACCAAGAACAGAAGGCGTGTCCTAAGAGCGCTCGAACAAGCCCAAAACGGCTCACCACGCTCAGAGAAAACCAACAAGGACGTCTGTCTTTATGAGGTGCTTACTTTGTATCTAGACATCGATCGCACCGTTCTTGAAGCCCGTTTGATCGAGCGGCTCGACCGGCAGATCGATGAAGGTTTCATTGGTGAAGTCCAATGGCTTAGGGACCAAGGCCATCATCTTGATATGATCGGTTACCGGGAGATCGACCGGATGCTTGAAGGTGAGATCAGTCTCTTAGAGGCCAAAGAAGAGATTGTGGCCGTGACCAAACGGCTCGCCAAGAAACAAAAGACGTGGTTCAAAAATCAGATGTCAGTGGTGATGCTTGACGCTTTGTCTAACACCCTTCGAGATGACGCGTTATCGGTTGCCAAGGCATTTTTGAAGGAAGGGAGAACATCATGAACATTTATGTGATAGGCATGCCTGGATCGGGAAAATCAACAGTTGCGAGACTGCTCTCAAAAGCCTTGGGCCGTACATTGATCGACCTGGATGCCCTGATTGAGAAAGAAGCTCATATGTGGATCAATGAGATTTTTGAACGGGTTGGTGAAGACCGGTTCCGAGAACTCGAAACCGCGGCTTTGCAATCGGTCAAAGACGGTGATCACATCGTTTCTTGCGGTGGCGGGATCGTCACCAGAAAAGAAAACAAAGCCTTGATGACTGGTTTCGTGATTTGTCTCGATGTTGACATTGAGACCCTTCGAACCCGTCTTGACGAGGGCATTTTCCGACCACTCCTGATGAAAAAATCAATTGAGACCCTCTATGAGGAACGCTTTTTGAAATATCGTGACTTTGCTGATCTGATGGTCGCAAACGACGATGACCCAATGGTTGCTGTCGACACCATCAGAAAGGCATTGAAAGAAAGGGGTATATGATGACATTGCTTGTGATCCACGGACCGAACCTGAACATGCTTGGGCGTCGTCAGGCCAGCCACTATGGACAATTCACGCTTGAGGAACTACATGAAAAGCTGATTGAGACGTTTCCGGAGATTGACTTCTCCTTTTTCCAGAGCAACCACGAAGGCGACATCATCGATGTCATTCATGATGCCATGGATGCTGACTTTGATGCCTTGTTGATCAATCCTGGGGCGTATACGCACACCAGTGTCGCGATCAGGGATGCTTTGGACATGATTCAGATGCCCAAAGTTGAAGTTCACTTGTCGGATATTGAGAATCGTGAACCTTTTCGGAAGGTCAATCTGATCAAGGATGTTGTCGATAAGACCTTCATGGGCAACAAAGTCGAAAGTTACCTCGAAGCCATTGAATTTCTTCAGACAAAAGGTGTTGTCTGAGCGCGATATGTCGTGTATAATGAAAACGGCAAAAAAAAGGAGTCCAAACCTATGATCAGTACAAATGAATTCAAAACCGGCCAAACCATCATGTTTGACGGTCATATTTACCAAATCATCTCATTCATGCACGTCAAACCCGGCAAAGGCGCAGCCTTTGTCAGAAGCAAGCTCAGAAATCTTCGGACCGGTGCGGTTGTTGACCACACATTCAATGCCGGTACCAAGGTTGACAAAGCCCAGATAGACAAGACCGGCATGCAGTATCTTTATGCCAATGGTGATGTTCATGTGTTCATGAACACTGAGACCTATGAGCAGGTTGATATTTCAGCGGTGCAGATTGAAAACGAACTCAAGTATATTTACGAAGGTATGGAAGTCTCTGTTCTCTTTTATGATGGCAGGGAAATTCTTGGCGTCCAACTGCCTGACAAAGTGGTTCTCGAAGTCACAGAAGCAGATCCGGCCGTCAAAGGGGATACCAAAACCAACGCCATGAAGGATGCCATTGTCCAAACCGGTTTACTTGTCAAGGTTCCGATGTTCATTGAACAGGGTGACAAAATCATTGTCAACACCGATGATGGATCCTATGTTTCAAGAGACAAGTGATGGTTTGAAAATAATCAACATGCGCGTCACGATGTTGATGCGCTTTTTTTATGCTGTCCGATGACGTTTGCGGGCTGATGTTTTTGCGATGTGTGCTATAATGAGACGGGTGAAACCATGGAACGTTTGAATAAAGTATTGGCGGATCGGGGCATTGCCTCTCGCCGCAAGTGTGATCTGATCATTTTGGAAGGTCGTGTCAAAGTCAATGGCGTGACCGTGACAGAACTCGGTACCAAAGTCGGCACGGATGATCGTGTGACGGTCGATGGCAAGCCGCTTTTGAGCGTGGAGCTCCATTATTTCCTCATGAACAAGCCCACTGGTGTCCTCTCGGCTGTTTCTGATGACAAAGGTCGCAAGACCGTGATCGACCTGCTCGAGCAGCGACATCGTGATCTAAGACTGTTTCCGGTCGGCCGTCTTGACTACAACACCGCCGGTCTGATTATCCTGACCAATGACGGCGAGCTTGCAAACCGTCTTTCCCATCCCTCTTTCGAGGTTGAGAAGACGTATTTGACCCGCGTGTCTGGCATTGTGATCAAAGAAAAGATCAGAACGCTCAGAAAAGGGATTACCCTTGAGGATGGGCATCTCGCACGACCACAGGATGTGCGTCTTGTCGAGCTTGACAAAACGCATCAAAGCACCCTCATCAGCATCACACTCACCGAAGGTCGCAATCGTGAAGTTCGCAAAATCATGGAAGCCATCGGACATCCAGTCAAGAAGTTGACGCGGATTCGTTACGACTTCTTGACCCTTGAAGGAATTGAGAGAGGTACCTACAGGCCGCTCAAGATCCATGAAGTCAAGAAGCTATATGCGCATCAATCGTCTAAAAACACATAAAAACTGTGGGATGATCAGGCTAATTATGGTATAATCATACATGTATGGAGGTAAGTCATGCCTGGATTTCAAGTCGCCATCGACGGACCAGCGGGATCGGGTAAGAGCACCATCAGCCAGAAAGTCGCCAGGAAACTGAATTGGACACACATCGACACCGGTGCCATGTACCGGGCCGTCACCCTCAAAGCCCTGGAAACAGGGATTGAACTTTCCAACCCTGATGCCTATCGTTTTTTGGAGACTTTGAATATCTGTTATGACAAAGACCGGATTTACCTTGAAAACCGCGATGTCTCCGAAGACATCCGATCGGATGCCGTGACTGACAATGTGTCGCTTGTCTCAAGTTTTCCCTATGTCAGGGACATCTTGGTCAAACTGCAACGTCAGGCCGCAATGATCGGAAACGTGGTGATGGACGGACGTGATATCGGCACGGTCGTTCTGCCTGAAGCCGATTTGAAGATCTTCCTCACAGCCAATGTCGAGGAACGGGCAAAAAGGCGATACGCTGAGCACCTGCGCAAGGGCAAGGCGAACCCGATGAAAAAAGTCATCGATGACATCAAGACGAGAGACCAGAAGGATTCGACACGCGCATCCTCACCTCTCAGGATGGCTGATGACGCCATTGAATTGGATACGACTTATCTGACGGTGGATGACGTCGTCGATAAGATTCTAGAATTGATCGACAAAAAGGAGAAGGAACATGGAGATTAACACGTTGAAGGTCGGACAAATCGTCGAAGGGACGGTTATCAAAATAGAAGAGAACACGATCTGGCTCGATGTCCAATACACGACCGAGGGCAAGATTCATCTTGATAACTATAGCAAACCGGCCCCGAACACATTCATCGGGCTGATCCATGAAGGCGACAAAGTGCGCGCCAAGGTTCAGAAGATTACCGATGAACCCGCCCAGATTTTGCTTTCACGCCTGCCATTGGTCGCCGAGGAGCATTTCAAGAAGATCCAAGAGATTCAAGAAAGCGGCGAAACCGTGACGGCAAAGGTCAAAAGCGTCAAGGAAAAAGGCCTTGTTTTGGCTTACCTTGAAAACGAATTGTTCCTACCTTATAGTTTGCTAGATTATGATCTTGTCAAAGAGAAGGATACCCTTCGTGGTAAACCACTCGAGGTGCAGATCATCGAAGCGAGTACCCGCGGCCGTAGCCGTCGGATCGTCGCATCCCGCAAAGCCATTTTCGAGCGTGAGCGTCAAAAGGCGTATGAAGCACGCATCCAGGCCCGTCAGGAAGAACTCGACCAGATCAACACCGGTGATATTCTCAAAGGCACCGTTGACAAACTCGAACCGCATGCTGCCACCATCCGCTTTGATCACGTGGTCGGTCTCTTGCGTATCTCACAGGTGAGCCACTATCGCATCGACAAGATCGAAGACGTCCTTGACAAAGGTCAGGAAGTTGACGTCAAGGTCATCAAAAAGGAAGGCAATCGTCTTGATTTGTCCATCAAGGCCCTGATGAAGACCCCTTATGAGGATTTCTACGACGCCCATAACGTTGGAGATACCGTCAAGGGAACAGTTTTCCAGAAGTTGCCGTTTGGCATTATTGTTGAAGTTGCCCGCGATGTTCGTGGTCTGCTTCATAAAAACGAGTTCTCTTGGAACCCCAATGACAATTTTGAGAGTTTCGTCAAAATTGGTGATGAGGTGACACTTTCGATCATCCAACTTGATCCCAAGAAAGAAAAGATCTCATTGTCGAAGAAAGCCTTAGAGGACAATCCATGGAAAAATGTTACGGTCAAGCGTGGGGATATCGTCAAAGCCATTGTCGCTGAAGTGTCCAAAGATGGCCTCAAAGTCATGGTCCAAGGGGTCGAAGGATTCATTCCTGCTAACGAACTCTCAATGGAGAAAATCGGACGCCCTGAGGATTATTTCGCGATTGATGATGAAATTGACGCTTTGATCCTTGAAGCGAATCGTGACCGTTGGAACATGAAACTGTCGATCAGACGGATTCAGGAACGCGATGAACGTTCCTCCTTCGAACAATATCTTGAAGATGATGACAAGGAAGACAAGATCACGCTCGGAGATCTCTTCGAAGATGATCTCAAAAAATAATTGACCGAAAGGCAGTGAGCCTATGCCGTTCATTGTTGCGATTGTCGGTCGCCCAAACGTTGGAAAATCAAGCCTGTTCAACCGTATTGTCGGGGCCAGGTTGTCTATTACCGACGATGAAGCCGGAATTACCCGCGACCGTCTTTACGCCAAAGCCGAATGGCTGACAAAACATTTCAGGGTCATTGACACAGGGGGCATCGACATCGGCGATGCCCCTTTTTTGAACCAAATCAAGGCCCAAGCACAAATTGCGATGGATGAGGCAAACGTCATCGTTTTTGTCGTTGATGGCCGTATGGGGCTCTCCGATGCGGATCATCATATCGCTAAGATGCTATATGTCAGTGACAAGCCCGTGATCCTTGCCGTCAATAAGATCGATGACATCAGCATGGCAAACAACGCATTTGAATTCTATGCGCTTGGCCTTGGCGATCCGGTGGCGATCAGCAGTCATCACGGCATCGGGATTGGTGACCTTCTCGATCAGATCATCTCCCATCTCAAAGATGATGAACCACAACCCTATGATGATGAGACCATTCGTTTTTCCATTGTCGGACGTCCCAATGTCGGAAAGTCATCACTGACCAACGCTATTCTTGGATTTGAACGGGTCATCGTGAGTGAGATCTCAGGAACCACCAGGGATGCCATCGATACCCAGTTCAAACGTGATCGTGAACATTATGTTGTCATTGATACGGCAGGGATCAAGAAACGCGGGAAGATTTATGAGAATGCTGACAAGTACAGTGTGCTTCGTGCCCTTCAAGCGCTTGAACGTTCGGATGTCGCCTTGCTCGTGATTGATGGTGAGGAAGGGGTCATTCAACAGGACAAGCATGTTGGTGGATATGTTGAGGACCATCACAAGGCGGTTGTCATTGTCGTCAACAAATGGGACGCGGTCGAAAAAGATGAGCGGACCATGAAAAAAATGGAGAAGACCATCAAGGATGAGTTCAGGTTTCTCGATTATGCTGAGGTTGTCTTCGTGTCAGCCAAGCACAACGCTCGCATCCAAACCATTTTCCCAGCCATCAAGAATGCGTTTGAGAACTACCGCAAGCAAGTCCAGACGCATATCCTAAATGATATCCTGCAAGATGCCATTGCCATGAATCCGACTGCAATCTTCAATCATGGGAGAGCCCAGTTCAACTACATGACCCAGGTGGCGATCAAGCCACCGACATTCGCAGTATTTGTCAATAATCCCGATTTTGTGCATTTTTCATACCATAGATATCTCGACAACCGGCTCCGTCAGGCCATCGACTTTACAGGAACGCCGGTTCGACTGATCATGAGAAAGAAGGCGTGACCATGAATGTCTCATTTATTGGTGGTGGGGCCTGGGGCACAACCCTTGCCCAAGTGATCTCTGACAACGGTCATCTGCCACTCGTCTATGATGTCAGAGCCGAGTCGGTTGATATGATCAATCGCCATTTGCATCCTTTTTTCGACACGGTGTTGCCGGATCAGGTCAAAGCGACCAGTGATTTGAAGACATGTCTGGCGTTTTCGGATGTGATTGTGCTTGGTGTCCCATCAAAGGCTATCAGAGCTGTCTTTCAAACCATTGCCAGTCTCTTGGAAACACCGAAACTGTTTGTCAATGTCGCCAAAGGAATCGAGCCCGGGACATCGAAGCGATCCAGTGAGATCGCGCATGAGGAAATCCCTTCCCATTTGCTCAAAGGATTCGTCCAATTGACAGGACCGTCCCATGCCGAAGAGGTCATCTTGCGCAAGTTGACATTGCTTGTTGCTGCTAGCGACTCACTTGAGGACGCGACCATGATCCAACATCTCTTCGCAAATGACAGTTATCTCAGGGTCTACACGTCAACGGATCTGATCGGGTCGGAAGTGGCCGGTGCGATTAAGAATGCGATCGCGGTCATTTCGGGGGCGTGCACCGGTCTTGGGTTGGGTGAAAATGCCCGGGCGGCAGTCATCACCAGAGGCATCGTTGAGATTGTCAGAGTCGTTGTCCAAATGGGTGGTCGGCGCGAGACCGCATTTGGATTGGCAGGGATTGGCGATTTGGTCGTCACGGCCTCCTCTGAACACTCTAGAAATTTTCGGGCCGGACGTAAGATCGGACTCGGTATTCCTATCGATCAGGTCTATGCCCAGGAGAAACAGACCATCGAAGGATTCAGAGCGATCGAAGCGGTTCATGACTTCTCAATCAAGACCGGGATCGAACTTCCAATGATCAATATTGCTTTCAAAATTCTTAAGGGAGAAATCAGTGCCGAAGACGCTGTGAGAAAATTGCTCGGTAGAGACCTCAAAAGTGAAGATTTTTAGGGCTTGAATGCTTCATGAAGCCATCAAAGCACGATAAATGTTTGCAATGGCTGCCCTTTTTTGATATAATTGACACATCGAACATAGGAGGATTTGAACATGAACAAAACTGAATTGATTGCCATTATCGCAAATCGTGCAGACGTCACTCAAAGAGTTGCCGAAGACGTGCTTAAAGCATTCACGGATACTGTTTCCGAAACACTTGGAAAGCGCAGCGAAAAAGTTGTCGTCACTGGTTTTGGAACATTTGAAGTCCGCAACCGCGTGCAACGCACCGGTAAGAATCCAAGGACTGGTGAACTGATCACTGTGCCGGAACAAAAATCACCCGCATTCAGAGCCGGTAAGCTCTTAAAAGAATCGGTCAAGTAAGTCCTCTCGCACGCCTTCAAAGGTGTGCGTTTTTTCTTTTTTGTTGATTTTTTGAAAAATCGGTTAAAATGAAGGCAAGGATGGTGATGTGTGATGGACATCTTTCAAAGTGCATTAAAGAATGATGTGACGGCAGTGATGGACACCATGACGCATCCCGAGATGGTCGACGACAAAGGAAAAAGTCTCTTGCATTACGCTGTGCTCGGGAGTGCGATGGATGTCATCGATTTTTTGCTGGCCCAAGATGCGAACGTCAACCTAGTGGATGAACACGGGGAAACCGCGCTTTTTGATTGTGCCAGAAAGGGCAAACTCGACATTGCCAAACGTTTGCTGGCCCGTTTTGCCAAGGTCAATGTCGAGAATCGGATGGGCGAGACCACGCTTCACTTGGCAGCCGCCAAGGGTCATTCGGATTTGATCAGGTTGTTGATTGAAAATGGGGGGCAAACCAACAAGAAGACCAAAGACGACCGTTTGCCTGTCCACTATGCGATTTTGAATGGTCGGACCGATGTTGTCGCGGATCTCTTGAAGGTCGGAAAACAGTCATGGTTCCAAAAGGATTTTTTTGGCAATTCGTTGTTGCATTATGCGACCAAGACTGCGAGTGTGCCGATGATTGACATGCTTTTGAACCAAAATCTGGACCCGAATCAGCTCAATGACCAATTTGAGACGCCGATGTTCAACGCCGTCAGATTCGGCACAGTCGAAACGATCAGATTGCTTTTGGCCCATGATGCCTATATCGATATCCAGAATCGTCGGTATGAGACGCCAGTTGATCTTGCGGTCATGGATCAGAAGGATCAGATTCTCTCCTATTTAAAGGCGTATATGGCAACTCCGAAATATGAACGGTTGTGTGACAAACAAGGATTGGCCATCGCGGTGTTGAACCGCGATCATACCCGTTTGCGCGCACTTTTGGAAAAATCGTTGCCACTCAGGCGCGACAAACGGCAAAAAACCGCTTTGGATTATGCCAAAGAGTACAATCTTGGTCTGTGTATCAATCTCTTGCGACAGATTGAGGAGCCAAAAGCCTGAGGAAGGTACTGGAGACGAGAAAAGCGTCTCCTTTCTTTTTGACCCCTGACATTGTCTTTGAAAACGCTCACATGGTATAATGAATAGAGATGACCGAACCATATGAACAAGGAGGATACAATGACGTTTCGCATACTGGCAATCAACCCAGGATCAACGAGTACCAAGATCGCTTTATATGACAATGATCAAGAGGTATTCAGGACAAACATCAGGCATGATGTGAAGACCTTATCAACGTTTAAGAAGATCATCGATCAGTTCGCTTACCGGTTAGATGCGGTCACCGATACCCTCAAAGAACACGGGATCAACCCATCATCACTTTGTGCTGTCGTCGGGCGGGGCGGGATGTTAAGGCCCATTGAAAGCGGCACCTATGGAGTCGATCAGGTGATGGTCAAAGATATGGAAGAGGCTGCCCGTGGCGAGCACGCTTCGAATCTTGGTGCAGTCATCGCGAAGCGGATGGCTGATGACATCGGGATCAAAGCCTTTATCGTTGACCCGGTCGCGGTGGATGAGATGGAGGATATCGCCCGCTACACGGGTATGCCAGAGATCAGACGGGTCTCGCTTTTTCATGCGCTCAATCAGAAAGCGATCGCATTGAAAGCGGCCAAAGACCTTGGTAAGGATTATCAGGATCTAAACCTGATTATCGCCCATCTGGGCGGAGGAATCAGTGTTGGGGTCCATCATAAGGGACGTGTGATCGATGTCAACAACGCCCTTGACGGCGATGGACCGATGTCGCCTGAGCGCAGTGGCACAGTGCCTTTGGGGCCCCTTTATAAAATGGTCTTCTCAGGTCGCTACACACTAGAGGAGATCAAGCGTAAGAACTACGGTAACGGCGGGCTTGTTGCTTATTTGGGGACCAATGATGGCAGCCAGATCCGGAAAATGATTGATGAAGGCGATACGTTTGCCGCTTTCATCCAAGACGTCATGTGCTATCAGATCGCCAAAGAGATTGGGGCAGCCGCGACGGTCTTGGAAGGGCAGGTCGATCGGATCGTTTTGACCGGAGGTCTTGCCTATGATGGGCGGATCACTGATCATATCATAAGGCGGGTGGCGTTTATCAGCGATGTCATGACTTATCCTGGTGAGGATGAGATGGAAGCGCTCGTCTTAGGGGCATTGAGAGTGCTTCAAGGCAAGGAACAAGCCAAAATTTATGGGCAGGTGTTAGAACATGATTAAATCCATGAATGATCTGATCAATGAAGCCAAAAAAGTGAAGAAAGCGACATTGGTCGTTGCTATGGCCAATGACAAACCTGTTTTGGAAGCGGTCAAGGCAGCCAAACAGGATGGTTTGGTCGACGTTGTTTTGGTCGGTCCCAAAACCGAACTTTGTGAGATGATGAATGATCTTGGTATGGCCCATGAGGACTATGTGGTTATTGATCAAAGTGATCCAGTCGCGGCTTGTCTGCAAGCGGTCAAACTGGTATCAACGAAGAAAAAGCATTTTCTGATGAAAGGACTTGTTGATACATCAGTGATCCTAAAGGCTGTCTTGGACAAAGATATCGGGCTTCGAACGCCGAACCGATTGTCTCATGTCTCGGTCATGGAAGTTGCCGGGTATCATAAGTTTCTGTTGATGACCGATGGGGCGATGAACACCTATCCGGACGTTGATACGAAGCAAGAAATCATTGAAAACAGCTTGTTGGTGACAAGAGCTCTAGGGATCACTCATCCCAATGTGGCGTGCATCGCTGCGGTAGAGAAGGTCAATCCGAAAATGCCTGCCACCTTGGACTGTCAAGCGCTTGTCGACCGTTACTTGAATGGTCGGATCAAGGGATGTGCCGTTGGTGGCCCATTTGGTTTGGACAATGCCATCAGCAAGGATGCGGCATTGCACAAAGGGATCCTTGATCCGATGGCCGGTGATATCGATGTCTTGTTGATGCCGCAAATTGAAGCCGGCAACGTGTTTTATAAGACCATGATGTTTCTCGCCAACGCGAAAAGCGCGAGTGTCATTGTCGGTGCCAAGAAACCGGTGGTCCTGACCAGCCGGGCGGATACGAAAGACACAAAATATCAATCCATCGCCCTCGGAGCATTGATGGCTGACTGACACACAACCAGATAAAAAAGGATGGGACTATGATCACACTTGATGGAAACAGCATGACACTGAAGACGTTGATAGAGATTGCCTATGATCACCCGTTGGTCACGATCTCTGATGCGGCATTACAATCGGTCGAAGACGGCGCTAACGTGGTCAGTGATATCCTTGAGACAGGACATCCTGTCTATGGCATCAATACCGGATTTGGACATCTCGCATCTGTTGCCATTGACCTATGTGATGTCAGAACACTGCAGGTCAATCTTTTGAAGAGTCATGCATGTGGGACAGGAAAACCCCTTGACAAAGCCACTGTCAGGGCAATGATGGCACTCCGGATCAATGCCCTTTCGAAAGGCAGAAGCGGAATCAGGAAAAACACGCTTTTGCGTTTGCTGGACTTCTTGAATCAAGACATCATCCCAGTTGTCTTTGATCAGGGCAGTTTAGGTGCGAGTGGAGACCTTGTACCGCTTGCCCATATGGCACTACCGTTGATCGGATGTGGTGAGGTTTTCCACAAGGAAAAACGGATGCCGGCAAGAGAAGCGCTCATTAAGACAAAGATCGATCCGGACTATGTGCTTTATGCCAAGGAAGGATTGGCCCTGATCAACGGGACCCAAGCGATGGGCGCGATTGGTGCGCTTGCCCTTCATGACGCGATGAGGCTCTATCATCTTTCGAATCTGTCCTATGCGCTTACGATGGAAGCCCTTGAAGGGATCAGTGATGCCTTAGACATCAGGGTCCATGAGACACGTGGTCATCATGGCCAACGTCTGGCAGCTGAAGAAATGGCATTCTATCTTTCTTCCAGCAAACACTTGAAAAAACCTGATCGAAAGCGGGTGCAGGATGCTTACAGCTTACGCTGTGCGCCTCAGGTCCATGGCGCATCTTTGGGGGTTTTTCATCATGTTGAAGAGGTTCTTCAGACAGAAATGAATGCTGTCACCGACAATCCGTTGGTCTTTGTCGAGGATCAAAGTGCCATCTCAGCTGGTAATTTCCATGGTCAACCACTTGCTTTGTCATTTGACTACATGGCGATGGCGGTCAGTGAACTTGCCAATATCAGTGAACGACGGATTGAACGTCTCGTCAACCCACAACTCTCTAATGGGTTACCGGCTTTTCTTACCCCTCATCCCGGGTTGAACTCCGGATTCATGATTGTGCAGTACGCGGCCGCATCCATTGTCAATCAGAACAAGACATTCGCTTATCCTGCCTCTGTGGATTCCATTCCCTCATCCGCCAATCAGGAAGACCATGTATCCATGGGATTCAATGCGGCAACCAAAGTCAGGATGATCATTGATAACAGTTTCAAAGTCATTGCCATGGAACTTCTTTCTGCGGCCCAAGCCCTCGAGTTTAGGGGGATCACCGGCTTGGGTAAGGTGACTGAAACACTCTATCACCGCATTCGAAAAGATATTCCTGTGGTCAATAACGATACGGAAATGCATATTCTGATCCAAGCGATGGAAAAACGTCTCTGTCAAGGTGACTTCGACGATCTCTTCTTGGACAATCAAAAAACATAGGAGGCGTCATCATATGTTGACGACTGAAAAACTCAAACGCATCCTTCTTATTGTCTCAATCATCACCATCACCATTTTGGGGCTCTATCTCACCAAATTGTTTGCTGATCAGGTTCTTTCGCGCTTTATCAGCGCGGCGAAAGCGGTCATCATTCCATTTGCCATCGCCTTCTTTCTATCGTTTTTGATTGGACCTTTGGCCAAATGGATGGAGGCGCGTTTGAAAATCAAACGGTCTCTCGCCATTCCCCTAGCCATTGCCATTGGTGTCACAGGATTGCTTCTGATCATCACTGTCTCGGTCGCATTCCTGGTCTCGGAGATGACCTCGATCATCCGTAGTTCCTTGAATGCCATTTCCGATCAAGGGGTGATGGACCTCATCAATGCCGCCCTTCAACAGTTTGAGAGCCAGTTTGCAGACGTCGATATGGACCAGATTGTGAGTGCCATCAATGGAAGCGGTCTGTCGTTGTCCGTGCTTGCAGGTATTCTCTCACAATCCATTGTCTTTATCATGGTTCTTTTCCAATCCTTGTTCTCAGCCTTCTTCACGGTACTCTTGACACCAGTGTTCCTCTATTATCTCGTGAAGGAAAAGTCAACCATTTTCAATGAGATCTCAATGCTTGCCCCAACGAAGATCAGGGTCCATGTTGTCGAGCTTGGCCGCCGTGGCAATGATGTGATTGGCCATTATTTCAAAGGCCAAGGGGTGATGATGACCTTGATTTTTGTGTTTTTCGCCGTCACACTGACCATATTGAGTTTCTTTATCCCCAATTTCACGGTCTTTCATGCCTTGTTGTTCGCCTTGTTGATGGGGTTATTCGCGATTGTGCCCTATGTCGGGGCTTGGATTGGCTTGGCTTTGCCCGTGCTGTTCTTGTTTTCAAACCGACTTGATGCCATCGATGTTGGTCAGGATGGACGGATCTTTGTGATCGCCATCATCATTGTCGTGATTCTCCAGATTGTCGAACAAGTCATTGAAAGCAGTATCGTCTCACCGATGGTGATGGGCAAAGAAGTCAAAATTCATCCCCTTGCCGTTTTGTCCGCATTCATTTTCTTCGGGGGTTTGTTCGGCTTTGTCGGTGTGCTTCTAGCGGTGCCCATGGCGGGGATGACCAAAGCGATCATCAGTTATTTGTTTGAACTGAAAGACAAACGATAACCATCCATTGTTCATGAAAGGGTGATTCTATGACACATATCAAAACACTTAAAGATCTGATGACCAGGATCCCCGATCCTTGTGTGTTTGATCCCGGGATCAGGCGGGCCCCCAAAAGGTCCGTCAACCTTTCGCCAGAAGACCAGGCACTTGCTCTTAGAAATGCGCTCAGATACATTCCAAAGGCGTGGCATGAGACACTCGCTCCGGAATTTTTGGCCGAACTTTTGACACGGGGTCGGATCTATGGGTATCGCTTCAGGCCCAAAGAACGGATGAGAGGGAAACCGTTGGATGCGTACCAAGGACGAACGCTGGAAGGGAAAGCCTTCCAAGTGATGATTGATAACAATCTTGATCCCGAAGTGGCCTTGTATCCTTATGAACTCGTCACCTATGGCGAGACCGGACAAGTGTGCCAGAACTGGATGCAATACCGTTTGATCAAGGCATACCTCGAAGACATGACACATCACCAGACCTTGGTTGTGATGTCAGGTCATCCACTCGGCCTTTTTGCATCCGATCCGTCCTCGCCGAGGGTGATCATCACCAATGGTCTGATGGTCGGATTCGCAGATGATCAGGACCATTTCAACCGTGCCGCGGCCATTGGTGTCGCCAACTATGGCCAGATGACGGCTGGTGGTTGGATGTACATCGGCCCTCAAGGCATTGTCCATGGCACGTATTCGACATTGCTTAATGCCGGTCGCTTGAAACTTGGTCTTGGAAACGAGAAGAACCTTCAAGGCAAACTGTTCGTCTCTTCCGGACTTGGTGGTATGAGTGGTGCCCAAGGGAAAGCCATCACCATCGCTGGTGGGGTTGGCATCATCTGTGAGGTCGACCGATCACGGATTGAGACCAGGAAACAACAAGGCTGGGTGTCGTGGGTCACAGATGATGCCAAGGCGGCATTTGCCCGCGCCAAAGAAGCCCAAAAGGCCTTTGAGGCGATGGCCATTGCCTATCACGGCAATGTGGTTGATTTACTTGAGTATGCTGTCGACCATCATATCGAGATTGATCTTCTTTCTGACCAAACCAGTTGTCACGCCGTCTATGATGGCGGATACACCCCAGTCGGTCTTTCATTCGAAGAGCGCACCGCGCTTTTGGAACATGACAAGGACCGGTTCAAGAGGTGTGTCGATGACAGTCTCAAGAGACATTACCTAGCCATCAAGACCTTGTCTCAAAGACACACATACTTCTTTGATTACGGGAACAGTTTCCTGAAAGCCTTATACGACTCCGGCATCAAGGAGATTTGTCAAAACGGTATCAATGACAGTGATGGGTTTGTTTTTCAGTCATATGTTGAAGATATCATGGGTCCGATCCTCTTTGATTATGGATACGGTCCTTTCAGATGGGTCTGTCTTTCAGGGAAAGAAGACGATCTGAAGGAAACCGATCGGATTGCCTTGATGACCATTGACAAAGACCGACGGTTCCAGGATCTTGACAACTGGCTATGGATCAAACATGCCGAAGAGAACAAACTCGTGGTTGGGACCAAAGCCAGGATTCTCTATTCGGATGCCAAAGGTCGGATGGACATCGCTTTGGCGTTCAACAAACGGATCCGGGAGGGCAAACTTGGCCCAATCATGCTCGGCCGGGATCATCACGATACCGGTGGCACCGACAGCCCGTTTCGGGAAACCGCCAACATCCGTGATGGGTCCAACATCATGGCGGACATGGCGACGCAGGTCGCTCTTGGAAATGCGTCTAGGGGAATGAGTTTGGTCGCCCTTCACAATGGGGGTGGTGTCGGTATCGGGAAAGCCATCAATGGTGGATATGGGATGGTCCTAGATGGGTCTCTAGAAGTCGATCATCGCTTGCAGCAAGCGATGACCTTTGATGTCATGGCAGGGGTTGCCAGAAGAGCGTGGGCAACCAATCCTCATGCCATGGAGACCGCAATCCTGTTCAATCACGAGAAAGAAGATGCCCATGTCACAATTCCCGAAGTGGCAGATGACGCGCTCATCAGCCGGGCTTTGAGAGAGACCGAGAAGAAAGGAGCATCATGATGAAACAAATCGTCCAATGTGTGCCAAACATATCAGAAGGCCGTGATGAGAGCATCATTCATGCAATTACCGAACCACTCAAAGAACAAAAGGGGTTCAAACTGGTCTCTGTTGAGGCAGATCCGAATTACAATCGCAGTGTGATCACTTTGATTGGTGATCCCAAAGCGATGGAAGAACCGCTGGTCCGTTTTTTTGGGAAAGCGCTTGAACTGATCGATATGAGGACACATCAGGGTGAACACCCCCGAATGGGCGCTGTCGATGTCCTTCCCATCATCCCGATTGCCGGTGTGACCACGGATGAGGCGGTTGCCATGGCCAAAGCGTTGGCAGAAAAAGTCAGTCAGACATACCAGCTGCCAATCTATCTCTATGCCTTGGCAGCGACAACTGAGGACAGGGTCAATCTCCCAACCATTAGAAAAGGTGAGTTCGAAGGTCTCAAAGAAAAAATGAAAGATCCTGTGTGGGTTCCGGATGTTGGACCAAATAAGCCTCATGAGACATTTGGTGCGTGTGCCATCGGCGCTCGCAACCCGTTGTTGGCATATAACATCAACCTCATGACCAATCAGATCAAGGTTGCCAAAGCGATTGCCAGAACGATCAGAAAATCAAGTGGTGGATTCCAGTATGTTCAAGCGGGTCCGGCGATGATTGAAGAGACAGATTCTGTTCAGGTCACGATGAATATTCTAGACCACTCCAAAAATCCGATTTACCGAGTGCTTGAGATGGTCAAGATGGAAGCCAGACGGTATCATGTCGACATCCCTTCAAGTGAGATCATCGGTCTGGTTCCAAGGAGCGCTTTGCTTGAGAGCATCAAATATTATCAAGCGTGTGCCGATGAGCCCCATGACAAAGACATCGATCTTGAAAGGCTTGCTCGGTTGGCCGTCGACAAACTGGGGCTGACGGCGTTTGACCACACGAAGATCATCGAGTGGCACATATGAAAGCCAGACATGAACACGCCGATGTCTTGATCAGAAACATCAAAACCCTTTATACGAACCAGCAATGTCCGCCCCTCAGAGGCAAGACCTTGGGAACCCTTGTTTCCATTGATGAGGCATGGATTGCGGTCAAAGATGGGAAAATCATGGCGTTTGGAAACGATGACCACGTCCCATACTGTGATGAACAGACCATCTTCTTTGATGCTGAACAGACGATTGTCACCCCCGGATTCATTGATTCCCACACCCATTTGGTGCATGGCGGATCAAGAGAAGCGGAGTTTGAAGCGCTCGTTCATGGGGTTCCTTACCTAGAGATTCTAAGACAAGGTGGCGGGATCCATCAGACCGTGAAAGACACCAGAAGGGCATCGTTTGATGATCTCTACATCCAAGCCAAGACGTCACTTGATGTCATGCTATCTTATGGGGTCACAACCATTGAGGCGAAAAGCGGTTATGGGTTAGACATCGAAAACGAACGCAAACAGTTGCTGGTGGCCGAGGCATTGAACCGGGATCACCCGATGACGATTGTCTCCACATACATGGGAGCGCATGCGATACCACCTGAACACCAGGGCAATCCCGAGGCATATGTCAAAGAGATCATCAAAGATCTCAGTGTGATCAAGGATGAGGGGCTTGCCACATCGGTCGATGTCTTTTGTGAGGAAGGGGTCTTCACCCTTGAGCAAACGGAACGGATCTTGAAGGCGTCGAGTGAACTAGGGTTCATGAGACGACTTCACGCTGATGAGATCAAGCCTTTGGGTGGCGCCGGACTAGGTGTACGCTTAGGAGCGAGGAGTGTGGACCATCTCTTGGCGATCTCGGATGAGGACATCAAACGTCTCTCTGAAAGCGACACGGTCGCGAACTTGTTGCCGGGGACCGCTTTCTATCTTGGTAAAACGTACGCGCGCGCACGTGAGATGATTGATGCCGGTGTTGCCGTCTCTGTCTCAGGCGATTACAATCCAGGCAGTTCACCAACCGAGAATTTTCAGTTCATCATGCAACTTGCGGCTTCAAAAATGCGCATGACCCCAGAAGAAATCATCAATGCGGTGACTGTGAACGCCGCTTATCATCTAGGACTTTCGGACAGCGTGGGATCGATTGCCATCGGCAAGCGTGCCGATCTGGTGATGCTCGATGTCCCAAATTTGAGTTATGTCTTTTACCATTATGGGATCAACCATGTCAAACATGTGATGAAAGATGGTATTATGGTGATCTCAAATAAAAATCAAAGGAGGAGCCAACATGGAACTTGAAGGACTCAGACGATTCATCAATGACGTTGATTCTAACCAACCGGCACCAGGAGGTGGTTCGGTCGCTGCCCTCTCGGGTGCGCTTGGCGCATCCCTTGTCCGTATGGTCGGTCAGTTGACCGTCACGAAAAAGAAGTATCAGACTCACGACCCCTTGGATCGCGCTGATTTTGAGAAAGCGATCGATGTCATGGGGAGACTCAAAGAACGATTCATGAATGCCATTGAAGAGGATACCGAGGCATTTGAGGCCGTGATGGAAGCCTATCGGCTACCCAAATCGACCGATATGGAGATACTGATCAGGAAAAAGTCGATTGAAAAGGCATCGATTCGGGCCATCCATGTCCCATTGACGGTTGCCAATGACGCGCTTGAAGCACTCGGACATCTAGAGGTCTGTATCAAGTGCGGCAATCCGCGGACCATGTCTGATCTGGGCGTCGGACTCTTGATGTTCAACGCCGCACTCGAAGGCGCGCTCTTCAATGTCAAGATCAACCTGCCCGATATCGACGAGATCAGACGGGGATCCTATGAGACCAATGTCAAGGAGATCAAGGCAAGGGCAAAAGAGCTGACTGATCCTTTGAAGGAGAAACTTGAGTCTCTGATTTAACATGTTCAAAGTCAATTTCAATATCTGATGACCAAGGATGCGGTGATGTCGCATCCTTTTTTCATGTCATTGGTGTTCTTTTGACAGATGAAAACGAAAAACAGAGCCATCTCCACCATACTTTTTTAGAGCACATGCCAGGAAAATCCCATATATTGATAAATAAATAGCAATAATTATCATTTATTGAAGGGGAAATCAATAAAATTAATATTCAAATCAATAAAATTAATTTTTTTCAAAAAAATCCTTGACTTTTCATCATCGGTTTAATATAATCAAGGTGTAAGTTAAATAAATCAATCAAATAACCGATAAGGAGACATAAAATGAAATTAAAAATTAACAATAATCATAAGCAAAACCCGGTGACCCTCAAGGCTCACATGCTCGAAGGATTCGGTCAGGATCGCTTTGAACTCCTGACATACCGCTGATTGACAAACTAAGGAGAATGAACATGAACCAGAAAATCAAAAAGAATGAACACATCGAACTGGTGAGTCCCAAGGCTCACATGCTTGAAGGATTCGGTCAGGATCGCTTTGAACTCCTGACATACCGCTGATTGACCAAATAAGGAGAATGAACATGAACCAGAAAATCAAAAAGAATGAACACATTCAAACGATGTGCCTCAAAGCTCACACCCTTGAAGGACTTGGTCAGGATCGCTATGAACTCCTGACATACCGCTGATTGATAAGAATCACGAACAAAGGAGATGAACCCATGAGAAAACAAACCAAAAGACAAACCAACACATTAAGACGCACGACGTGCGTTCACACCCTTGAACCACAGTGCTCGATGCTCTATCTGCAGTCACTCAATCAAACAGTATAAAGGAGAACACTCATGAGAACACATATGATCACCATCCTCATCATCCTTGTCTTCTTGCTTGTTGGTTGTGAAACCAACAGCAATCAGGAATCATTTGTCGACCATAGCGCCATCGTCAGTCTCGAAGACCGCTGTGACTACGAGAGACGGCAACTCTCATTTGATGCCGATGGCGGATATGCCACCTTCGAATCATTCAATGGCACGATGACACTTTATGAAATCAATGCCAATGAGCCGATGTCACTCACCGTCAGCAGTCCTCGGGGACAAAGCAATTTCAAAGTGGTTCTCGTTGACCGTTATGATCGCATCGTCGTTGTTGATCAAAACAACGAGGTCACATTATCCGAAGGGACTTATCGCCTTCGGTTGGTCGGAGAGAATGCCACTGGATCGGTCTTTGTATCGATTGACTCCGACGCTTTCCAAAGCGTCACCCAAGCATGAACGGTCTTCGGACCGTTTTCTTTTGATCTTCTTCAGCAATGGTCCTCTTTATGAGGCATTGTTGAAGCTCAAATGGTATAATAAACATGAAAAAAACAAAAAAGACACCGATGTGTCGTGATGGAGGAATAGTGATGTCTGCAAAAGAATTACGCGTCCAGTCGTGGAATCGTCTCAAAGGGACTTACTGGATGGTCTTGGTTGTCACCTTGATTGTTGGGGCTGTCATGGGCTCAAGTGTGGCCGCTGTTGGTCTGATTCTCTCAGGTCCGGTTCTAGTCGGGCAGGCCAGTTACTTGCTTGACTTGTGGAGAACCGATACGAAAGGTGATCATTTTGAAATTTTGATCAATGGGTTCAAGGAAAATCTGGCAAACAACATCGTTGCCTTTATCCTTAGAACAGTGTTTGTCTTTCTTTGGACACTGTTGCTCATCATTCCCGGCATCATCAAGTCGCTTGCCTATAGCCAGACGTTCTACATTCTGGCTGATCATCCGGAACTCTCAGCAACCGAAGCCATTGATAAAAGCCAAGAACTGATGAGGGGACACAAAGGCCGGTTGTTCTGGTTGAACCTGTCATTCATCGGTTGGTATCTGCTCGGAGCGCTGGCATTGGGTGTCGGAACGATCTTTGTGATTCCATATCATCAGACAGCACTCGCCAATTTCTATCTCGAACTGACGGGAACCAAGACACCCAAAACGGTGTTGCTTGCTGATACTGAATTCTGATCACATCCATGCGTTAAGAAGGGTTAGGCTGTGGCCTGACCCTTTTTTAATGAAAAAGGACCAAATGGTCCTTTTGTGAGTGTTCATTGATGATTTTTCTTGGCGTATGCCTTAGGTCGTCTCTCCACATCATAGAGTCCCCAGTGTTTTTCCGGTTCCTTGGGATCCATAGAGCCTTTCCATGGCTCATCAAAGGCCTCAAAGACGAACATGACGATCTGGTTTTGGTGACTGAAGTCGTCCATGGCCTCAAGATAAGTCAATTGATGGGTCTCATCGGTGATTGAAGCGTCCATTTTGTCATTGGCGCTTGTCGTCCACCCATACTCGGTCATGATGACTTGTTTGTCTGGAAAGCGTGTTTTGATGTCCAAATACTCATCCTTGGTTCTTTGGATGGCTTGATCAAAACTGACTTGATGCCATAAGGGATAGGAATGGATTGAAATGACATCCAGTGCGGGAGCGATCACCTGCCCGGTGGTTCTAAATACATCCGCACCTTCGCAAAACGTCACCGGAAGGGTTGTTTTGGTTTTCAGATAGAGGGCATGGTCTCGGATGGTCTCAGGGGCCATCAGGTTGCCATGCCAGGGGGAAGTTGATTCGTTTCCGACGGAAAGTGCAAGCACGTGATCAGAGTATGCCTCAGCAAGGGCCAGAAGCGCATCAAGGGCTTCGATGTTCTTGATCCGGTTTTCTTTGATTTCGGCATCAGTCTTCAGTCCACCCCACGGGCATGCCGGATTAGAAATCTCACCACGGGGTTCGACCCCAAGCATGACCTTCAGGTCAAGACCGTGGGTCTTGATGACCTCAAGGACTGAACGGGCGTGTTTTGAGATGTCATACATCCGGATGTAGTCATAGTGCTTGGAAAGAAGCAGAAGATCGTCTAAGACCTCCGCTTCATTTGGATACATCTTAGTGATCGGGCTTTGTCCGATGCGATAACCTGAATAACAGATGGCACGTCCATAAGGAATCATGATCAAGCCTCCTACAAGAGAAATAAGATGCCGAGAATGGCGATGGTGTTCGAAAGGATATGAACAGCAATCGGAGCCCAGATGTTCTTGTCATTCTTGATATAGATGATTCCAAAGACGAGACCTAAAATGACATAGGCAGAACCGTTGACGATCGCATGGAGAATGGAGTCCTCGCCCAAAAGATGAATACCGCCAAAGAGGACGGATGAGAAGACCAAGGCGATCTTCTCATTGCTTATGAGACCAAACAGACTCTTTCTGAAGATCAGTTCCTCGACAATCGGTCCCATGATGATCGCGGAGATGATCATGAAGACAGCACCGTTTGACCGCAAGGATTCGATGACGGCGATTTGGTTGTAGCTGGTGGAGATACCAATCGCGAATAGGTCTGACAAGAGTGTTGAGAGGACATTCGAAATGAGATTGCCGGCAATCAGGTACAAGTAGCCGACAGCAACGATGGCGAACCACTTTGATTTGATCAGTTTGATCTCTAGCCAGTCTTCCATCAGATCGGTCTTCAAGATGACCCAAAGAATCGGAAGCATCGTCAAATAGACTACAAAACTCAATAAACTGGTCCCAAACGGTGTTGAGACAGCAACGGTGTTCTCATAGGTGACGAAGTCGATGGTGGCATCGAAACGGAACTCGGCATCAAGATCTCGATAGAACACGATGGGATAGTCAAGATCCGGAAAATGAGTGATCTCACCCTTTAGAATCCGGTCTAGGATGACCGGGTCGACCATCGTCTGGTCTTCGGTCAAAAAGTGTTTTTCGATATCGGGATTGTCAAGATTATAGATCAGCACATGGACATCATCAATCATCACATGACCGATGTAATCGTCATAGGTTTCGACAAATGACGAGAGGTGTGATGTCTCAATCACAGCCATCCCTTGCAAGTCATAAGTGATCTTGTCAATCATCCGCGCTTCCGCGGTCTTGACTTCAGTAAATCCGGAGATTGATGAGGTTGCGACATAAAGCACCGACATGATGACGAACATGAAAAAAAGGTATGTGACAAAAGCGGTCCGATACATTTTACGTCGTTCGGGATTGTTTCTTTGTTGCCGTTCCTGGATTTCTTCTTTGAACAAATCCTCAAATTCGATGATTCCACGGTTATTTTGCATATTGTTCACCCGTTGTCCATTATATCGTAAATCGGGTTGAATTGATACGAATAAGGTCAGAAATATGATAAGATGGAAGTAAGAACACGAGGGACATATGGTGATACCAATGACGCGTATTTTGATAGCGACCCACAACCGAAACAAGCTTAATGAGTTCCAACGAATCTTCAACAACGAGAATGTGACGCTGGTGACATTAGAAGATCTCCATGACCAGGCCGAGGTCATCGAAGACGGCTCGTCGTTTGTTGACAATGCCAAATTGAAAGCATCCTATTTCGCGATGAAGCATCAGATGCCAACGATTGCTGATGACTCAGGACTTGTCGTTGACGCTTTGGGTGGGTTTCCAGGCGTTCATTCCGCCAGATACAGCGGCAAGGGCGACGAAGCCAACAATTTGAAATTGCTTTCTGAATTGGAGGATATTGACAATCGTTCTGCCCATTTTGTGGCAGCCATCGTCTTTTGTCGTCCGAATGGCGAATGCCGGACCTATGAAGGCATGGTCAATGGCGAAATCACCAGATCTCTTCGTGGAGATCAGGGATTTGGCTATGATCCCTTGTTCTATGTCCCTAAACTGAAGATGACGTTTGGCGAAGCCACTTCCGATCTTAAGGACCGGATGTCTCATCGGGCGATCGCCTTGTCTAAACTGATGGAGGATCTTGATGCGCTTATTGATCACGAGTGATATCCATGGGGACCGTGATGCGCTTGAAGCCGTGATCAAAAAACACCCAGACATCGACACACATCTGAACGCCGGTGATCTATCACTTGAGAAACAGGTGCTTGAACAGTATCATCTGATTGCGGTCAAGGGCAATAATGATTTCCTTTTGGACCTACCTTTGTTTCGAGTGCTTCAGTTTGAGACCCTGAGGGTCTTTTTGACCCATGGTCACTTGGAACATGTCAAGATGTCACTTGATCGATTGCGCTTGAAAGCCAGTATCCATCAGGCCAATCTTGTCATCTTTGGCCACACCCACAAACCATATCTGACACAAGAAAACGGCATCATATTTCTGAATCCAGGAGCGCTTGGTGACCATCGTCATAGTTATGCCGTCTATGATCACGGAGAGGTCACCTTCCACAATGTCTATGAACCATGAGCAACTGATCATCGAACGAGCTGCCAAGGCCTTTGGTGTGAGCGAAGAACACATTATGATCATTGGTCGCCTGATGGGCGGCATGAGTCATCTGACCTACCATATCCGGATCAAGGAAGAGGATTTCACCTACCGAATCATCGGCGAGGGCGGGAATTTGTTCGTCGACCGGCGCATTGAATATGACAATCTTGTCAGGATTGAACCCCTAGGCATCAACAACGAGACCATCTTTTTTGATACTCAGACCGGAGACAAGGCCGCACGGTTTGTCAAGGGCCACGTCCTGTCCGACATTGATTTTGAAGCACACCTTAACACTTTGGCAAAAACCCTTCACAAACTTCATGACCATGTCTTTGAGGACGCCCCTGATTATGGGCTGGTTGATCGGTTGAGTTTGTATGAAAGTTACACACAAGGCAATCATCCAAAATACCTTGAACTGAAAAAACTATGGATCAAAAGATATCAGAAGAGTCATGCCAACAAACCCAAGGTGTTTTGTCACAACGATGCCCAACGATCAAATATCGTCATTGGAGACCAACTCTATCTTCTTGATTGGGAATATGCCGGAAACAACGAGTTCTATTATGACATTGCCAGTTTCGGAAATATCCGCTTTGAAGATGCCTTCTTGTTGCTAGAGGCCTATCTTGGCCGAAAAGCGACTTCGGCAGAACGTGATCATGTCCGTTTTTATCGGATGTTTCAGGCTCTGCAGTGGCATCAGGTCGCTTCCTACAAAGCGCAGACTGATCTGGCCAAGATCGTCGGATTCGATTTCAATATGCTTGCCCATAAATATCTCGATCTTGCTGAGAGATTGTGGACTGAAATCAAAAAAAGGTGACGAGATGCGTTTGTCTGATGTCGTGAATTTGCCAATTGAACCCGCCAGTTTGGAACAGATCAAAGGTTATCTCGACCAAACGCGCACCCATACGGAATACCAGGCAGCCTATGCCAGGTATTTTGACATTGCTCTTGAACTGGATCTTTTTCAGTTGGTTTTTGATGAGGGTGAGCTGGTCTTGAAAGACATCATTCATCAGAGCCAAACAGCTTATCAGGAACAGATTCTTGGTTCGATGATCACCGCTGGCCTGGCTCTTGAAAAACATGACCAGGTCAAGGCATTGATTGAGATGCGTCAACAAACTCTTCCGGTCTTGAAGTCCTATCTTGCCACTTTGGATCTGATCAGGTATAAGAAGTCACTCAATCTGCCGGTTTTGGAAGATCTCATGAAAGTCCTTGATGACCAGATCCCAGAGTCCATCAGAATTGATTGTCTAAGTGAGATGGCTGCTTTATACCAGGCTGATCATCAATACGATATGGCACTCAACTGCATCCATGAACTGCACCAGTTTGATCTTGAGGAAGTGTTTCTAAAAGAGGAGCTTCATTTGCTTGATTTGCTCAAACGATACAAAGATGTGAAGAAAATCGCTTTGGAGACACTTCGAAAAAAGACGTTTGTCTCGTATGCGGTCAATGCCCTATTGAGTGTCTATCTCAAGGAGGAGGACTTCCAAAAAGCGCAGAACCTCGATGCTGACTATGAAGTCTTGATGGAACAAGCTGATGAGGCCGATCGGAAACGGTTCTATCAACTGATGATTGACCTTTATGAGAAACTTGGAAACAAACTGTCTCTTGAACTCTATCAAAAAAAGCTGAAATCCCTTGTCAAAGCCGTTGATCGCAAGCAAAAGAACAAGACTGACCATCCGGAAAAACCGGTACTTGTCATCGCGCCACCTGAACGCAAAGCGTTTCGCAGAGCACATCTGGCTGAGCATTTCGAACTTGCAAACGCCCTGATGACGTTTGAACGGACGCTATTGGAACGACCTTTGTTCAGGGACTATCTGAGAGACCTCTTCATGTTTGTGGCCAAACGGATTGAGATGCATGATGTGGTTCTCTATCTCAAAGAAGCATCACCGAACTTTTTCAATTACAAGAAAGAACGGCTCTACGACAAGACCGTGGTCCCCGAATGGATTGAGGGGACCGTGATCGAAAAAGTCCTTGAGGCGAAAGACGATATTTTCGAATATGCCCAGACCATTCGCTACAAGAAAGATGTCATCACCCAAAAGGATTACGCTGATGACATCAGGTTCATCTATGCCTATCATCTTCAAGGCCATGGTGTACTTGTCATTCTCTTGGCTGAGGAACTCTCTGATGCCGGGGCTTACTATGACATTTTCAAACTGCTTTCGAATCTGATCTTGAGTCATCTTCTTTTGGAGGAACATACCAAACGGCTCAAGACCGACATCAGATATTACGAGGAGATTTTTCAAAGTCCCTTGTTGGCTTACCGTGATATGACTGAGACATTTTCAACCTATAATCATCACGCCCAGAAAATGCTCGGGGTTGAGGCCCATACGCATATTGAACTCTTTATCAAAGACATCGCCTATGATCATGTGAGAAAAGTCAAAGACACGGTTGACAGATTGTTTCAAAGTGCCGGACAATCAAGTGCCATCACCTATCAACGTCAGAACAAAACGATTGTTGAGTCGATGATTTCCCTCAGGGTCAATGATGACATTCACATCGTCAGTCTCTTTGAAGACCAGACCAAGGATGTCGAAAAAGTCAAGTCGCTCATCACGATGGCGACGACAGATGATGAGACCGGACTTTTTAACATGCATGCCTTGAACAACATGATTGAAGAACACCTTGAAGACAAAGCCACGTTGTTCATGATCGAGTTTGATCGGTCATTGAAACACATCTATGGGATGAAAAGAATGTCTCAATTCTTCAAGGAGTTCGCCCAGGTGACAAAGAAGTTCTTTTCTGACGGAACGGCTTATCGAAGCGATTTCTCGACACTTATAGTGATCCTTCCCCAAAACGATGTACGCAGTGTGACCAAACGCGTCAAAGCCTATCTCAAACATCTTGAGACGCATCAATCAAAGGTCTTGGCCTTTGAGAAATTCGCATGCCAAATCGGCATTCTCAGATACCCGGTAGCCACCTCGGACAAACGGCTTGAGCAGTTGTTGAGCTATCTTGAGATCGCCCTTGAACGGGCCAAGCAAAGCAGTGATGAGCCTTTCGTCTTCTTTGTCTACCGTGATTATGAGGATGACGTGTTTGAGCAGCAGGTCATTGACCAACTGAATTTAGCGATCGAGACCAAGAATGTCGGTCTTTCCTTCAAACAACTGACCGACATCGAAAGCAACAAGATCTGGCATTATGAGAGTACGCTCTCATTGGCCAATCTTGAGGTAGACAGCAAGTATCTATCGGTCATCGCAAGGAAACGTCATCGGACCAAAGACCTTGAACACTTTCACATCGACCGGGTCTTGTCCTATCTTCAGTCACTTGAACAAAAGACCGGTCGCCTGGTCAAACTGACGATTCCGGTCTCGAAGGAGACATTCTTGGATCCTAAGTTCAACCCCTATGTCATCGAGCGGCTCAAGACCTATTCAATTCCCGCGGCGTTTATCAGATTGAAGCTTGAAGCGACCTTGAGACCAAGTTTGTACGCCACCCAGCTAAGTGAGCTTTCAGACTATGGGATTGCTGTCGATACGACCAGTCTAGAGACCGCACTGTCCTATCCGGTCTGTGCCTTGCATCTTGATCTTCCAAGACCGACCGATAAACAACATGGATATCTGAAGATGGTGAAGACCATGCTTCTGTCCTTTGAAATTGATCTTGTCATCAGAAATGTCATGAACAGAGACCAGAAGGAAGCTTTGAAACAACTTGGCATCACATTGATTGAAGGTCCGATCTACAAGACCTTGTCGGAAACTGTGCTCACCGACAAAGTCAAGGGGGCGTTGACCCATGCATGATACTTTGAAAGATTTTGTCAAACGACTCCCAGATGATCAATCAAGCAGCCATTCAGCCCGGGCACGCTCAGCCTTTGATATGCTTTCCTATGTTGATCTGATGCTTGACGCCTTTTTTGACCACAAGCAAGATGATCAAGGGACGTTGATGCTTGATGTTTTTGGCTTTCTTCAAGCACTATTTGTCGGAATCGACGCCTTATATGATCTTTCCATCGGTCTGACATCCTATAAGTATCACGTCAATGTCAACAAGAATGATACACTTAGAGAACTCAAATTCATCAGAAACGATATTGTTGGGCATCCGACTCATCGGACCTACTATGACGGCGGTACTGGGTTCTCAACCGTGGTCTCAGGGGCGGTCTCAAAGACCTCACTGACCTATGAGACCTACATCTATCGGAGGAACCGATTCGATGTCGAACGGCGAAGTGTTGACTTTCTCACCCTGTCAAACCAGTACCAGAAAGAAAAAGATCAAATCATCAAAGATCTTCTGAGATATCTGGAGAAAAAGCAAGAGACCAGTGGTCTCTCTGACTTGGTTTTCAGGGTCTTTGAGACCTTGAATGCAGATTTGCTAGAAGAGATTGTTTCGACATATCAAAGGACGTATGGACTTGATCAGCACTCCAAGAATCGCTTTCTATGGCGGGCTGACCTTCTCAAAAAAGCCATCTTCTGGAAAGAACATGATCCAGACAAGCGCGCCTTTGTGATCTATGCCGCTAAAAAGCAGGCGGAAAAACTCTATGATATCCTAAGTGACCTTGACAATGTCAAACGCGAGTCTCTCTACGTCTCGCTTCCGGATTGTCTGTCCGGTTTTTACCGGGCCATGCGCCGGCATGAGGATGAGGCTTATCCTTTGCTTGCCAATGTCCATGACCGTTCCCACCCTTTGTTCAGAAGTGACATCGAGAGCTTGAAAGGCTATCTTCAATCAAAGGATTCAACGTTGTTGCTTGATTGGCTTTTGGATCTTAAGGACCCCGATCACGTTTATTTGATCGGTTCGATCCTCAGAATGTATCGTCCAAGACGATAAAATGATAAAATGTGGTATACTATTTGTTGAGGTGAATAACTATCATGGCATGGAGCAATGAAACATATTTGATCGGCGAACGCGTCAAAGTCGAAGGTGAAAAAGGTTTTGGGGTTATCACCCGGATCGATACCGACCGGGGATTGATTTACGTGCTGTTCAAGAGAATGCGCGAAGAAGCATATCCCTATCCTGAAGCAATCGAACAACAGAAGCTTAGATCAGAAGTCCGTCAAAAGTAACCGGAGATGCAACAAGCATCTCCGATTTCTTTTTCAGTTGTGATTGTTCGTATCATTGGCGATGATTTCATGTGACCCGTTTATGAAATCCCTTCGGTTCATGGTACAATAAAGATTAAGGTAAACCGACATCACGGAGGTGTTTTTATGTTCTATGAGCCTTTTCAAATCAAAGGCTTCACGGTCAAGAACCGAGCTGTCTTGCCCCCTATGTGCATGTACATGGCAGATGACGATGGCATCGTCAAAGATTTTCATATCACCCATTACGCGACACGCGCCATTGGTCAGATGGCATTGATTATTCAGGAAGCGACCTCAGTCACGAAAGAAGGCAGAATCAGTCTGAATGATCTTGGTATCTGGTCTGATGACCATATTGCGGGATTGAAAAAAATTGCTGATGGTATCAAGGCAAACGGTGGACTCGCCGGCATCCAGATCAATCACGCCGGAAGGAAGTCAAAGACCAAAAGGCCTCTTGCACCATCTGCGATTCCTTATCATGATGGGGAAGCGGTCTATGAGATGACCATTGAAGACATCAAAGCGACTGTGATGGCGTTCAAGGATGCTGCCAGACGGGCGGATGCCGCCGGCTATGATGTCTTGGAGATTCATGCCGCCCATGGCTATCTTCTCTTTGAGTTCATGTCACCGCTGACGAACAAACGGACAGACGCTTATGGAGACAGACTGTTGTTCTTGAAAGAAGTCACCGAAGGGATCGCATCCGTCTGGCCTAAAGACAAAGTCCTGATGATCAGAGTCAGTGCCTATGAGTACCGTGATGAGGGACTGACACCGGATACGGTCTCAGACATGATCAACAGCATCAAAGATCTCGGAATCGACATGGTTGATGTCAGTTCCGGAGGCAATGTTCCAGCCCGGATCATCCCTTATTCGGGATATCAGTTGGGATATGCCAAACGGGTCAAGGAACTGACTGGTTTGCCGGTTGTTGGCGGTGGACTCATCACGACCCTTGATATGGCGGAATACGCCATCAGGGAAGGGCTATGTGATTTCATCTACTTTGGACGGCTGGCACTTAGAGACCCCTACTTCGTGATGAACCGAGCCAAGGACATGAATGTTGACCTTGAGTTTCCATCACCTTACAGTCGGGGTAAACAGTAGAACGAATAGACAAGGAGGGTATCAGGCGCATGAGAAGAACCATCATCAAGATCACGTTGTTTCTTTTCATCACGCTCGCGGCATTGGCCGACTACCGTTTGGTCACCATCTACAATGGCCATCTGATGCTCTCGAATTTCGATAAAAGAGACACATGGAGTGAGGTCTATCAACTGATTCCAAATGTCATGAAGGCGGAACGCTATGACCCTGTGAATGCGTCGATCGTCTCAGGAGAAGGGGCTTTCGATTACTACATTGTGCTCTATACCCACTCAAATCTCTACAATGTTCGGGCACGGGAAACCGACCTGATCCGGGTTGAACATCTATTGGCAAATGAACGGATCACGATTATGCCGCACGATCCGGTTGAGTTATGGTTTTATGGGTTGTTATATATGTTGATCATCCTCTTTCCGATCATGCGGACGGTGGATCATTACGAACAAAATCAAGGAGACAGAATCGATGGATAATTTTGGTTATAAGCATCTGATGGGCTTGTTTTGGTTGTTTGCGGTGATTTTCTTGGCATTGGTGTTACTCCTCAGGTTTAGAAAAGCCAAAAGAAAAGGCACCCAGTTTGACCTTTGGGTCATCCGTGGCGCAGCCTTGTTCATGTGGGCATGGGAAGGTGTCAAAACAGTCTATATGATCAGAAGTGAGTCTTTTGGCGGGGTCGGAAACTACCCGGCATTCATGCTGCCACTCCATATTTGCAGCATGGCCCTTTATGCGTATGTGATCATCGGATTCAAACCCGGGAAACTAGCCGATTTCATGAAACCTTTCGGGTTTGCGACCATGATGCTTGTGACTTCGTTGATATTGGTCATACCAGCATCCTCAGGGATCCTAGGAGATGTTCCAAACTGGTCATTTGTGAGTGAGAATATCATGCCTTTTCAGTCATTTTTCTATCATGGCTCGCTGATTTTTGTCCCTCTTTACATGGTCCTTTCCGGTTTCTATAAACCGAAAGCGTCTGATACATGGAAAGCCCTCGTCGTGACGTTTGCGACTGCGGCGGTGGCTTTTACGGCGAATAAGCTTCTTTTGGTCACCGATTTCATGATGCTCGAGGTTGGAAATGGTAGTCCCTTCAAGTCGATGGTTGAGGATCAGTATGCGCTCTACGTCCTCCTTCTAGGCGCGATTGTCGCGCTTGGAACCTTCATTCTTCTGGGTCTTTTTGAACTGGGTGCCATGATCTTGAAAACGAAAGCGCCAGATGTTGGAGCAGTGGTCCAAAGATAGCCTTACAAAGCCATATTATCAATATGTATAGTAATAAAAAAGGGCCATTTTCGCTCTTAAAAAATGGCCCTTTTTGTTATTTCTTCTTGCGATTCAAGATGCGTTCTTTTTGCTTGGCACGCTTCATCTGATTGATCAGTTCCCGTTCAAGTTTGTGATATCTTCTTAGACGCTCGGATGATAATAGCTGATCATCGATGGCTTTTTTGACCGCACATCCCGGTTCATGATGATGGGTACAATCCCGAAAACGACAGGCTTTCGAGAGCTCTTGGATGTCTTGGAATGTCTCATCGAGATCGGCGTGATCAAGACGGACTTCCCGCATACCTGGTGTATCGATGATAATCGCTTTATTATCGGTGACCATCAGTTTGGATGAGGTCGTCGTATGACGTCCTTCTCCGCCTTTGGAGACAGCGGCGGTTGATTGGATAGCCTTTCCCAATAAATGGTTGACCATGGTTGATTTACCTGATCCGGAAGGTCCTATAAAGACATAGGTCTTTCCAGGCGTCAACAACTGATGGATGTCCTCATAATAAGGCGGCGCCAATTCTGAGGTGAAACAAAAACCGATCTCTTTGTTGATCATTTGAATATGGCTGATAATGGCATCCTTGTCACCGGTCAAATCTGATTTTGACACAATGATGACAGGCAGCGCGTTGGTGATGAAGGCGATGCTGAGGTAACGTTCGATCAGATATGGATTCTTGACGCGAGTGACGTCTATCACAATGAAGATGACGTCGATGTTTGATGCGATACCTTGTGAGTCACTTTCCTCACCAGCTGTCTTTCTAGACAAAAGGGTTTTGCGCTTAAGAATCCTGGTGATGATGGTCAAGCCATCTTTTCTCTCAATAACGACGAAGTCGCCGACAACAGGCCAATCAAGAGGAGACGTCGCCAGGTGGGTCAGTCTTCCTGAGAGGGTTGCTTTTTGCGTCTCGATGCCATTGGTGACGATAATGACCGTCTTGTGCACTGAGATGATGCGAGCAAATGATTGCTCGGGTGTCAAACAAGTTGATTCGTGGGCATTGGGGTCAAACCCAAATGCCTTTAATACATGTTCGTTCATTCATTCCTCCGATGGTTTTGGGAGGGAATCGTTTAGGATATGTCCTCCGCATGGTTTTGATGAAACTGGATGTGTTCATTCATAAGACATACCCTCTTTCTTAAATGGATTTGGCAATGGCTTGCCAGGTGTTGGTGTGAAGCCGTATGGACAAGCGTCATGTCGCATTCAGATTTCTGACTGAATTCCTGATCGCAAAGGTAGGTTTGAGAACAATGTTCAGAACTTTTTGGGCATCTGCGACGACATCAAGCATGGCGGAAAAACTTTTTCTTGCAATCAGGTCCTTGCTGCAACCCGCGGAAGTGAGTGTGGGAATGACATTCTCAGATAGGGTGGTGTTGTCAAAACTGACAACAGAGACATCGCTAGCGACATGCAAGTCTCTCATATTCAAGGCGACATACATTTTGTATGCGGCGGCATCACAATGGCAGACAAACGCAGTAGGAAGTGATTTGGGCAAAATGCCATTCAAATCGTTCAAATGTTCGATGTTCTCATTGATATGCCAGGTATTGTTGTATATAAGACCATTCTCGTTCAAAGCTTTGAGAAATCCAAAATAGCGGTCGGCGATGGCGGATGTCTGCCTAATATCACCGACAAAGCCAATCTGCTGATGACCATTGTCAATCAGATATTGTGTCAACTGATAGGAAAGACTGTAGTTGTCAACATGGATGTATGAGTTCATGTGAAGCGGTGAGTAATAATCGATGAAGATTTTCGGAATCTCGATCTTCTCAATGGATTCAATAAATGTCCGGCTGACCTCACCGGCGATGAAAATCCCATCAATTTTTTCTCTAGACGTTTCGATGGTCTGTCTCAGGATGTCATCGCTTGTGCCGGTATCATCGAGGAACACGATTTTCAAAGATGAATTGATTTTCTCGCATTCGACGGTCAGATAATAGTAAATCGAGGTGTAAAACTGTTCGGATGATGTTAAAAAGAAATTCTTGTGGATGGCGTAAATGAAGTTAAGTTTATCAAGGCGTTTCTTAAAACTCATGTCATATCCGAGGTGATTTGCAGTATCGATGATGGTTTTTCTTAATGACTCACTGACACCGCGTTTTCCTGACAACGCCTTATGGACAGCAACCTTGGATACACCAACCTCTTGAGCAATGGTGTCGAGTGTGACCTTTTTCATCTATTTCGCCTCCCTAGACAGTTCAATTATACAGGTAACAAATGATTAATGCAAGATAAAAAAGTGATTAATTAGCAAGGATATTAATTTACCATTCGAAGACATCTGTCTCATAAAGTGACGGAATCCATAAAATTGATGTCTGCTTCATGCACGATAAATCATCCTTGAAACCTAGAATATAGTGGCGAAATCTCATCCTATATGTCTTTTAATGGTTGGCAGGTCTCCATCGAGGGTAAAACATGATGTCTTCAGGTTAATACAAAAATTAATCTTTTAGTCTATAAAAGTTAATCTAAAATTACTATTATATTAACACGATGCGTTGACAAATGTAACCGTTTGCACTATAATAATAGTAACAATTTTCTTAAAAACGCATCATTGGACTAGGAGGAACGCTTGTGCGCAAGACACTGCTCATAACACTCGTCATCGCCATGGTTCTATGCACTGTTGCCTGTCGCGGAAACAAAGATCCCGAACAAGAACCAGCTTTTGTTTTTGGAACTGATCAGGCGGTCTCGAAAACGATTAGAAAAGTCGATACGTTTCCCCTGATGCCTACAGACTTTCACTATACCGATTATGCTGAAGCGGCCAAAACGTTGGACCGTCTCGTCTTTGACTTTGCTGAAAATGATCAAGCAGTGATTCCAAACTATCAACCAGATGACCCATCGACATGGAACCCACTTGGGTTCTTCGATGATGCCAGAGTGTCGATCCCGCCGTCGGTTACAACGATTTTTTATAAGGGTCGCACCTTCGGATTCCCTACGTATGTTGGTGATCGCCGTTCATCATCAGAGGGTCCTTATGAGGCGATCACGATGCTCCCGATGGTTCTTGGAGCGAGTTTTGTCGGGATTGACAAGAGCCACCAGACAATTGGCGACCATACCTATGACTTTGTTGAGATGACCAAAGCATTTTATGATATTGCGATCGACTTGGTCTTGAATACGACGGGCAACACCGTCCAAGGCAAGAGTTTCTGGTATGATCTCTACCCTCAGATCACCATCGCTCGTCTCGCTGATCTTTATCCGGATGATGATTTTCAGATGATTGTGACCAAAGGCGCTGATGCATGGCTTAGCGCATTGCCATACATGATTGATTCCGAGATCGGTAACGACTATGAGTTCACCGGATTTGATGTCCGTTTCAATCTGCCATTTATCGGTAGACATATCGAACCGCCCAATGGCGGACTCGCCTTTGTTTTCTATGCTGCTTACCAACTGACTGATGATAACAAGTATCTTGAAGGCGCGAAAACCGTCTTGGATTGGCTTCAAAATACCCCTCGAAATCCCAATTACGAAGCGATGAGCGATTTTGCTTTCTATGTCGCAGCTGCTCTTAACCGTCTTGAAGGCACCACCTATGATATTCAGAAGATGATTGATTTTGTGTTTGAAAACGATGCCGCTTTCCGTGCTGGCTGGAGTGTCCTCAGCGATGAGTTCAATGGTTATCCTGTCCATGGCTTGGTCGGAGACCAACAGTATGCATTTGCCATGAACAGTTTCAATCTGGCATCAACCCTTGTTCCAACCGTGAAGTATGACGTCAGGTTCGCAGATGACGTTGGGACGTATATACTCAATCTCGTGAACAACGCCAAATGGTTTTTCCCAAGACAAATGCCTTTGGTCAATCAGACGATGACAGCCCATCTGGCATTTGATCCTGAAGGGTCTATCATCTATGAAGGACTCAAAAGATCGATTGGCACCGTTTCACCGGTCGCGGCGGGAGATGCGACCGCCATGTTCTCACAACCTTCAGATCTGAGTCTTTATAGCTCAAGTCATCTGGGATATCTTGGCGCATTGGTCAAAGAGACCAACGTGACTGGCATCCTACAGATCGATCTAAACGCCACAGATAGCTTTGGGGACAAGACGTATCCGGTTCATCTTTACCGAAACCCCTATTCGACAAGACGTGTGATCGAAGTTGATGTCGGCAGTGGAACCCATGATTTGTTTGATGCTGTGACCAAACAGATTGTTGCCAGGAACGTGACCGGGGTTGTCAATATTGACATCAAAGGCGATACCTCAAGGGTCTTGTGGACACTTCCTGCAAACAGCACATTCACACGCACTGATCATATCATTTACGTCAATGATGTCGCGGTCGCTGCCTATCAGGCAGCGGTCAACATTGTCTCACCTGGTCACTCGTCTTATGAACTCAGACAAGGTGATGTCATCAGGATGACTTATCAAAGTCCATATGACGACCCAATCTCTAATATGGTGATCAGATTTGGGGATATCGTCGTCTATGATGGAATGCCCATATTGACATTTGACTATGACAAGTCGGTTCTACCGGATACGGATTATGATCTGATTGTCGAGATTGAGACCGAAAACGGATTGTACGACCGATCAACGAGTCGTGTGATCTGCAGATAGCGAGGTACTGATATGAAAAAAACAACGTTGTTGTCCATCATCCTTCTCATATTGATGTTTGGTCTTTTGGCATCATGCAAAGACAAAGAGGACCCCGACAAGGATGATCCGATTGATGAGGAGATCAAAGGATGGGATGGAGAAAAAATCACTTATTTGCCTGAGGACATCCAGATGCTAAATGCATCCATTCCCCAAGGATACGCCATTGTCAATCCTGAGAATGACCAAAGTGCCATCATCAAGAGTCTAAGTCCTGAACTTGATAATTATGGAGGCGTTTCAACCGGTGTTCTGACCCTTGATTTCAACTATGCGGTCATCTTCAGGATGGATGTCGTCTCAGCTTATACCCAGTACATCGTCAAACTGTTTGTTGAAGGTGAATCTGAGGCCTTTTATGTGCTTTCCGATCAAGGCACCCCAGGTGTCGTTTCGGTCAATGTCGTTGATGCGATGTTGTCAGCCAAATACCGTGAGAAGGATACGCAACCCGATCCTGGATACGCGACCGGATTCAAGTATGATGGTATGATCAAAAATTGTTACTTCTATATCATGCCCAAAGGTCCTGACGGCGAGCAGCGTACAGCTGAGCTCGTTGTGAGCAGTATTTCGATCACCAACTACAAAACCCCGGCCATCACTGGTGTCAACCTAACATCCCCTTTGATATCAGATGGAACCATCAGCAAGCTCAAAGGTTCTGAAGGGGTCAACTTGAATGCGACTGTCGTGCCGGAAGGGGTTCAGGACACAGCGGTGACTTGGACGACATCCAATCCCGAGGTGGCAATCGTCAATGAATCAGGATTTGTCTCGTTTGTCGGTGTCGGTGAAGCCATCATCAGTGCCATCAGTGTGATTGATCAAAGCAAGACTGGTCAAGTCAGAATCAATGTCTTGAGTGGTTTTGAAAACAAGGAAGATCTGATCGATGAATTGAATGGGATTGACTTCACCCAAGGAAGTGTCCAATCCTCTCTTACCATCTTTGATGACTTGTTTAAGACAACATGGACAGAAGCATCAATCATTCAAGCGCTCAGGCCTGATCCCACAACAAGCATCGCACATGCGCTTAGGATCTTCACTGAGTCATCAGGTCTTTTGATAGAAAACAGGTTCAACCCTGAACTCTTAGATCACGTTGATGAGGCGTTGGCGAATCAAGTGGGAGATCAGGCAATGGCATCTGTTGAGCTTGCTGGCAGAAATGAGCATTTTGGAACGCGCTCAGCCGCGACCATTTACCGAAAGATTGGCGGATTCATCTTCAAGGAAGCGCTGACAGCATCGAGCAAACTTACCGTTGATCTCAAGTATGCCCAAGTGAATGGGACCACTTGGTCACGTCCAAACGCTTATGATGAGGAAACGATTGTTGTCTTTGATGATGGCACCGTGACCAAATACAAGATCGCCATCAAGAATGTGACCGTGATCGCTGACTATGACGCCACAGACTTCCTCAACCCAGCACTTTGGGCCGACGGTGACACTTTGGTGCTCGCCCCAGGCAGTGTCAGGGACAATGGTGACGGTACCGTCACCATCAGAGAAGAGAATCCGACCGCGTATCCCTACGGCGGTATTGTGAGCAACCTCTTCGAGAACCTTGAAGATCGTCAAATGGAAGTCACCATCGAAGTGACCGGACTGAATCCTGAGCGGGTGCTCTGGAATGTCAGGCTCATCTATTACAACAATGGGTCCCGTGTTGGCAACCCACTGACGCTTGAGGCCAGCAATGACACCGGACGCTTCATGCTCGGATTTGTTCCAGCCTTTGACCAACTCCGTCTTTATCTGATCGCCAACGGTTCTGACATCAGTGAGATTGCCCCAGGCGCGGAAATCAAGATCAGAACACTCACATTCCAATACATCGATGACTAATGAGGGGGACCCATGCGTAAGAAACTATTGATCAACAAAGAACAGATCGTCCCAAGCCGTCCCGATTTTGAGGTGATTGGGGCATTCAATCCCGGATGCACCACCATGAATGGGGAAACCATCCTTTTGATCAGGGTCGCAGAACGACCCATTCAAACCAATCAGGATGCCTATCTGGTGCCATTTTATGATACCAAGTCAGATGCGGTTTTGGTCAAATCGATACCGAAGAACCATCCTGATTTCGATTTTTCGGACAAACGGGTCATCAAGAACCATGAGCAAAACTATTTGACATCCCTATCCCACTTCAGACTCGCAAGAAGCAACGATGGTGAGACCTTTACGATTGACGCAAAACCGACCATTTTTCCGGAAAACGAAGTTGAGGCTTTTGGGATTGAGGATGCTAGGATCACCAAAATGGATGATGCGTTCTACATCACCTATACCGCGATTGGCATCTATGGCATCAACGGTTGTCTGATCAGGACAACGGACTTTGTCACATTTGAACGTCTAGGCATCATTTTCACAAGCGATAATAAAGATGTGGTCTTGTTTCCCCATAAGATAGGAGGTCATTATCACGCCTTTCACAGACCGAGTCATTCCGAATACGGCAAGCTCGACATTTGGCTTGCCAAAAGCCCAGATCTGACACACTGGGGTCAGCATACCGTCCTTCTTGAACGGCGTCCTGATCATTTTGACAATCACCGGCTTGGTGCTAGTGCCGTGCCCTTTCTGACAGACCGAGGATGGATTGAGATTTATCATACCGGGGATATCAAGGATGAATATGCACTCGCTGCTGTCCTGCTTGACAAGGATGATCCTTCAAAGGTCATGATGCGATCCAAATGTCCGCTCATTCTTCCCGAAGAACACTATGAGACCGATGGTTTTTTCGGCAAAATAGTATTCAGTTGTGGAGCAATTGTCGATCAGGATGATGTTTCGATCTACTACGGAGCATCCGATGAAAGTATCGCTGTCGCAACCATCACCTTGGACGAACTGTTCTCAAACCTTGAAGACGAGGAGATGATGCGCGTATGAGTCTCAAAAAAATCATGATTCTATGCATGATCCTTGTCACGATGTTGTTATTGCCGGCGTGTCGGAACAAGGATGATGGGATTTTGAGAATCGCTCTCGATATTGAGGACAGAGATCGTTATGATGCGTTTTTTGATGCTTTTGAATCTCTAAACCCAGACATCACGATTGAGGCGACCTATGGCCAAGATATCTTCAAACTGATCGGCACCAAGGATGAACCGGATCTGTTCAAGACCGGTGATGCCTACATTGAAGGGATCAGTGAGGCGATGACACCCCTCGATGATCTGATTCAAAGTGATGAGACATTTGATCTTGGTGACTATCATGCCAACATCATCGAATCGCTTAAGGTGGGTGGGGTTCTTTATGCGCTTCCGACCTCGATCAATACCAGCCTTCTCTATTACAACAAAACCTTGTTTGATGCCTCAGCCGTTGCCATCAGATCCGCCTTGGGTCTTGATGAGGGGGTGTCAGTCTATCCTGATGCTTCATGGACGTATGATGATTTCCAGAAAGCCGGGGTCGCTTTGACCCATTTCACCGGTGAGGGTGTCAGTCGCACGTATACCCAGTTTGGAGCGGAGACCCAGTCCCGTTGGTGGGGCGAATGGTTGATCTATGTCAGACACTTCGGTGGTGATTTCTACGTTGATGGGAACAACCACCGGTCTGCCCTGGACAGTCCTCAAGCCCTTCAAGGTACTCAGTTCATGTATGAGAAATCGATGGGTGATGACACGAAGAAGTTCGCACCTGATCTCTTCGATCCGGAACTCAGCTTTTCCGGCGGCAAGGTCGCCATGGTCTTTGGTGGCCATATGGGTGACTGGGCCAGCTATGATGCGGTCGGACTTGACTGGGACATCGAAGTGCTACCGACGCCGGTCGGACGTCCTGATGCCCGAGGTGGCGAAATCGCCACCGATGCCTTTGGCATCTCAAGGCGAAGTGACAAGAGAGAACAGGCATGGCGTTTCTTGAAGTACTGGGTCAGTGAGGAAGGGGCCAAAGCGATGCTCGCTTATGGCAAGATTGGTGCGTTGAAAGAGATGGAAGACATCATCAGATTGACCGATGTCTCGAAGACCAACCTTCCAGATCACATTGAGGCCGTGTTTGAAGCGATGGCGATCGCGATGCCATTGCCAAGAGAAAAAGACTTTGAACGGGTTGTGAACATGCGAGTGATGGATAAAATCCAGATCATGCTTTCTGGTGATCTCAGTCCGGAAAGTGCCATGGCGCTTGCCCACAATGCCGTGAACAATTACTATATCGATCTTTACGGAGATCAGTAAGGTCAAGGAAGAACGGATGACGATGGGCGAGAAGAAAACCACATACAAGCCAAACAAGACCTCGCAGAGGCGCGAGTATCGGCTTTTCCTGATGTTCTCAGGCATCGCTTTGTTGGGCTTTTCCCTGTTCTATCTATACCCGATTGTCAGAACGTTGATCCTGTCTTTGACCGATACCGAAGGCATTGGCACCGGAACCGGTGCCTTGATTGGTTTTGATAACTACATCAGAGCATTGACCAAGGATCCACTGTTCATCGAATCCATCAGGTTGTCGATGGTGTTCGCGTTTGTCTCCGGTGTTTTTGTCATCGCCACGAGTTTGTTGCTGGCGGTCCTGCTGAACCGGAAAGTCAAAGGAATTGGGGTTTTCCGGGTCATTTACTTTATCCCCTTTATCATTCCATCGTTTGCCGTTGGAGCGGTCTATAAGAATCTCTTTGATCCGGCGACGGGTCTGATCAACAAGTTGATCATTGATGTGAACCAGACGTACAATGCGGTTGTCTCTGGGTTCTCAGGTCTCTTCTCACGACTGTTTCCGGTGATTGAACTCAGCCGTTTGCCAGGGTGGTATAAGTCCGCGGAAACAGCTCTGCTCACGATGATCATCATCAGTGCGTTTGGCTTTGGCGTCAAGATGCTCATCTTCCTGGCCGCCCTTCAAAATGTGCCGAAAGACTACTATGAAGTCGCTGAGATGGAAGGGGCGAGTCAAATCCAGAAGTTTTGGCACATCACGGTTCCGGTGATTTCCCCAGTCATTTTCTTCAATGTCGTCTTGACGACTATCGATGGGTTAAAGGCTTTCAATCTCGCTTTTGTCATGGGTAATGGCCAAGGCTTTCCTGCCAACGCAACATTACTCTTTCCCATCTATATGTTTACCAATGCGTTCAACTACCCCTATCGCTTCGGTTACGCCGCCGCGATGGCTTGGATATTCTTTGTGATCATCTTGTTTCTGACCCTCATCAACTTCGTCCTATCGAAGGTTTACGTGAAGGAGGGATGATATGAGAGAACAAAGAAGACACATGATCTGGACGTATGTCCTGTTGGTTATCTTTGCAGTGGTTGCCTTACTGCCACTTTACTATCTCGTCATCACGAGTATGAAAGGACTTGAGGAGGCATCAACCAGAGCGACTTTTTGGCCGGAGAGTTTCCACCTCTTTCAAAACATCTCCTTTGTTCTCAAGTATCCTGACTATCAGGTCGGACGCTTCTTTATCAACACGATGATTGTCTTCATCCTAAAAGCTTCTGGGACAGCACTCTCGTGCAGTCTCGCGGCTTACGGATTCACCAGATTCAGGTTTCCTGGCAAGAACATCATCTTCATTGTGCTTCTAAGCGCGGTCATGATCCCCTCTGAACTCCTTGGGGTTCCGATCTTTGAGTTCATGGTCAATGCCGGACTCAGGGAAGCCTTCTGGTTCCCGCTTTGGATTGGCGCATGGTTCGCAACCGATATTTTTGTCATCTTCCTGTTTCGCCAGTTCTTCAAAGGTATTCCCTCGGAACTCTTTGATGCCGCCAAGATGGATGGATGCAGTGAGCTCCAAGCATTCTTCAAGATCATGGTCCCCTTGTCAAAACCGGTGTTCGTAACCGTCCTGCTTCTCTATTTTGTCGGGACTTATAACGATCTTTATGGCCCAGCCGTCTACATCATCAGTCAGGAAAACTTCCTGATGGCACAAAGCATCAACATGTTTGAAACCCTATATAAAACCGGTTCCTCGTCATACATCGTGCCTTGGAACTATGTCTCGGTCGCCACCATGATCGGTATGATTCCGGTGTTCTTCATCTTCTCGGCGGCACAAAAGCAGTTTGTCGAGAGTGTCGCCGGTGTCGGCCTGAAAGGATGATTGCCATGAACAACAAAACAATGCCCAAAAAAGCGTGTGATTTGGTCACTGAACACCGTCATCGTTTCGATGTTTTTGGTGCAGAACGGATTTATTTCCAAGGGACCAATGATGATGTTTATAACATCAGCGCGCCTTTTGAGTCTCTTGGCAAGACCTACATTGCCGGAAGGATCGAACCAAGGGATAGGGAGATTTCAGTGGTTGGTTTTTTCAAAGAGGCAGAGGATACTTATACGCTTGATCAAAATGTTCCTTTGATTCCGTTGTTTCAAGATCCTTCAGTCCAGATCATTGATGATCAGATGATCATCGGTGGCACAAGGATCATCACAGATCACGATGATCCAAATCGAATCACGGGTTGGCATACATCCTTTTACCAGGGAAGTGATCTGATGGATCTCACAAGGATTGGTGATGCCCCAAGCGGTATGAAAGATGTCAGGGTGATCAGGGTTCAAGACCAAATCGCGGTCTTTACCAGACCACAGGGTGGTCTTGCCGGACCCGGGAAAATCGGATTCATGATGATTGACAGCCTTTTTGAACTATCACCTGATCGGATATCGAAGGCGACTATCCTATCTGATCATTTCCGTGATGATGAATGGGGTGGCGCGAACCAACTCCACGTCTTGAACAATGGTTGGATCGGCGTCCTCGGACATATCTCAAGAAGAGATCAAATGAATCATCTGCACTACGCTGCGATGACATTTGCCTTTCATCCATGGACCATGGAAACCAGAGGGCTCAAGGTCATCGCCGAACGCCGTGATTTTTTGGAAGGTGAGGCGAAACGTGAAGACCTTCAAGATGTCATTTTCCCGGGTGGTTTGGTCAGGACTGATCATGGGAAAGCCCTTCTTTATGCCGGAATCTCGGACTGTGAGGCCCAAAGACTTTTAATCACTGATCCCTATTTGGACTACGAACAATACGAGGAGGTCATCAGATGAGCAAATTCACCATCATCACATTGTCAATCCTGTCAATGCTCATGCTCGTCTCATGCAAAGACAAGGAAGAAGACCCTTTTGTCCATCCTTATGAGACCCGCGAAGTCAGCGTTGATCTTTCGCTCTTTGAGGATGCGAGCATCAAAGTGGATATGACAGATGACACCTTCATCGTGATCAGTGGCCATAACATCGCAAGCGCTGATTACTCTTATTTGGATGGCGTGATCACGATCTTCTCATCGTTTTTGGCTACCATAGGAGAAGGACAACATGTATTCACCCTTGAGACAGCGGAAGGACAATCAACATTCATGATTGTGATCACGGCCACTGAGGTGCCGTTTATGATCGCCAATGGGGGATTTGAGACGGGTGACCTTTCCGGTTGGACAATCGTCTCAGGCGCGGCCTTCAATGATGCCGGTGTCACCAACCTCGACAATGACATCTACTTTGACATGCCCTATGGCAAGCAAGGTGATTACTTCTTTGGTCGCTACAAGGAAGACGAGGTCGGTGTCCTTCGTTCCTCGATATTTGAAATCAGCGGCACTGGCGAAATGACCTTCAAGCTTGGCGGTGGGAAGAATCCGGCGCTCACATACATCTCGGTCAAGGATGCTGAGAATGGTCATGAACTGGCCCGTTTTGGAAACACTGCCTTCAATTCCTCAACCGAAAACGACTTCAGCGAGTACCGGGAAGCGAATCTTGTTTCCTATGTCGCCGATTTGAGTGAGTCCCTTGGTACCAAAGCGGTTCTTGAGATCGTTGACCGCTCACGCCGGGAGTGGGGATTGATGACCTTTGATGACTTCGTGACCTATCATGAGACACCTGTTGACAAGGAAGCCTATGTCGAAGGGATTGACATCAAGCCGGTCTTTGACCTTGAGACAGTGACCCATACACCAGACAATGCGATGTTTGAATCCGGTGATCTCTCGGGATGGACGGTCGCCTATGGGGGTGACGCTTTTCAAGCAAGTCATATCAGACCTTCTGGTGATGGATTCAAACTGATCAACCGTTCCAATGAAAGCGCGACTGGTGTGCTTCGCTCAGGTGCCTTCGTGGTCGAAGGTGAGGCCATCATGTCCTTTCGCCTCGGGGCGGCTCATACCAACAACCGAGATCATCTCAACGTCGCCCTGTTTGAGGCTGACACCAATCAGGAGATCTTTAGAACCTATAATTCAAGAGGTCGCTTCGAAGACGAGGAAGGCACCCATCTCTACCATATCGATCTTGAACCATGGCGCGGAAAGGTTCTCTATATGGAAATCATCGACAATGCCAGCACTGACTGGGGACTCGTTGTCTTTGAGGACCTTAAGACTTACTATGACGTTCGCCCCTTTGTGAAAGATGAGATTGCTCTTAATCTTCTTGATCTTGGCAAAACCGAACGGACCTATGATGAGATGAGAACGGCTGTTGATGAGATCATGACCTCATATGATCCAACCCACCTCTATGACGACGATACACCAGATGAGAAGAAAGCACTGATCGAAGCGATGTTTGAGACCACCTTCCTAAAGACCTTTTATGGCACCATCGATGGTTTCGATGTTCTTTCACCTCAGTCGGGATCGCTATCCTTTCCGCCAGTGAACCGTTACCTTGAGGATGGCACCACCTTCACAGTGACCGGAGATATTCCAGCGATGTGGCTTAGAGATTCACCCGCCCAGATTTTGCCGTATCTCAGGTTCATCAATATTGATGACGACGTCAAAGAAATGACTGAAGGGATGATCAGAAGACTCTTCATGTACATCCGCCTTGATCCTTACGCCAATGCTTTCAATCAGGACGGGTCGACATGGGAACGAAAATTTGAAGTGGACTCACTGGCTTATCCCTTGTGGCTGGCAACAAAGTACTACACTTTGACCGGTGATGATGACATCTTCGATACCTTTTTCCTGATGACTCTAGAAACGGTTCTTGATACGTTGGTTGCTGAACAAAATCATGATGACGCCAATTATGACATCGCTTCCGTCTCCCAATCGGATAAGAACAAGTACCCCAATGAGGTGGCTCTGGGCATCGGATTGGTTTGGAACGGGTACCGACCATCGGATGATGTCACCAAGTATAAGTATCTGATCCCTTCGAACATGTTCATGGTCTCAGTTCTAGAAGATCTCTCAGCGATTATGAACGCCATCGGTAGTGACCCAATCCTCTCCACTCGGGCAAGCGATCTCGCTTCTCTGATCAGAACAGCGATTGAAACCTATGGAACCTATGACCATCCGACCTATGGGAAGATGTATGCTTATGAGGTTGATGGTCTTGGTCAGTTCAATCTCATGGATGACGCGAACATTCCAAGTTTGCTATCCATCCCATGGCTTGGTTATGTGGATCAAGACGATCCAATTTATCAGAACACCAGACGGTTTATCCTCTCCGCTGATAATCCTTACTATTTTGAAGGAAGCTTTGCCAGTGGCATCGGAAGCGAACATACGCCCGCACCATATGTCTGGCCGATGGCGATGGCGATGCGGATGATGACCTCAGATGATCAGACGGAGATCTTTGAGGCGTTTCATATGCAACTTCTCAATACCGGTGGTACCTTCGTCATGCACGAAGGGTTTGATGTCAACAATCCCGAACAGTATTCAAGAGAATGGTTTACCTGGCCATGCGCACTTTTCGCCGAGGCTGTGCTTGAAAAGATTTTGAAACAGACATGACGAAAGGAATGATGACCGAATGAAAAGAATCCTGACCGTGTCAATGATTTTGATCATGACACTGATCCTGAGTTTCCTCGGGTCGGTCCACGCCGAACCCGGTGTGTTTGAGTATGGGGTTGACCTTGCCTTTGGACGCAGGGTCGTCTCAACACCGCACACAGATGGCAACTTGAATGTTCATGCCGTGGATGGGCGTCCTGAGACCAGATACGCATCCCAAAGCATCGACGATGCCTTCTTCTACATTGATCTTGGTAGTCTTGAGAAAATCAAGAAAGTCGTGATTGATTGGGAGGCAGCTTATGCCGCTCTATATGCGATTGAGGTCTCACAGGATGCCGTGACATGGCAAGAGGTTGTCCGCGTTGAAAACGCGTCCCAGACGACTGATGAGATTGTCTTTGATCATCTGCTCGAGACAAGGTTCATCCGCTTCCAAGGCATCCGCCGCGCGACCGACTGGGGATATTCATTTTACAGCTTTGAGGTTTACGGACCAAAATCACTGAATGCCGGTACCGATGTTTTAATCGTCTCCTCAAATGAGCATGAGACCGAACTGAACAAGGACTTCATGACCGATAATCTTGCCCATACGAGATGGGCATCGGCGGTCGAAGACCATCAGTATGTCATCTTTGACTTTCTGGAAATGCTCACCTATGACACCATCAAAATCAGATGGGAAGTCTCTTTTGCCCGCATCTTTGAAATCTATCATCATCCAGAAGATGGCTCAACCGCGCCATCAAGAGATGATGAAGATTGGGTTATGACAGCCTCTTCGGACGTTGGACTCGGTGAGGTTGACACGTTTTCATTTGCGGCATTGGACAGTCGCTATGTCAAACTCGAACTGATTCAACGGGAGACCTCGGAACAGACCAAGAAGACCGGTAGATACCCATGGGAATCGACGTTTTCGATCTATAGCTTTGAGGTCTTCAATTGGAGTACCCTCGATGCTGTTCCGGTAGGGCATGTCATGGAGTTTTCAAAAAACGCTCCGGCATGGCCGGCGATGACCAACATCAGCCTCAATCCAGAGGGCTTGTTGCTGGCACCCTCAGGATATCCGATTGAGGCCAACGGGGTCGTGACCGATATGTCGAGCATCAGTGATGGCGACATTCCTGGTTTCGAGTCTTACGCTGTTTATAACCCCGGTGTCATCTATGATGAGGAGCGGGAGATGTTTCATATGATCTACCGTTCGGAACTGCCTGACCGTTTCGATCGCTATTTTGGCGACCGATATGAGCTTGGACATATGTCGACATTGTCTTATGCGTCATCCTCTGACGGTGTCCATTTCACCAAAGACGACAACAATCCGGTCGTCTGGCCAACGTTACCCGAGGAAAGAGGTGGTGGTACCGAGGATCCACGGATCTTCAAGATTGAAGATGATCCCAACCGTGGTGGGCTCACGACCTATTACATCACCTATACGATGTATGATTACCAGATGACCAGACAAGGCATTCTCTATACCCACGATTTCATCACTTTTGAGAAAGTCGGCAATATCGCCCCCGGTTATGGCAATCCCTTGAAGTCAGGGTCATTTCTGACTGATCCTGAAGGCCATGCCGTCAAGATCAACGACCCCCGTCCGGGAAAGACCGGCATGGTCTACATGATTTACATGAAGGATGGCTCCTATACAAGAATCGGTTTCACCGAGGATGTCATCAATATCCGACCCGAAGACATCGTTGATGTCGACACATCGGGCTTTGGTCCCAACAGCATCGAAGCGCTCACCAAGTGGAATGAGTCCTGTATGGCGATCACCAATATCTACGGCAAACAGGATACCAACATCTATCTGATGTATGGGGGGACTGTCCTCTCAAATCCTGATCTTCAATATCAGCAACCAAACGCCTCAGGATGGTTTTACGCCCTTGGTGCACTCAAGACCACCCAGATGAACCCCTTTGAACTGACCAATGGCGACCTTGATTTGGATGAGCCTTCCATGTATCCGACCGACACCAACAAGATTGACTATGGGCTCTTCGAAAAATGCATGTTCGCAGACCAAATGATCAGACACGACGGTACCTGGTATCTCTATTACGGTGCCGGAGACATGTATGTCGGTCTCGCGACCGCAAGAGCCGGAGTCAGCGCTGGGGCAGTCACCTTCACAAAAGAAGGCACGATACTGTCCGCTGAAACGATGGTCTTGAACAAGAAAGATGGTGCCTTCAAAGAGACCCATGATGTCACCATGATGATCGAGGTCTTCAGTAACGATGGTCTCTTGATTGCAACCTACCAGCAACAACTTGATGTCCCACACTTCAGTCAACTAGAAGGTGGTGCCTATAGCAATGGTCTAGCGCTTTCACTTTCGGTTGATCTTGGCTTGATTGTGGATCTCCCAGAAGGATATCACGTGACAGCCACTGTGATTGATACGGCGACAGAAGACGTTTTATCACATCCATCCACACACGTGCACGTGACCTCGACCGTGACGAGCACACAAAAAGGAGGTGCCTGATGATGAAACATCCGTTCATCAGAACATCACTGTTCGCTTTCATCGTGATCCTTATGACTCAGATGCTCACAGGGTGTTTCCTTTTTGCGGACAAAGACGTCACGATGCCTGTTGGTTTGGACGTCGATGGCCGGACTGTCTCGTGGGATGAGGTCGAAAACGCGACATCCTATACCTATATGATCAATGACTCAGAAGCAACGACCGAACAAAGAAGCGTTGTGATTGGTGATGATGTCTATGGTGATGTCTTGTTCAAGGTCAGAGCCCAAAACGATGATCATACCTCCGATTTCGCCAGCATCACATTCACGTTATACAAGACCCTTGATGTCCCTATGGGACTCTCATATCTTGATGGTGCCTTCACCTGGTCTGATGTTGATTTGGCATCAGGTTATGAGCTATCCATCAACGATGTCTTAGTGACCTTGACGGAAACAAGATACGACTTTGTCTTGGAAGGTGTTGTTTCAGTGACCGTCAAAGCGACCGGAAATCCGGCGCTTGGTCTCCTTGATTCCAATCCTTCAACCCCTTTTGTGATTGGGACCGACCTTGATGCCCCGACCGGACTAAAAATCGAGGGCGATCTCCTATCCTTTGATGACGTATCGGAGGCAGCGCTTTATCACATTTTTGTGAACGGGATCCTAGAGGCCTCGATTCAAGTGACAGAATGGCAGATCCCAGCCTCTTTCATGAGTGATTCTGAGACCGTCATAACGGTTCAAGCGGTGGCTTTTGATGGCTCCATATCGCCCTTGTCAGCTGAGATCAGGGTGTCAATTCAGTCCATCTCAAATGAAGAACAACTGCGGGCACTGAGCCCATACGGTGTTGTCGTTTTGGAAAACGACATAGCGCTTGGTGCGCCATGGATCCCCATGCCCTTTTATGGCATTTTTGATGGACAGGGTCATACGATTTCAGGAATTGAAATCGTCATGATTGGAGAACAAACCGGATTCTTTTCTCTCTTGGAAAACGCGACCATCACAAATCTGACATTGATCGGAACGATTGATGGTACCACTGGAGCCTCAGAGTCAAGTGTTGGGGGTCTGGCTGGATGGGCTTTGGATGTCAACATCAGTGAGGTCTCTTTGCAGGTTGATGTTGAGATCACTTCACAAAACGGCACTGGTGTCTTAGGTGGTGTCTTTGGTACCCTTGCTTCCGGTGAGATTGATCATGTCTCATGGGCCGGCAGACTCCACGCGACCCATATGACCACTGGCGGATTCGTAGGTGTCATCAGTCCCTCAGACATGCCTTTGACCATCGCTTTCGTCCAGGTATCAGGTGTTATCAGTGCCAATGGTGGTGAGCAGAGTGCCGCTGGTGGCTTTGTTGGCATCATGAACAAGAACAATGCCATGATCGATCAGATCATCGTTGATATCACGTTGACAGGCCCGACTTATGTCGGTGGCTTTGTCGGTATCATGGGCTCCGGGACCATCAGAGACGTCCTTGTCCAAGGCAGTGTTCATGCGACGAGTCTCTTTCTGGTTCATGCCGGTGGCTTTGTCGGACGTCTTGAAGGCTATAACAGCAACATCCAGACAAGCATCGCCATGGTCGAGGTCACTGCCGATCTTCTTTCTGACCAATCGTTTCTTGGCGCGTTTGTCGGTCACACTCCTGGAGGAACATATCATCAGATCTATCAGAACTGCTACGCTGATCTAAATACCACCTCTTTGGACCGGATCGGTAATCCTCTGACCGGTCGTGGGGATGGCATCACCTCGTTTGACGCATTGGATCATGAAGCCTTGGAAGGGTTTGATCCTTTGATTTGGACCTTTGGACAAGGACCATCGCTCAAGGCATTTGAATGACCGTTATCGTAGGAAAGGACGTGACCAATAAATGAGATTGAACCCACGTATCAGGATGTTGTTGATCATGATGGGCTTGGCGACCACGATGTTGATCGTCGCATGTGTGACACAACAAGGACTCACCATCAGTGACGACCAATTCGTTTATCATCTCGGATCAAATGAGGATCTTGTGATCACCTTTGAATCCGACATCAATGAGGCACTTGAGCTGACAGGTTTGATGCTGACCGCATCCGATTACCAGATTGATGGTGATGTGATCACCATTGACGCCTCATATCTTGAGTCGCTTGCTTTGGCTGAACATACGCTGACCTTGTCGGCTGGGGAGGTATCGGTGTCGTTTGTTGTCATCATCAATGACCGACCGGTCGCAACTCATCTTGTGATTGACCGTTATGTCGGAGAAATGATTGATGCCTATGATCTCTTTCAGGGTGTCACCAATGAGTTTGGTGACTTGGTCCTTTCTTTGACAACAACCCCTTTGGATCATCTGGGCACCATTGATGTCAACGCAGATGAAGGAGAATTCTCGTTTGACCCTGATGTCATGTTTGCCGGCACCTATGATCTTTCTTACTTTGTCACAGATACTTATGGGGCAACCTCTGATCAAAAGACCCTCTCGGTTCGCTATCACGCGGTTGAACCGGTGATTGCCGATGAGGTCCCCTACGATATGGCATCCGATGAGGATCTCACCATCCCTTTCAATCCCAATGGGACTGAAGAGAGTCTGGTCGACTATGTGTTTATGACCCTTGGAATCAACGATCAGCCTCTAGATGAAGAGGATGTGATCGTTCTTGATGATGCCATCAAGATCAACAAAGATGTTTTGAAAACCATTGGTTACGGCACACATGCCGCTCAGATTCAGACCACTGGTGGTAGCACCCTATTCACGGTTTTGATTCATGATTCGAGGGATATCACCTCTTCTGAGCCTCTTGGCACATATGCTAGAGGGTCACTATCAGATGTGGTTTTCCCCATGGATTTCTTTGATAAGACCATCTCATCGGTATCCATAGGTGAGATCATGCTTGAGATCGGTCTCGATGTCATAATCGGCGAAGAAACGCTCTTGATCTCACATCTCTTCTTAGAGACCTTGACAACCGGAACGCATGTGATTGTGATCAACGACACCTTGGAACTGACACTGAATGTGGTCGAACACGTGATCGAAGGGGTCCTCTTTGATGATGTGAGTGTCACCTATGACGGGACTGCGCAGATGATTCTTCCCGCAAACCTGCCAGATGGCGCTGAGGTGTCTTATGATCCAGAAGGCCCATTCATCGATGCGGGCATCTACCTGATCACACTTCATGTCACGAAAGAAGGATTCATGCCTTTAGAACTAGAGGCGACATTGACCATTTTAAAAGCCACGTATGACCTCTCATTGGTCACATTTGAGGATCAGACGCACCTATATGATGGGACGCCTCAAAGCATTCTGATCAGTGGTGACCTGCCTTTGGGTGTCAGTGTCAGTTATCAAGGAAATGGCGTCACTGAGCCCGGCATTTATCTCATCACGGCATCATTCTCCGGTGATGACAACCATCATGGGATTGAACCATTGACAGCGACTCTGACCATCTTGTCGGACTCAGAGACCGATGTTGTGATCAATCCTGATGATCAGATCATCACCCTTGACCACACCCTTCTACCAGTGCCTGATCGCTATGTCCGGGTTCAGTCTTATGGATCCGACATCACCAGTGTTTTGATCGTTGACTTGGATCATGAGCACTATGTCTTGGATGAGACCGGTATCACCCTCAAGGCCTCATATCTTGAAACCTTAGGGATCGGTCTCTATGAGTATGTTCTTCAAAACGGACACGGCAAAGAGGATACATTCCAATTGGTCGTCTCGGGATCGGTTGTTGAAACGGATCATCCTGATGGTCAGGTCATCACCAAGTTCACCAATGAGACAATCATCAATGAACCATTCAGGGTGGCCGCTTTGGTTGGGTCAGTGATCGAGGTCATCATCGAAAGCGACGTTGATCCTTTGTCTGGAACACTGTCCTATGACATCCAAACCATGACATTCTCATTCGAACGCAGCCCCGGTTTTTGGGGAACAACGTCCTTCTCATTCATCGCCGTCGATCTCTATGGTTTCCAAAGTGATGTCATCACCATGGAGATCATCTACAAAGCTCTGAATCCGACGATTTTGGACAAAGACGACAAGACCTATGACAAAGCCGTTGGTGATGACCCTGCAGCGGACATCATCTATACCATATCAGAGATGCATGGTTTGCCATTCGATGTCGTCAGTGGTCATGGGATCACAACCGAAGACTATGTCTATGACAATGGCTTTTTGACCATTTTCGCTTCCTATCTCGATACCCTTGAATTTGGTGTCCATGATTTCTTGGTCAAAACCGATGGCGGCTCTGAGACCATCACCATCACCGTGATGGATGATCTGCCACCATCAACCCCAAATCCTTTGATCACATGGACCAAACCGGAAATCACTTCAGTCAAATTCGCGATTGAGACCTATGCCAATCCTCTGGGGTCGGTATCCATTGGTGAGACAATCCTTGTTTCCGGGGTCGATTATACCTATGAGGACGGTCTTCTGACCATCTTTGATGCTGTTTTGCAAGGTCTTCCATACGGTGAGACAACTCTCACCGTCACAAACACAAGAGGCACCCTTGATCTCTATGTTTGGGTCAGAAGCGATTTGCCGCCAACGATTGATCCAGATGAAGACACCTACATCAAGGGCACGCTTCTTGATCTTGAGATCGCGATTGAAACCTATGGGAACACCTTTGAAGGTATCACTGGGGCCGGGATCACCGAGAGTGATGTGGCCATTACCGATACCATGGTCACCATCGATCATCTCTTCCTTGAGACGCTTGAAGACGGCACCTATGACCTTGTTTTCAGAACTGTTTGGGGTGATTTCGTTGGCGAGACAACCTTTGCCCTTGATATCTCGACGATCATCCTTGATCCCGTGATCGAGGGTGTGATTGACACCTATGATGCCGATCAGAGAAATCATTTGACGTATGATGTCACCCTTCATGGCCATACCTTGGAAGCCATTTATCAAGAAGGTGAGGAAGTCTTCGATTGGTCTTATGAGGCGGGCATCCTGACCTTGGACAAGCACTTTTTCAATGATCAGTTCACGACATCAACCATCACGTTTGAAGCCCTCTTCAGCCATCAAAATGGTGATGTCTCAGTCGCTTTTGAAGCTAATACCATCTATTTGAATGCCTTGAACCGTCTCATCAACCCCGGTTTTGAAACCGGTGATCTCTTTGGCTGGACCGCCTATGGCATCTGGAAAGATGAAGTTGGCATGCAAGCTTTTGAGGACGCGAGAATCACGGATGGCACCTACTTTGACCAAGGCCAGGGGTATCCCTACAATCGCGATGGTGAATTCAATCTTGGCGTTGTCTGGGAAGCCGAAAATGGTTTTGGCACCTGGGACGCATCAAGTGAACGTATGGGCTATCTGAAGTCCTCAGAATTCGTCCTTGGCGGCTCTGGCTTCATCTCCTTCAAACTTGGGGGCGGAAGAAATCCTTCTTTTGCCTACGTCTCCATCAGACGCAGTGACACCGACGAAGAAGTCGCCCGTTATGCCAACCACCAATTCAACCAGACTGGCATCGCCACCAGCCAAATGGGCGTCACCATCGATAACGCGGAAGCGTTCATGTTCCAGTATTATGCCGATCTTCTTGCCATCGATGGGGTCGAACAAGGAGATGCCTTCTATGTGATCCTGACAGACGCTGCCGGATTTGATTGGTCGATCTTGTCAGCCGACACGTTTGAGACCTATTATGCCATCGCACCTTCTATTGACCCTGACATGGTGGCCATCAATATCGCGCCTGCCATTCAAGGCATCCAGACAGCTACGAACCAGCTCATTGGTGGACATCCATTTGATGCCGGACTCAGTGGTTGGACCAACGTCAATGACGCGTTCCGCTTTGATGGTGATGGGGCGAGAAGTGATGTTGATGGCAATACGTCGACCGGTGTCCTAAGGTCATCTGCCTTCCATGTCAATGGCGATCTTCAATACCTTCGCTTTGACTGGGCAGGAGGTCTCACCTATGACAAACAGATCTTTATCTCCATCAAGGAAGTCCACACCAACATCGAAGTCATCAGGATTGTCAGAAGAGAGAATCTCGGATCGAAGCAATCCAATGGTTTTGACAATCATATGGCCGATCTGAGCACACTTGATCCCCAGAAGACCTATTATGTCGAGATTGCTGACAACCGGACCGGCGGCTGGGGAGTCACCCATATCAAATCCATCCGGCTTGTTGACATCAATGAATGGGAAAGTGTGGTCAACCCTCACCCAGGGGATCAGGCTGTCCTTGTCGAAGGGCTCACAACCGACTTTGGCTCATCATAGAAACAACAGGCGTCACGCCTGATGATTGATCATTTTTCAAGCAGTTCAAACCTTGTCTGAAAGGAGTTGATCAAATGAAACGTCTGTTCATCATGGTCTTGGTTTCATTGGCATTTCTGCTTTTGGTTTCATGCGATGACGTCATAGCCATCCATGATGACGTGTTTCAGCATGCGCTTGATCATCTGTTCATGGAAGGGGATGATGTGGATCATGTCACGACAGACCTCTTCATGCCAACCACCGTTGAACCATACCCTCAGGCGACCCTCGTCTGGACGACATCAAAATCCGATATTATCACCTCTGAAGGGACGGTGACCAGACCTTATGGTCAATCCGAGGATGTCTTGATCAGATTGAAGGTGATCGTCGGACTCAGGTTCAGCACTTATGAGATCACTGTCACTGTGATCAAGGCCGATGACGTGGTGGTGACGTTCATCGACCGGACGGACACATACACCATCACCACTGCTGAAGGCGAGATAATTGATCCGGTGACATTGCCAGAGCAAGATGCTTTCATCCACATCGGTTGGAAAGATCTTGAGACCGGGCTCGAAGTCGATTTCCATGATCCAGTCACATCTTCTATCACCGTCGTCGCCATCTGGGCCGACAAGACCTATGACATCACCTTTGATGCCAGAGGTGGGACATCAGTCCTACCCATCTTGGATGTCATCCATTCAATGACGTTACCAGATCTTCAGACACCGACCAAAGATGGATATCTCTTTGTGGGATGGATCTATGTCGACAACCATGGAAACGAGCAATTGCTTGTCCAGGGTGAAAGTATCATCAATATGGACATCGAGGCTTTTGCCTTATGGGTGAAAGACCTTTTGGGAGAAAAATAAAAAATTTATAAAGGAGAGTACTTATGAAAGGTTTAGCAAGAGTTGTTTTGTTGACGTTTGTGCTTTTCATCGGGGTTCTCTTCTCGGCAACCACCGTGTTCGCCGATGGAGAAACCGCGACCATCACTTACGTCGTCAGCGAAGAAGCCCTTGATGGACTTGAAGCCATGGATCCACCAGCCCCGTTTACCGGGGATACCGGCTTCGTCGTCCACCATATTCCGACTCTGAGTTCGTCGGTCTATACGTTTCTTGGCTGGTATTACTATGTTGGAGAGGAGCAGGTCAAGCTTCAGAAGTATGATGTCATTGCCAATGACCTGACTGTGTATGGGAAATGGCGTCTGACCCCAAGAGTCGTCTCTTATGACCTTGATGGGGGCACCAATGACCCAACGAACCCCTATATCGTCTATGCCAACCAGACCTATCCTCTGGCTGACCCTGAAAAGGCAGGTTATGCCTTCCAAGGATGGCTTTTGGATGGCAATCCGGTCACCGAACTGGTCGGTATCACCTCAAGTATCGACCTTGTCGCAACCTGGCAGATCATCACCTCAAACCTGACCGTGAACAACGACAATGGTGATGCCCCTTATGTCCTAAGTGTCACTTATGGGGATTCTTACAGCCTGACTGAGCCATCGAAGACCGGTTACGTCTTTGATGGTTGGAAGGATCTCCTTGGCAATTCTTTCCCGGCAACGG
>JAGYLU010000020.1 GCA_018400755.1 Acholeplasmataceae bacterium
AGTTAGACCGGGCGGCTGACATCATCCGTGAGGTAGCCCTTGAGATGAAGATTCTTCGAACATGAGAACGCACGGCTCATATCTTAGTCCCTTTGGTCTTCTTTCATTCGCCATGGAAGACGGGTGTCTGGTCCATATGACCTTTGGTGATGATCATATCAACAGCGATGACACACCAGAAATCGACTTTCTCAGAGACGAACTTGATGGTTATTTCAAAGGTACTTTGAAGAGGTTTGAGACCCCGGTTTGTTTCAATCATGGCACCCTGTTCCAGATCATAGTCTGGAATGCTCTTAAGTCGATTCCCTTTGGCGAAACCAGGAGTTATTCGGAGATCGCAACGATGATCGGGTCTGAAAAAGCACTCCGAGCCGTTGGTCAGGCCTGTAAGAACAATCCCGTCGGTTTGGTTGTCCCGTGCCACAGAGTGATCGGAAAAGATGGCTCCATGACGGGCTATTCAGGCAAAGAACACGTCCTTTTGAAAGCTCAGCTCATTGCTTTTGAAAAGCGTCAATGAATCAATCGATCAGCTGTTGATAGGGCTGATCAATCAGTCAGTTCACATGAACAAGGCATATCACCTCTGCCTTGTTTTTGTCATGTTTTGGTGTGGATGCTATGAATGAAAACGATTTCTTGGACATTGGGATTGCTTAAAGCCATAAGAAAGACTATAATCAAACATAAAAAACCAGGAGGGACCCTATGTGTGGCTTGTTGGTGCTCACAGATCATGATGTCGAAGAAGAGCGGTTCAGTGCTGCATTTGAGACGCTTTTCAAACGGGGCCCGGATATGTCTAGAGTCTTCAATCATGGCACCATGACGTTCGCATTCCAAAGACTTGCCATCATGGATCCTCATGAGACCGGAATGCAACCCTTCATCTATCACAAGAACATCTTGGTCGCGAATGCCGAAATCTATAATGACAAAACCTTACGGCAAACCTATGTCCCTCAATACACATGCACATCACAAAGTGATTGTGAGGTACTTCTGCCATTGTATGAGACACTTGGGACTGACATGTTCAGGCAACTAGATGCTGAGTTCGCTTTGGTCTTATGGGATGATGTCAACAAAGAGGTGGTTGCTGCCCGCGACCCGATTGGGATCAGACCACTGTTTTACGGGTATCTGAAATCGAATGGAAAAATCGCTTTTGCAAGTGAGGTCAAAGCATTGATCGATCTTGTGGCTCATGTATATCCCTTTCCACCAGGCCATTATTATAGAGCAGGGGTGTTTACGCCCTATACGGATTTGACCACAATCGAAGTGAACAAAGGCCATTCCGTTGATGCCATCGTCAAAACGATCAGGAAACAGCTTGAGAAAGGGGTCCTCAAACGACTTCATAGCGACGCTGAGATGGGCTTTCTTCTAAGCGGTGGCCTTGATTCAAGCCTTGTGTGCAGCATCGCCCAAAAACATTTGAAGAAACCAATCAGGACGTTTGCAATCGGGATGGCGACCGATGCCATCGATTTGAAGTATGCACGGATGGTCGCAACCTTCCTGAAGACCGACCATACCGAAGTCATCATGACCAAAGAAATGGTGATCAGTGCGCTCAAGGAGGTCATTCAAACCCTTGAGACCTATGACATCACCACCATCAGGGCGAGCATCGGCATGTATCTTCTGGCCAAACATATCAAGGAAACGACCAACATCAAAGTGCTCTTGACCGGTGAGGTGAGTGATGAGCTTTTTGGATATAAGTACACCGACTACGCGCCATCCGGAACCGCCTTTCAAGAGGAATCCATCAAGCGTCTGAAGGAACTGCATCAGTATGATGTCTTGAGGGCCGATCGTTGTCTTGGGGCGAACCATCTTGAGGCCAGAGTCCCGTTTGCGGATCTTGATTTCGTCCATCACGTGTTGTCAATCGTTCCAGAGCTCAAGATGAACTCCACTGGGATCGGGAAGCACTTGCTCAGACAAGCATTCGACACCTCTGATTTGCCACAAGACATCCTTTACCGGGAAAAAGCCGCTTTCAGCGACGCGGTCGGTCACTCGATGGTCGATGATCTGAAGGCATACGCACAAACGTGTTATTCCGATGTCGATTTTGAAACTCGAAGACAAACCTATGACACTCATCCCCCTATCTCCAAGGAATCGCTTCTCTACCGTGAGATCTTCGAGTCCTTCTATCCTGGGCATGCCGATCTGGTCCCAGGTTTCTGGATGCCAAACCGGACGTGGGACCATTGTGATGTGGATGATCCGTCCGCCCGAGTGCTTAAGAATTATGGCAAAAGTGGAACATAATGAGAAAGGCACACGTTTTTTGACGTATGCCTTTCTTCGTTTTTGAAACAGTCATATTGATACTCAGTTCAAGATCAGGATGCCTGCCACCAGAGCGGCGATGCCAAAAACAAGAATCATGATATCAAAACCGCGCTTGCCCATCATCTTGATGAACATCCGTGATTTGGCGTTCTGATAGAGAAAAGGAAACTTCAAGAGAAACGCCAACAAGACAAAGAGTCCATAAACCACCAACACAATACCTAAGATTTGCATGAGTCACCTCCTATACTGAGATTCGTTTCGTATATTGGGCAAAGAGCCCATAAATCACTAAGCCATTGAATACCATACCAACAATGAAATACATGACGGTGCTTCCCAAAAAGAGATTGGTGGCAGGTAGCAAATAGGTCGTCACCAACCGGGCTGGCCAAAATCCTGGAATCAAGCCCAAGAAGATTTCTTTCCAGTCGGTCAAAAAGAGACTGGCAATGGGAACCATCAACAAAATCCCGGTTGATTTCATGACAACAAATCCCTCAACCTTGTTTCTTGCAAAGCTGTTGATCAACAACGCGATGATTGGCGCTTGAAGTGATGACAACAACATGATCATCAGATACAAGGACACATCCGATCCCTTGAGGAATCCGGTCAGGACCATCAAAAGGAGGGTTGCTGCCATCGCGAACACATAAGACATCAGCAGTTTTAACCGGATGTAGGTCCGGACACTGATTGGGGTGATCTTCAAAGAGGCAATGACCATGTCATCTTGGTCATCAAGGAGCGTGAATCCGGTGATTGCCCCATAGACAAACCCTGTCATCAAAATCAGAAGAAGGACCACAATCTGGGAGGCCATCGCATTGCCTTGGTCATTCAGATATGAGACCAGGAAATAACCAACCACCCCTAAAATGGCGGGATAAGCTGCGAAAAAGAAATACATCCGGTCCCGGAGAATCGATTTAAGTTCATGAATGAGCACACGTTTGAACATCATCACACCCCACTTTGCCTGACGGCATATTCTTTGAACTTGGGGAAGACATAGTAAAGCGTTCCAAGAACACCGGAGATCAACATGAACGCAAGTGACAACCAATACGCCCATTCAATCGGTTGATTGAATCCGGCCATGATGAGCTTGATGACAGCCTGAGTCGGGAGAATGATCAGCACATGTTCCCATACCTCACCTTTGAATACAACATTGAAGAAATTCAAGGCGGCAGGAATCGTAATCAGGAAGTTATAGAACATGACATTGACGAGCATGGTTGTGAAGTCTTTTGAGTGATAGGAAAAGACAAAACCAAGAAGACTGTGCCAGAAGATGCCAATCAGAAGTGCGAGTGAGATCAGAAACCAGTTGATCTCCACATTCTTCACAAAGTGGAAGACCAGGACAATGGCGAGTGAGGAGATGAAGGTGTGAATCGTATTGGCCACCGCTTTGGATAAGATCAACTCGCGGTTCGTGACGGGGGTGACGAGCATCGTTGAGACGGTCGATTCGCTTTTTTCGAAAAACATGACTGATCCGACGAAAATCACCGACATCATCGTCGCATCCACGACCAGGATGAACGGCAACATGGTCGATAAGATGTCAAGATCATCGATGAAATAAAGCAAAAGGAACCAGATAATGGTAATGAGCACAGAGACGGTGGTGACGTTGTACTTGTTGAATCTGGCGAGTTCCCCCTTGACCAGGATCAGGAATCTATTCATTTTTGAGACCTACGCCCGTGACATGGATAAAGATGTCTTCAAGGGTTGTTTCCCCACTATGCAACGTTTCAATCTCCTTGGTTTTCAAGAGGGAGAGAAACTCATCGTTTTGACCGATGCCGTCCATCGGAAATTCTCTTTTAACCGTCCCTTCCGGGGTCTTGTACTCAAGGGCCATCGACCGTTTGCCGTATTTGAGTTTGAGATTCCTCGGGCTATCAATCTCTTTGATCTCACCATCAACAACAAACGCGACCCGGTCACATAGCTGTTCGACATCAGACATGATGTGAGAGGTCAAAAAGACGGTACCACCTTGTTGTTTGAACTCGCGGATCATGTCTTTCAAGATCATCGCATTCGTGGGATCAAGACCGTTTGTGGGCTCGTCCAAAAAGAGCATTTTGGGGCTGTTCAGAAGGGCTCTGACGACATTCAAACGGATCTTCATGCCTTTGGAGTACTCGCCGACCATCTTGTCTTTGTGTTCCCAAAGACCGACCCGTTTCATCAGGCTCTCAACATCATTGTTTCGTTTGTAAAGTTGAAGAAAGAAGTCGATGTTTTCCATCGCTGTCATTTTTGAGAAGTGAATCGGCATCTCAAAACTGACACCGATGTCTTCATAGAAATCACTGCCATAGTCTTTGATGTTTTGACCATTGAACATGATCTCACCAGAGATGTGATCGAGCAGTTTGATCAAAATCTTCTGAGTCGTTGACTTTCCGGCACCACTTGGGCCCAAAAACCCGAAAATCTCACCTTCCTTGATGGAAAATGAAATGCCTTTGATGGTCTCCTCGGCATTTTTCGGATAGGTGAATCGTAAGTCTTTCACTTCAAACATACGGGTTTGTTCCTTTCCTGAAGAGGTCTATGAGTTGTTTGATTTCCGCTTTGAATGCGTCTTGATCAAGATTGATCTCTAAGTACTTTCCAAGCATGATATGGGTCATCACATCAGTGACGAGCGTGGCGAACAAGTTTGGATCCAGATCATCGCGGACTCGCTTTTTCCCGATATCATGGCGAATCAGGGTAAGAAAGAGGTTTCTCGCACCATCGATGCTTTGCTTTTGCTGTTCGACAACCCTTGGATCAGCCGAGGCGATGAGCTGTCTCGACAAATTGACATACTGAGGATATGTTTTGGAAAAGCGGACCCCTTCGATGAAGAGGGCTTCAAGCCGGTCCAGAAAAGGCATGTCTTTCTGAAAGTCAAAAAGAGACCCATAGAAATCGGCTTTGGCCTGTCCGATCATCTGGAGCAGATAATCAAACAAATCGCTTTTGTCATCAAAATATTGATAGAAACTGCCTCTTGAGATGCCTGTTTCACGGATGATCTCTGAAATATTCGCATATTCAAAAGGACGCGAACCAAACTCAGTGAGGGCGGCGTCAAGAATCATTTTCTGGCGCGATTCAGATAGATTGAAAAAGGTCTGTTTTGGCATATGGTTCCTCATGTGACAACCTTGTCACATTGGAATTGTACACCTTTTTTGAAGAGACGTCAATAGATGATTTGATTTCATATGCAAAGTGATGTATCGTGATAGTGAGGTGATTCCACATGAAACATATGCGGCATACGCTGACATTTCATACCAAGACCAGACGGGCATTCATTAACATCACCCCTGAGGTCGAACACGTGATTCTAGACTCCGGAGTCCGTCATGGACTCGTGCTTGTCAATGCCATGCATATCACCGCGAGCGTCTTCATCAATGACGATGAATCAGGACTTCATCAAGACTTTGAACGATTTCTTGAACGCATCGCGCCAGAGCATCCCCATCAACAATACGATCATAACGGTTACGAGGATAACGCCGATGCACACATCAAGCGGCAGATCATGGGGCGTGAGGTGGTAGTCGCCATCACTGACGGTCGCCTTGATTTCGGCCCTTGGGAACAGATCTTTTATGGGGAATTCGATGGAATGCGCGACAAACGGGTCCTGATCAAAGTGATTGGGGTATAAAAAAACACGTCAATTGACGTGTCATTTGGCTGTTTTTGGGTCATCAAGGTGGACTTTGCACTTGCCGTGTTCGATTTCCCGGTACATCAGAAGATGCCCTGCAAGAATGAGCAAGACCGCAATCAATTTATAAGGGAACCCAGCCAGCGGCAAGGCGATGACCGAAAAAGCGATACCGACGCTGGCGAAGAAGGCGATGACACAACCGGTGCAGCCATAGGTCAATATGCCAAAGAGGACCGATAGAAAGCCTACGTTCGAGGCCACACCTTCACGTCCTTTGAGGGTGACCATCGCGGTTGAGAGGTTCATCAACATGGCACTTAAGAATGCCATCAAGACATTGGTAAAGATGTTTAAGATCGGAAGATATAGGCCAAAGTCATTTGTCATTTCGCCGTAACTCATGTTCAAGGAATCAACAATCGTGTAAATCAACATGAACAAGAGAAAAAACAACGTCCCTTGGATGAGGTACTTTTTTGTTTTTTGGAGCTTAAGCGCTTCTAGGTACATCTTCATCAACTCCTTTGGTGTCTGCTCATATGTTATCATGGAATTCTAGAATTGCCCTAACAGATGCTTATGGACTTTTTCATTGACAACAGAGAATTATACGTTATAATGAGGACGTCCGGTTTAATGAAAATTAACTTTGTGTTTATATATACTAAACATGAAGTCGTCTATTTGCCATGACGTTTAAAGTGAGTAAACAACAAGGAGGTCATCATGCCCGCACTCATCGAAATCAAGGATGTCACAAAAGAATTCAATGGTCAAGTTGTCCTTAGAGGCATCGATTTGACGATTGAACAGAACGAATTCGTCACCTTGCTTGGTCCATCGGGCTGTGGGAAAACCACCACTCTGAGGATCATTGGTGGATTTGTTGATCCGAGTCAGGGCGAAGTGCTCTTCGATGGCCAAAGCATTCTTGGCATTCCGGCTCATAAGCGACCGACCAATACGGTCTTTCAACGATATGCCTTGTTTCCCCATCTGAACGTCTTTGAAAATGTCGCGTTCGGACTTCGGGTCAAAAACGAATCACTTGGCACCATCGAGAAGATCAGAGTGATCCAAGCCAGTTATCAAGACCGTATCAAGGCCACCATGGATAAGAGCGAACAACGCCGGCTGAGGCGTGACATGAAGGCTGAGATCGCCTATGTCAGAGATCCCAATGGCGAGAAGAAGAAAGAGATCACAAGGCTTCGAAAAACGATCAAGGACAAGAGCGAGCGAGCAAGCAAGATCAACGCCTTGAAGGATACATTTGTCAACCGCAAATCCATCGAAAAAGACATTGAGGACAAGGTCAGAACCTACTTGAAGATGGTCGGATTGGTTGGTTATGAGGACCGGATGGTCCACCGTCTCTCAGGGGGACAACAACAAAGGGTTGCCATTGCCAGAGCGTTGATCAACGAACCCAAAGTGCTTCTCCTTGATGAACCGCTTGCTGCTCTTGACTTGAAACTCAGACAGGAAATGCAGTATGAGCTCAAAGAAATCCAGCGGAATGCTGGCATCACCTTTATCTTCGTGACCCACGATCAGGAAGAAGCCCTCACGATGTCAGACAAAATTGTTGTCATGAACAATGGTGAAATCTTGCAGATCGGACCACCTGAAGATATTTATAACGAACCGGCGAACCGCTTCGTCGCCAATTTCATTGGTGAGTCAAATATCATCTCCGGGATCATGAAAAAAGATTATCTGGTCTCCTTTGACGGCCGCGATTACGCGTGTGTCGACAAAGGGTTTCATCTCAATGAGGATGTCGATATTGTGATCAGACCGGAAGACATCGATATTTTGAAGGAAGGCGAAGGACTTCTGACCGGGGTTGTCGATTCAATCGCTTTCAAGGGTGTCCATTACGAAATTGATGTCAAGACCATTGACCGGACTTACACCATCCATACGACGGATTACGCTGAGGAAGGTCAGGTCGTTGATCTCTACTTTGGTCCTGAGGATCTTCATGTCATGGAGGTCTGGTGATGCAAAAGAGCTTACCGTTTGGAATTAGAAAACCCAAGAAAGAACGAACCAAACAGACCATTGAGCATCTGCTCGGTATCCCTTACTACATTGTCTTAGGCACGTTGATCGTGATTCCGATCCTGATGATGATTCTCTATTCGATTCAAAGTGAGACCCCCGATGGGGTCTTCACCATCGCCTTCACACTAGAGCATTACCGCAGCTTCTTTGAAGAGACCCAATTTGTGAGACTGATGCTTGAGTCTCTCTACCTGGCCTTTCTGGCCACGTTGTTGACGCTTGTGATTGGCTATCCGCTATCGTATCTGATTGCCAGAAGCAATCCTCGCACCCAAGTCCTGCTCATTTTGTTAGTGACAGCACCGATGTGGATCAACATGCTGCTTCGCACCCGGGCCCTGCAGCAGGTCTTTGAGATGTTCGCTCCGGATCTTCTCGGATCGAACCTTGCCATTGTTACCGGCATGACCTATATCTTCTTGCCATTCATGGTTCTTCCAATCTACACCGTGTTGTCTAAGATCGATCCGGCACTTTATGAGTCAGCCGCCGATCTTGGAGCGACCAGATTCCAGACCATCATCAAAGTCATCTTACCGCTCTCACTTTCAGGCATTCTCTCTGGCATCATGATGGTCTTCCTACCAGCCGCGACGACTTTGGTCGTCCCCAAATATCTTGGTCAAGGACGCTATCTGATCGGTAACTTGATTGAGAATGCGATGATCCAGCAAGGCCGCTTTGGTTATGGATCTGCCATTGCCATCGTATTGTCCTTGGTGATCATGGGCTCGATCTACCTGATCAAAAAGGTCGATAAGTATCAGGGGGTGGATGCCCATGAGGACTAGGTTCTGGAAAATCTCTTTCCTCAGTACCGTGATGCTTATGACATATATCCCGATCATCAGCCTTGTGATCTTTAGTTTCAATGAAGGAAAGTCACTTACCAGATGGTCTGGATTCTCCTTGCAATGGTATGTCAAACTCTTTGAAAGCGGCGAGATCATGGAAGCGGTCATGACGACCATCTTGGTTGCTGTGATCTCGACTGTGATCAGTACATTTTTAGGGACGTTTGCCGCGATTGCGCTTTCTAAGTCAAGGCGTGTGATCAGGGAACTGGTCATGAGTGCGAACAACATCCCGATCGTGAACCCTGAAATCGTGACCGCCATCGCCTTCTTTGTCCTCTTTGGAACGTTTGCCATCGAACGCGGGCTGGTGACGATGATTCTTGCCCACATTGCATTTTCAACACCCTATGTGGTGATCACGGTCTTTCCCAAAGTCAAGAATCTTGACCCCAATCTTGCTGATGCGGCTTATGATCTTGGGGCGACCCCGATGCAGGCGTTGATCAAGGTGATCTTACCCCAGATCAAAGTCGCGGTCATCGCCGGAGCGGCGATTGCCTTCACGATGAGTTTCGATGACTTTGTCATCAGTTACTTCTCGGTGAGCGGCAGTGCTGTCAAGAATATCTCAATTTACCTATACACGCTCAAGCGCGGTGTCGAACCGACCATCAACGCGCTTTCCACCCTGATCATCTTCGTGATCGGAACGAAAATTATCCACGACTACGTCAAGAGTGGTCGAAAATCTATGGAGGAATAAACCAATGAAACGTTTGATGACCGGATTTGTCTTGCTCTTTGTTGTGATTGGACTTGTCGCATGCTCAAGTCAGCCCCGCCTGAAGGTCTACATGCCTGGTGAGTATATCGATCAGGGTCTTGTGGACGCGTTTGAGGACGCCTTTGATGTCAAAGTTGATGTGATCACCTTTGATTCCAATGAAAGTGCGATTCCCCAAATTCAAGCCAACAGCTATGATGTCATCATCCCTAGCGATTACGCGATCGAGGAACTTGTTGAAAAAGATCTCTTGCTTGAAATCGATCCTACGAAACTGACATCTATCACGAATAGTGATTATGCGCCAGGTTTGAAAACGATTCTTGATGAACTGAAAAACGCCGAGGATGGCTTTGACCTTTTGGCCTATGGTGTGCCCTATTTCTGGGGCAATGTCGGCATTCTCTATGATGCCTCGGTTGCTGGGCTTGAAGCATTGCTTGAAACAAATGGTTGGGAAGCATTGAAAGATCCAGCCTATGATGTCATGTTCTATGATTCATCAAGAGATTCGTTCATGATTGCTTTGAAATCACTTGGAGCGTCAATGAACACACCGACAACTCAGGAACTGGCAGATGCTGAAAGCTGGCTTTTGGACGCCGCCGGCAATCCCAATGTCTTGTTTTTGACCGACGAAGTCCTTGATGACATGCTTGATCCCGCCCGTCATGACATGGCGGTGGTCTACTCTGGAGATGCTGTCTATCTGATGTATGAGAACAGCCAACTCGGCTATTATGTCCCTCAGGAAGGCACGAATGTCTGGGTTGATGCGTTTGCCATTCCGAAGAACGCAAACGATGTCGATCTCGCTTATGAATTCATCAATTTCATGACAACCTACGATGCCATGCTCGCCAACACAATCGAGGTTGCCTATACCTCACCGCGTCAGGACGTGATCGATGAGATCATCGCCACTGAAGAATATGATGTTGATTCCTATGTCGTGACGGTTGGTCCAAATGATGAGGTTTTCAGATACAACACTGATTTGAAACGTGCCATTGAGGAAGCATGGGCACGGGTCCGTTCAAGTTGAAAAGGACGCACCTTCGGGTGCGTTTTCTTTTCGTTCCAGTGATTGACGAAAGGCCTACTTTTTGATACAATCACACAGTAGACAAAAATAAGGATGTGACCTGATGAAACCGTTCATGGATGATGATTTCCTATTGGAGACCGAAACCGCGAAACACTTATATCATACCTATGCCAAGCATATGCCAATCATCGATTACCATTGTCATTTGGAAGCAAAGGACATCGCCGATAACCGCAGTTTTTCCTCGATCGCTGATGTGTGGCTTGGTGGCGACCACTATAAGTGGCGCTTGATGCGAGCCAATGGGATCGATGAACACTATGTTACAGGCGATGCCAGTGACGAAGAAAAATTCGATGCATGGGCGCATACTGTCCCGCTTCTGATTGGCAATCCGCTCTATCATTGGACCCATCTCGAACTTCGGAAATTCTTCCAGATCGATGACCTTTTATCGCCCAAGACCGCAAAGGCGATCTATCAGAATGTCAATGGCAAACTGACCAACATGAAGGCCCGGACATTCGTTTCGATGAGTCATGTTGAGACAATTTGTACCACCAATGACCCAACAGATGATCTAAGCCATCATGAGCGGATTCAAAATGATCCAAGCATCACGTTCAAGGTCGTTCCGGCGTTTCGTCCTGACAAGGCCATCGATATCGAGAAGCCTTGGTTTCATGATTGGTTCAAGACCCTCTATTCAAGCTCGGATAAGGCCATCCTAGGCATTGATGATTATCTTGACGTCCTAGAGGAAAAGATCGATTTCTTTCATGCCCACGGGGCCCGTCTTGCTGACCACGCCTTGGATACCATCGATTACCAGGCGTGTGATCTCTCATCAGCCGCTGATGTTTTCCAAAAAGTGCTCAGACATGAGCCATTGAGCCAATCTGAAATCGCATGTTTCAAGACGACGATGCTTGAACGCCTCGCCACCATGTATCATGCCCGGGGTTGGGTCCAGCAATATCACATCGGCGCACTCAGAAACATCAACTCACGGGCCTTTCATGCCTATGGTCCCGATAAGGGATTCGATGCGATCAATGATGCTGGCATTGCGATTCCGCTTTCTGGGTTGCTTAATCAGATTGATCAGAAAGGTGTCCTTCCCAAGACCATTCTCTACACCTTGAATCCAGCTGATTTTGAGATTGCCATCACCATCATGCAATCCTTTCAGGATGGCAAAACCGCGGGTAAGATCCAATTCGGATCAGGATGGTGGTTCCTTGATACAATCGATGGTATGGAAAAGCAGATCAGAGCGCTTGCCAATAACGGATTGCTCGCCCGTTTTGTGGGGATGCTCACAGACTCAAGAAGCTTTTTGTCTTATTCACGTCATGATTATTTCCGTCGAATCCTGTGCAATGTCATCGGCGATGAGGTCGAACGGGGTCGCTATCCATACGATGAGGAAACCCTCGCGAAGATCGTGGAAGATATCTCATATGGGAATGCCAAACGATACTTTGGCTTCTAGTCAGACCGATCAGGCATCATCCCTCAAGATGATGCTTTTATTATGGGGGTCCAACACCTCTTTTATGTTAAAATAGAGACGAGGTCATCATATGAAAGCAGACAAACGCACATTAAGAATCGAACTAATGAATCATCTATACGCTTTTGATATCCATCAGGGAACGGGGTTTGATTCGTTGATGGATTTTGAGAATGAAGAGACTAAAACCATCTTTGAGACCATCATCAGTCATCTTGATGAGATTGACTCGATCATCGAGGCCAATCTCTTCGACTACCGCCTACAAAGACTCTCCTATGTCGACAGAGCCATCATCAGGCTTGCGGTCTATGAACTGGCCCACACCGAAACGCCACCTCAGATCATCATCAACGAGGCCATTGAGCTGACAAAGATCTATGCCAGTCTCGATGACATGAAACAGCACAAGTTCAACAATCGCCTCCTCGATAACATCGCTAGGCATCTGAAGGACTGATCGTCATGCAGGTTTTGACAGTCACTGCGCTCACTAAGTACATCAAAGCCAAACTTGAGGGTGACAGACACCTTGCTTCAGTCTATCTGAAAGGTGAGATCTCGAACTTCAAACGTCACAGCCGGGGTCATTGGTATTTCACCTTGAAAGATGAGGAAAGTGCCATCAACGCCATCGTCTTTGCCCGTGAGGCCGCTGTCATGCCTTTCCTTCCCAAAGAAGGCGACAAAGTGCTTGTCAAAGGGCGAATCAGTCTATATGCCCCCTCGGGATCCTATAGCATCCAGATTCAGAGCATGGAACCTGATGGCATCGGTGACCTTTATCTCAAATACGAGGCACTGAAAAAGACGCTCGCTGAACAAGGATACTTCCGCGAGGACATCAAGAAACCAATCCCCAAATTTCCCAGACGTATTGGGGTCGTGACCTCACCGACCGGAGCGGTCATCCAAGATATCAGACATACCGTCGAAAGACGCTACCGACTGGCTGAGATCGACCTTTATCCGGCGCTTGTCCAAGGACCAGGAAGCGCGTCATCAATTGCCAAGATGATTCGCTTGGCCAATCAGAGAAACGACGTTGATGTCTTGATTGTAGGGCGCGGTGGAGGGTCCATTGAAGACCTTTGGGGCTTTAACGAAATTGAGACCATCGAGGCGATCATGGCCTCGAAGATTCCCATTATCAGTGCGGTTGGTCACGAGACGGACTTCACCATCAGCGACTTTGTCGCGGATCTGAGGGCTCCGACTCCTACCGCTGCCGCGGAACTTGCCACACCGAATAAAGATGATCTGCTTGAAGACATCCGTCGTTATGAAACCATGTTGTCAGAACGGATCGAAAGGCTTTTCAATGACGCCAGAACGACTCTGCTATACCTTGACAAACGTCTTGATATGATCAGTCCAGGGGCCATGCTCAGACAACACAAGGACACCCTCGAGCGGGCCACTTATGGCCTTGAACGGGGATTTCTTCAACAGTTGTCGGTCAAAGAAGAGCAGATCAACCGCCTCGCGATGCTCATCCGCCCACCAGCGGAACGGATGGACCGCCTTAGACGGGACCTTGAGTTGATCCATGAACGGATGGATTCAAGAGTCAATCTGATCCTTGACAAGAAGCACCATCGCTTTGGCATGATGATGACCGCACTCAAAGCCTTGAACCCGTTATCGGTCATGGAAAAAGGGTTTGCTGTCGTCACCAAAAAGGATGTCGTCATGACGTCCGTCCATGACCTAAACGAGCATGATCAGGTCAACATCCGGGTCATAGACGGGTCTGTCGAAGCGACAATCACAGGAAAGAAGGATGTCAACCATGGAAAAGAAAACCTTTGAAGAGCTCCTTAAGGATCTCGAAGCGGTCGTGAAAGACCTTGAAAGCAAAGACATCGGACTCGATGTTGCTGTCAAAAAATACAAGGAAGGTCTTGAGTTGTCAAAGGCATGTTATCAGATGCTTGAAGAGGCTGAGAAGCTCGTCGTCCGGGAAATCAAGGAATGATCGATCTTCAACAGATCAAAGACCCGACCTTTCTAAAAACCCTGAGTGACAAGGAACTTGTTTTGCTTGCTGAGTCAATCAGGTTTTTTTTGCTTGAAGCCATTCAGAAGACGGGTGGCCATCTAAGCTCAAACCTAGGGGTGGTTGAACTGACCATCGCCCTCCATCGTGTTTTTGAAAGTCCCAATGATGCTATCATTTTCGATGTCGGCCATCAGGTTTATACCCATAAGATCTTGACCGGCAGGGCTGCCGGCTTTGAATCTTTAAGGCAGACAAGTGGCCTCTCGGGTTATTCAAATTATCAGGAATCTGTCCATGATCTTTGGGAATCAGGGCATGCTGGAACTTCTTTGTCAGCATTGATGGGACACATCAAGGCCAAAGCGTTAACTGGGACAAAAGGGCATTCGATTGCAGTGATCGGAGACGCCGCCATCACCAATGGGACCGCCTTTGAAGCACTCAATCTGATTGGAAGTGATCAGAGCTTGCCGGCACTGATTGTCCTAAATGACAACCAGATGAGCATCTCTAAAAGCGTTGGGGCGTTTTCCAAGGCTTTGACAACCCTTCGTACGTCACCGCTGTTCATGTCTTCCAAGCGATTTTTCAGTCGCTTGTTACCGGGATTCATCCTTAACTTCCTAAGCCACTTCAAACGGGCCATCCGCGTGTTTTTCCAACGGATGAACATGTTTGAAGACCTTGGATTTCTCTATATCGGACCCATTGATGGCCATGATCTCAAGGCGATGACGAGAACGTTTGAACGGGCCAAACGGACCAAACGGCCAGTGGTCATCCATGTCATCACGGAGAAGGGCAAAGGGCACAAAGAAGCTGCATATGACGAGATTGGGACCTATCACGGGATCTCAAGAAACGCCTCTTATGACGATCGCATGATCAGTTGGAGTGAAGGCATCCAGTTGCTTCTCAAGGATTTTCAGGAAGTCAAGATGACTTATGTGATCATGCCGGCGATGACGGTGGGAACGAAGTTTCTTGATTTTGCCAAGACTTTTCCTGATCGGTTCCTTGATGTCGGTATCGCAGAAGAACATGCCGCTGTCATGGCATCGATGATGTCAAGGACAGGAATTCCGGTCTTTCTGCCACTCTACTCAACCTTCTTGCAGCGGGCAACTGACCAGATCCTAAATGATATCGCACGCAGTGACACGCATGTCGTGATCGGGATTGACCGGGCAGGAATCGCTGGAGAAGATGGTTCGACGCACAACGGTCTTTATGATCTGTCACTTTTATCGGCGATGCCAAATGTCGTCATCACAATGCCTTATGATCTTCTTGAGGCGAAGGTGTTGCTTCATGACGCGTTTTTGAGACAAACCCATCCCTTCGTGATCAGATATCCCAAAGGACTGATATCAACAATTGCAAAGGGGATACCTTTGGACACAACACCTCATCGTCCGACTTGGACGGTGGTTGAGGAGGGTACTGATGTCTGCCTGATTGGATATGGACCTTCGATCGATCTCTTGAAAGAGGTCAAGACCCTAGGTCTGAAGGCATCAATGATTGTAAATGCCAGATACATCAAGCCATTTGATACAGTGATGTTCGATGAAATCTGTAATAAAGGGATGACGATTGTTGTTCATGAAGAAGCTTGTGGCCATGGACTTCTTGGCCATATGCTGCTTGAACACATGGCCAAAAAAGGATATAAGAATGATATCATCTTGATCAATTTGGGTGATGACATCGTTGATCATGGAGAACCAGAAGACCTAAGAGCTCGTCACGGGATTGACGCAGCCAGCGTTTATAAGCTTCTCAAGGGGATGATCTGATGCGCTTGGATCACTACTTGGTCACCCACGGGTATTTCGAGACACGTTCGAAAGCCCAAGACCACATCAGACGGGGCTTGGTCTCTGTCAATGGCTCTATTGAGACAAAAACAGGACATTCAGTGACAACGCCTTCTATCACAATTATCAAAAAAGACCGCTTCGTGAGTCGAGGCGGAGAGAAGTTTTTACACGCCATCCTTGATTTCTCACTCAACCTTGATGGTAAAATCTTAATCGATATCGGAAGTTCAACTGGGGGCTTCACGGACTGCGCTCTCCAACACGGGGCCCTAAAAGTCTACGCCTATGATGTTGGACGGGATCAAATGGATCCATCCCTTAAAAACGACCCCCGGATTGTCTTGTATGAGAATACCAATATCCTTGGCGTCAAACTACCGGTATCAGACCTGATCACAATCGATGTCTCATTCACTTCAGTCATACCGATTCTTGATCATGTCCAAGGATCAAAAGCGGATGTCGTGGTCTTGATCAAGCCCCAGTTCGAGGCTGGACGCAAGCGCATCGCTCATGGTGTCGTCAAAGATCGAAAAGTGCATGAAGAGATCCTCAATCGTGTTCTTGGTCACGCCACAAGTCTTGGTTATCGTGTTCTTGGACTCCGGCCATCAGCCATCCTTGGGAAGTCCGGAAATCAGGAGTACGTCTGTTATCTTAAGAAATCCACCAGTCCCACTGACCTAAGGTCAATGATAGGAGAGGCATTATGCTCAAAGCACTGAACATCAGCAATTTCGCATTGATTGACGACCTCGACATGACATTCGCGCCGGGTCTTTTGGCGATGACCGGCGAGACCGGAGCGGGCAAAACCATTATTTTGGAGTCCTTGCAACTCTTGTTTGGCAAACGCTCCGATGCCCAGATGATCCGCTATGGTGAGGACCGCGCCCATGTTTCTGGCACCTTTGTTCTCACGCCAGAGCAGCAGAAAGACCTATCTCTTTTTGAGACCATCACCATCAGCCGGACGATTGACACCAGCGGCCGTCACCAGATCAAAATTGATGATCAGCCTGTCACGCTCCAAATGGTCAAGAAAGTCACCGAAAGAATCGGTAGCATCCACGCCCAAAATGACACCATGTCACTAGGCGACAAAACCAGTTACCTTGATTTCATCGATCAGGTGGACCAAACTCGGATTGAGAAACTCAAAACCGCCTACCTCATGAAACGGAGCACCTACCTCGATAAGAAGGCTAAGACGGAAGCCATGGTGAGCAAACGGGCGGAAAGCATCGAAAAACGTGAATTTATGCAATTTCAGCTCCAAGAACTCAAAAGCCACCACTTGGAAAAAGATGAGAAATCGTCCATTGATGACACCATCGGCAAACTCAAGAATTTTGATCTGATCATGGAGAAACTTCGTCTCTCCTATGATTTGATCGATGGCGAACGCTTCTCAATCGATGCGATCGCCGAAGCGTCTGACGGGATGCGGCGGATTGCCTCATTGGATCCTCAGTATGATGAGATCAATCACCGGTTATCGGCTGTCCACCTCGAGTTAGAGGACGTCAAATCAACCATCTATCAACTGCTTGAAAGTCTTGACTTTGACCCAGGTGCGTTTGAACGTCTCCAAGAACGTAGTTTCGAACTGACCCGGATCGAAACGAAATACAAGAAAACCATCAATGACCTGATCGATTACCAAAAAACACTTGAAGATGAGTTGATGATGATCGAAGATTACGATGGTTATGTGCAGATGATCAGAAAAGAGGCTGACCAAGCGTTGATGGAGACGCTCGAGAAAGGCCATCAACTGTCAAAAGAACGGCGTCGCTTGGCCAAAATCCTCGAATCCTCCATCCTCAAGGAACTCAAAGACCTAGATCTTGAGAAAGCGGTCTTCGAAATTCTTTTTGAGGACAACACGAACACCAGACAGACCCCGGAAAACGGTCTTGATGAGGTTGAGTTCATGATCTCACTCAACGAAGGTGAGCCCATGAAGCCACTATCGAAAGTCGCAAGTGGCGGAGAACGGGCCCGCTTCATGTTTGCCTTGAAGAGTATCTATGCCAAGAACCATGATTTGTCTTTGTTGATCCTTGATGAGATCGATATCGGAATCAGCGGAAAGACGGCCGCCAAAGTGGCATCAAAAATGCATGCCTTATCCAAAGACATGCAACTCTTGGTCATCACCCACCTGCCCCAAGTCGCTGCCCGTGCCGATACCCACTATGGCATCACCAAGGCAAAAGAAAACGGGCGTATGGTCACCCGTATTGAAACCCTGTCTCAAGAGAAACGGATTGAGATGATTGCGATGATGCTCTCCGATGAGGAACTGTCGCATTTCGCGATTGAACAAGCGAAGACCCTCCTTAGAAAATAAAAAAAGCTTGCGCTTTTCTTATTATGCATTGTTGTTGATGATGGAAAGAATGAACGACAGGATGACACCGCCGACCATTCCGAAGACCAGCAGCCAAACGATGATTTTACCCCACCATGTCTCGGTCGGATTCTTATATGGTTTTTTTAGGACCATATCAGTCGGATTGTGTGCCTGACGGTTGTACTTGGGATTTTTTGGGGCACTTTTGTTGTTTGTGTTTTTTGTGGCCATATTCTCACCTCGTTATCTCTTGCATTATACACTAAAAGCAGGGATAAAAGAAAGGCTTTTGATGAAAAAGAATGTCAAAATCATTTTCCACATCGATCTGAACGCGTTCTTTGCCAGCTGTCACATGATTGTTGAGCCTTATCTCAAGGATAAGGTTTTTGTCGTTGGCGGCAGTGCCCAATCAGGACGCGGCGTCGTCTCAACGGCCTCATACAAGGCCCGTCAGTACGGCATCCATAGTGCCATGTCAATTCCTGAGGCCATGGCCCTTTTCCCAAAACTTCTGGTCGTGCCGACTGATTTCAAGCTTTACCAGACCTATTCGAAACATTTCTTTGATGTGATCAACACCTATAGCACCAAAGTCCTCCAAGGATCTATAGATGAGGCCTATATCGATATGACCGATGCCGCAAGACTCAAACACCCGTTAACGATTGCCCGTGAGATCCAGGACACGCTTTTAAAGACATACCGGTTGCCGTGTTCCATTGGGATCGCACCGACGCTGTTTCTTGCCAAAATGGCCTCGGATATGAAAAAACCCTTAGGCATTACCGTCATCAGAAAGAAAGAGATCGTTGAGAAACTATTTCCCCAACCAATCAGCGACATGTATGGAATCGGGAAGAAAACCTATCCCAGACTGATGGACAAAGGCATCATGACCATCGGTGATTTTGTCCGCAAAGAGAACAAAGACCTCGTCATCCGTCTCATCGGATTGGATCAATATCACCAATACCTTGATCACATCATGGGACGTAGTTCAAACATCATCGAACCTGAAAAGTACCGCATTCCAAAGTCAGTCTCAAGTGAGACAACCATCAATTACGCGATTGAAGACCGTCAAACGATCTTTGACGTTGTGAAAGATCAATTCGAAGACACCTACAGAAGACTCATCAAAGAGGAACTTGTGACCAGAACTGTCGGTATCAAGCTGAAGAATGACCGCTTTGAGACCAAGACAAGAAGTATGACGCTCGATGAGCATACTGACGACAAAACCCGCTTGTTTGATGCCATTGAAACCATTTTTGAGACCGAAATCGAGCAAGACGCCATCCGTCTTGCCGGGGTGTTTTTCAACCAAGTCATGCTGAAAAAGGATCTGAAGATCGATATCACCTTGTTTAACTACCAGCAGTTGACCAAGCGCGAACAGTCCATGTATCAAGCAACATCCAAAAAAGCGACGGTCAAGTGAGACCGTCGTCATGCTCAAAGACCCAATATCTCATCTGCTCCGGGGACCGGCAAAGGACGCCACGTCGTGGGATCCTTTTTGTCATAAGCCTTCAAGACCTTGATCACGTGTTCAGTGATGGCGGTTGGTGTCGATGCCCCTGAGGTGACATTCACAACATTGACGTCATCAAACCACTGTTTCTTGAGGGCTTCAGCCCCTGTCACGAGATAAGCATTGATCTGTCTGCCGACGATTGAGACATCTTGAAGACGGTTGGCATTGCTGCTTTTTGGATCTCCGACCACGATCAAAAGATCAGCTTCTGGTTGGTGGATGACAGCCTCTTGCCTTTGTCTGGTCGCCCCGCAGATGCGGTCATCAAAGATCACGTTTTCAAAGCGCGCATGCAAGGCGTCAAAGATAAAGAGAAGATCAAAGACACTCAAGGTGGTCTGATTGGTGACAAAGAGTGGTCTTGTTGACAAATGCTTGGGAAGCTTTTGGACGTCTGAGAGAGACTCTACAAAATGGATGGCGGGATCGATGGCGAGCACAGCCTCAGGTTCAGGATGGTTTTGATGACCAATATAGACCACACCGTGGCCTTGATCAAGATGCGTTCGGACCGCATCATGGACACGCTTGACATCATGACAAATCGCATTCATGACAGTGAGACCTTTTGCTTGCGCTTTTTCAACAACCGCCTTGGATGTGCCATGGGCGGTCAGAACGAGGGTCCCTGATGAGACCTGATCCAAAAGAGCCATCCGGTCTTGGCCCTGGTCCATAAGGCTTTCTACGCCTTTGATCTTCAAGGCGTTGACAACCGCGTGGTTATGAACGATTGATCCGAGGACCGTAATCGGTCTGGGATAGCGTGGATCATTGATGATTTTTTTGATCATCGCAAGCGCATTTTTGACACCATGACAGTATCCGCGTGGACGTAAGTCGTTGACATGCATAGAAATCACCTACCCTGATTATACCAAAGATTCATCAATCATCATGGCCAGGGCTTTGATAAAAGCATGGTATAATGAAACGGGTGAACATATGACAATCAAAGAGATGCTTACACATTTGGGATATCAACAAACGACACCGGTTCAAGACGGTGTTTTCAACGCTTTCAAAAGCCAGAAACATATCGTGGCTGTCGCCAAGACCGGAACCGGAAAGACGCATGCCTATCTGCTTCCGATCCTTGAATCGATTGCTGTCGGATTGGATCATGTCCAAGCCGTCATCGTCGTGCCGACCAATGAGCTTGTGACACAAGTCGAACGGATGCTCAACGACGCCGATCCAAGCGTGAGCGTCAAGGCATACAGCGCTGGACAGGATAAGAAGCGGGAACTGCTCTGGCTTTCAAAAAAACAGCCTCAGATCGTTATTTCGACCCCTGGCCGACTATTTGAACTGGTCGTCAAGGACAATGCCCTAAAGATCATGCACACAAGAACGTTCGTTTTGGATGAGGCGGACATGATGTTTGACCATGATTTCATGGATATGATCGATAATCTTCTGCCCGCCATGAAAGAAGCCCGTTACATCCTCCTTTCGGCAACCATCACGAAAGCGATGAAACCTTTCCTCAAGGCCTACTTCGGACAACATATCTTGGTTGACACGACCGCACTTGAAACACTATTGATCGAACACCGACGGATCAACATCAAGACCAGACCACGCCTTGAGGTGTTATCAGATGTCGTTGACGCCATGAATCCTTATGTCTGCCTGCTTTTTGCCAGCCGAATCGATGATCTTGAAGCGATTCGTGATATGTTGCTTGCAAAAGGTCATCCGACCGCGCTCTTGAGCGGCCAGGTCGGTATCAGAGCCCGTCAAGCCATCATTGAGGATGTCAGAAAACTCAAATACTCATACCTTGTCACCTCTGATCTCGCCGCCCGCGGACTTGACCTTGATGTCTCACACATCATTCACTTTGATTTACCAAGACATCTTGAGTTCTATGTCCATCGCTGTGGTCGCACAGGACGGATGAACGCCACCGGAATGTCCATACTTCTTCATCATTCGGATGAGCACCGGAAGATCGAGAAACTCACAAAACAAGGAGTCATGTTCACAGAATATACCTTGAAAAGTGGCGACATGGTTCGAGTGAAAGACCCGAAAAAGACCATTTCCGATCAGGAAAAACTCGCCATGAAGTCAATCCGCACACCGAAGAAAGTCAAACCGAACTATAAGAAAAAGTATCAAGCCCAAGTTGACAAAGCCAGGAAGACAGCAAGGAGGAAAGTCAATGCTCAAAATCGGTAGTCATGTCTCCATGTCAGGAGATGACATGTATGAAGGATCCGTGCTTGAAGCCATCAGTTATCAGGCCAACGCTTTCATGGTCTACACCGGTGCTCCCCAAAACACGGTCAGAAAAGCCATTGACCGATTGAATATTGATGGGGCAAAGAAACAGATGGATGCCTCAGGTTTATCTTTTGATGATGTTGTTGTCCATGCCCCATATATCATGAATCTGGCCAATCCGGATCCTGAGAAACGGGCTTTTGCCAAACGGTTTCTGATCGAGGAAATCAAACGCACCGATGCCATGCGGGCCACTCAGATTGTTTTGCATCCGGGAAGCGCAACTGGTCTTGACCGCGAGATGGCCATCAAATGGATCGCTGAGGGTTTGAGCGATGTCCTTCAAAAAACCCAGGACACAAACGTCAGAATCGCCTTGGAAACGATGGCGGGCAAAGGCAATGAGATTGGAAAGACCTTTGAAGAGATCAGAGCCATCATCGATCTGATCCCGGACAATGAGCGTATCAGTGTCTGTTTTGACACCTGTCATACCCATGATGCCGGCTATGAGATCAAGGATGACTGGAATGGTGTCATCAGCGACTTCGACCGGATCGTCGGACGCAACCGGATCAGTGTCATCCATGTCAATGATTCTAAGAACCCTAAAGGTGCGGCAAAAGACCGACACGAAAACATTGGCTTTGGCCATATCGGATTTGATGCCCTGCTCAAAGTGATCGAGGATCAAAGGTTTGCACACATCCCCAAAATTCTTGAAACCCCTTATGTTGAGAAGCATCCGCCATATCAGCATGAGATTGCCATGATTAGGGCAAGAACCTTTGATCCCACGCTCAAAGAACGGATCATTGCCGAGGTGCAATGATCCGCTTTTTTCTTGAGGTCAACTAAAACAGTTGATGTCTTATGATCCGTTTGACCGGGTGACAAGACTATGCTAAAATCATGATGTTTGAAAATGGTTGGTCATAGATCCTAAAACAGGAGAACAGATATGAAACGTATTGTTGTTGTCGGCACCCAGTGGGGTGACGAAGGAAAAGGGAAAATTACCGATTACCTCGCCCAAAAAGCCGATGTTGTCTGCCGTTTCCAAGGTGGCGACAACGCTGGTCATACGATTGTCCTAGATGGGGATAAACACAGTCTGCACCTCCTACCTTCTGGCGCACTGAATGACAACATCATCAATGTCATGGCCAATGGTATGGTCATCAATCCCGAGACGCTTGTCCATGAGATCGAGACATTCAAACCAAAACACCTTTTGATCTCCGACAGGGCTCATGTCATTTTCCCATTTCATCGTGCCTTTGACATCCACGCCGAAGCTTTGAAAGAAAGCGCACTGATCGGAACGACCCAACGGGGCATTGGTCCCGCTTATGCCGACAAGGCTTCAAGGATTGGGATGCGCATGGCAACATTTGTCCAAAGAGACGCCTTTTTAAAACAACTCGATGTCATGCTCAGAATCAAAAATGATGAGGCATCAAGGTATGGTCTTGACCCTTTTGACAAAGAGACCATCATAGAGACCTACGGTCGCTATGCCGAACAAATCAAAACGTATGTCACAGATACCTCGAGTCGTCTGAACCACTACATCCATACCGGCAAAAACATTGTCTTTGAAGGCGCACAAGGCAGTTTGTTGTGTCTTGATCACGGCACGTATCCTTATGTCACCTCGAGTTCTCCGACCGCGGCCTCAGTGCCATTGAACACTGGGATCGCACCGTGGTTGATCGATGGTGCGATTGGTGTTACCAAAGCCTATACAACACGGGTTGGCCAAGGACCTTTGCCCAGTGAGATTGATGACGTGATCGCCCATCAGATCAGAGAAAAAGGTCATGAATATGGAACCACCACCGGACGGCCAAGACGGATCGGTTGGCTCGACACGGTCGTCATCAGGCATGCCAAGCAGACCGGCGGCCTAACTGGTCTTGCCGTGACCTTGCTTGATGTCCTGACCGGCATTGATCCCCTCTATATTGTTGACAAATACATTCTGGATGGGGTTGAGACAGAAAGTATTCCGGCCTCGATCGAGGATTTCAACAGAGTGAACGTCCATCTTCTCAAAATGAAAGGATGGACGGAGAAGATCTCAGACATCAAGTCGTATGATGATCTTCCAATCCATGCAAAATCCTATCTTCAGACCATTGAACGATTGACCGGACTTCCGATCATGATCTATTCGGTTGGACCCGACCGTCATCAGACGATTGAACGGATACCTATCTTTTTACCCAGGAGTGATTTGAGATGATTGAACGTTATACACCAGCGGTGATGAAACGGTTATGGAGTGATGGATATCGCTTCAATCAATTTCTTGTTGTTGAGAAGGCTGTCTCAAAAGCATTCTTTGAACAAGGCGTGATCTCAGAGACTGAGTATCAGGATATCATGGGCGCATCTGTGACACCAAAACGGATCAAAGCCATTGAGAAAAGAACCCATCACGATGTCATCAGTTTCATCGAAGCCACGACTGAGTCCCTTCATGAAGGTGCCAGGGTCTTTCATTTTGGTCTCACGTCGACCGACGTTGTCGACACTGCCCAGGCATTGATCCTCAAAGCCGTGAATAGCGTGATCAGAAAAGACATCATTAGGCTCAAGAAGATCTTGAAGAAGCGCGCATTTGAAACCCGTGACCTTCCAGCCATTGGCCGAACGCATGGGATTCATGCTGAAGTGACATCATTTGGTTTGAAATTCGCCTTATGGTATGCGGATCTGTCCCGTATCGAAGAGGGGTTTGAGCATGCTGCCAATCTGGTTGAGACTGGCAAAATCAGCGGTGCGGTTGGCAATTATGCCGCAATCAGCCCTGAGATCGAAGCTGGTGCGTTAAGTGGTTTGGGGCTCAATACGCCACAAATCTCAACCCAAATCCTGCAACGTGACCGACACGCCCAATACATCGCATCTTTGGCTTTGATCGGAAGCGAACTTGACAAAATAGCCTCTGATATCAGACATCTTTCTAGAACTGAGATAGGCGAGGTCATGGAAGCGTTCAGGCCAGGTCAAAAAGGATCAAGTGCGATGCCACACAAACGCAACCCAATCAGCTCAGAGAATATTTGTGGCTTGGCGCGGGTGTTAAGAGGGTATGTGCTCACCGCCTTTGAAAACATTGCGTTATGGCATGAGCGTGATCTGACCCATTCATCAGCTGAGAGGATCATCCTCCGTGATGCCTCAACCCTCATTGTCTTTATGCTCAGACGCATGACATCCATCATCGAACATCTTGTTCTCCTCCCTGATGTCATCACCTCAAACATCAACAAGACCAATGGCGCGGTCTTCGCCCAGAATGTCTTGAATGCCTTGATCAACAAGGGCATGGACCGTCTCGAGGCTTATGACATTGTCCAGAAGGCCGCATTTGAAGCGCTTCAGACAAAAACGCATCTCAGGGTCATCCTTGAAGATGATGCCCGTCTTCAGCCCCTTTTAGATCATCAAACCTTGGATCACATCTTTTCATTGAAAGTTCCTCTGACTCATGTTCCAACAATCTTCAAACGGGTCTTTGAATGACACGAACCCTTATGTCAATGAAAAAGCGTCTTTCCCGTTGCCATCAAAGGCAGTTTGTGCTATAATCATCATGATTGTACTAGGAGGTCATCATGGCAGACAAATATAACAAGGTTAAACCACAAGTTCATCCCATCACGATCGGATCAATTGCCCTGTTTCTGATCATAGTCTTTGCCGTCATTCTCTTTGTCGGTCCTTCCGACAGTGAGGTGCTTTATGCGGAATATCAATTCTCGGGTTATGCCCTTCCTGATGATTTCACCGAAGAGCATCCATTTGTTGAAATCCAATATGACAATGGATTTCTAGGGTTCTCCCGCGGATTGGAAAAGATGATTGAAAAAGAAGAAATCGTGCTCGTGTTCTTTGGCAGTGAGACATGCGAATCATGTGTCCAGCATATTGGCGCAATCCAAAAGTATTTCTTTGAGGAAGGCATCGATCAGTATATTGACACATTCTACTATTTCAACCCTTCAAACCAACTTGAAGAGTTTGAAGCGCTGACAACAGATCATCCGGAAATCACCCAGACAACCCCGCAAATTGTCTTGTTCAAAGATGGTGTGGCTGTGGCCGCCTTCCAGCCATCTGGAACCGATGAGCAAAGTATCAACCGTTCTGTCAAGGCGTTTTTCCAAGACGATGTCTTAACAATCTTGAACCCATAAAAAGCACTCAGTGCTTTTTTTTCCAAAGGAGTGATGACAGATGATTGATCAGACAAAGTATGTGATCAAGGAACATCTCAATAGGATCTTCAAGGACGAAGAGATGACCGTCGAAGAGCCAAAGAAAGGACATGCGGATCTTGCGATCCCCCTCTTTTCGCTTGCCAAAAGTGAACGGGTCTCACCAATTGTCATCTTCGAGCGCATCCGTGAAGTGATCGAAAGCATCGAATCTGTCGATTCTGTCGTCTTCCAAAACGGTTTTTTGAATATCTTCCTCGAACGGAAGAAAAACAGCTTTGAGGTCATCACCAGCATTCTCGAACAAGGACAGTCTTATGGGGATGACACCGTAGGCAACGGCAAGACCGTGGTCATTGACTATTCGTCACCAAACATCGCCAAGAGTTTTTCGGTCGGGCATCTCAGATCAACCATGATCGGCAATGCCTTGAAGCACATCTACCGGAAACTTGGCTATACGGTTGTTGGCATCAATCATCTTGGTGACTGGGGAACCCAGTTCGGGAAAATGATTGTTGCCTACCATAAGTGGGGCGATGATCAGGCGATCAATGCCAACCCAATCGCCACTCTCCAAGCCCTCTATGTGAGGTTCCATGAAGAAGCTGAACGTCATCTGGAACTTGAGGATCAAGCCCGTCACGCCTTGTTGAAACTTGAACAGGGTGATCCTGAGCATCTGCGCCTATGGCAATGGTTCAAAGATGAGTCATTAAAAGAGTTCATGAGCATGTATGATATGCTTGGGGTCTCATTTGACTCTTATGACGGGGAATCATTTTATAACGACAAAATGCAAGCCGTGGTCAACTCACTAGATGACATGGGCCTTCTATCAATCGATGAAGGCGCGACCATTGTCAATCTCGGTGAGTCCGTTCCACCTGCCCTGATCAAACGCTCTGATGGTGGCACCCTCTATATCACCCGTGACCTTGCCGCGCTTCTTTATCGTTACCGGACGTATCATTTCGAGAAAATTCTCTATGTTGTCGGCAATGAGCAGATGCTTCATTTCAAACAATTGAAGATGGTCTCAGATCTCATGGGATATGACTTCGAACTCGACCACATCAATTTCGGACTGGTCCTGATTGACGGCAAGAAGATGTCGACCAGAAGTGGTCAGTTCAAACGTCTTGAGGACGTGATTGAACAAGCCATCAGTCTCGCCAAGGACGCCATCACCCAGAAGAATCCTGATCTGAATGACAAAGACGAGATCGCCTCCTCGGTCGCCATTGGTGCCATCATTTTCAATGATCTTAAGAATGAGCGTCATCTTGACGTTGATTTCAATCTCGACCAGATGTTGCGGTTTGAAGGCCAGACCGGTCCATATCTCCAATATAGCGGCGTCAGGATCAATTCCATGATCAAGGCCCATACGATTGATCCCGAAAGACTGGACTCATCAGTCTATCAGCTCGATCACTATTTTGATATTGTCAAACTGCTCGATAAATTCCCGGAAACCTTGTATAAGGCC
>JAGYLU010000200.1 GCA_018400755.1 Acholeplasmataceae bacterium
TGCATCAGCATTACGTGCAGTATTGTCCTATCTTGATCAACAATCAGATATCGATGCCGTCTATTGTCTCGGTGATCTTGTCGGCATTGGACCAGAGCATAATGAAGTCATTGATCTATTGAAGCAACGACCTGATATTCAAACGATTTCTGGGAATCATGATGAATGTGTCCTTGCTTTAATCCATGGGGAGACATATCCCGATAGTTACCGCCATGCTAAAGAGCACCATCAATGGATCGCGGATACGTTGACGCAAGAAAATCAAAAGTATTTGGAACGTTTACCGCGTGTCTTAAATATCATGCATCAGGAACAAACGATGCACCTGACGCACTATGCTTATGCCGACCAGACGAAGAAGGTTGGTGAAGAGCCGTTAAAGCAAGCGGTGGATGGAACGAAAGAAAACTTATCCGTCCTGTTTGCTGGAAGTGAGGCGCGGATCATTGGTTTCGGTCACCATCATCCAGCGCAACAAGTCGAGACAGGACAAACACTCTTTATTAATCCAGGTGCACTTGGATGTCAGGAGACAGCCATCGCCCCAGTAGCAATCATTGATTGGGAGAAGGATCAAGTCCGTTCAGAAATCCTGAAGCTTTCATATGATGATCGACCATTTTTAGACGTCCTCAATACGACGGAGATGCCGGAACGTGAGTTGATGCGCCGTCTCTTCTTCGGTAGTAGGACATGAAAAAACCTTCATGAGTAGTTCATGAAGGAAGTCGATTAAGCAGATAGCTTCGTCGTAATTGAGATGAGGCACACGACAATCAGTAACACGATACCGATGTTTCGTTTCAATGGATGGCGTGACCAGTAAAAGAATAGCGCAAGGACAGGGGCCACAAAAAAGGCAACGATGAGACTGATTAATGTCGCAAGAAATAATACAAACATCCAAAGCTTGCTAGTTGTCCGATATACCTGCCACATGTCGTAGAGCGACATGAGTGTATAGGCGAGTAACACGAAGATGATTCCGGTCGATAAACTCAAAGCGATCATCACTCCATTCCCTATTTAGTATAAGGGAAAGAGTGAGAATGATTACACGACTTGAAGTAAAAAAACATGACGAATCGATGAACGTACGATTAGACGCTGTAACGAAAAAAGAAAGGAGAGGGCATCTATGTCAGACATCTATCGCCGTTTTTTTCTATTTCCGGATATTTTGATCATGCTCGTACTACTGATTGGAATAAGTAGTTATACCATTGCTCAGCCGTTTCATTGGTCGATTTTACTGTTCTTTTGTCTTGGACTGATCGTCTTTAGTTTCAGTGAATACCTGACGCATCGTTTTTTGTTCCATTTACCACCACCTAAAAATGCGCTTGGACGAAAATTGTTGAAACGACTCCATTACGATCATCATGCGCATCCAAATGAACTGCATCTGTTGTTTTTACCTGTCTGGTATTCCTTGCCGAATCTTGGTTTC
>JAGYLU010000201.1 GCA_018400755.1 Acholeplasmataceae bacterium
GACAGGTGTTGCTAGAAGGTCCACCATCAGAGGTGTTCAAACAAGAAGATGTGCTGCTTGAGTCCAATCTTGAGCTGCCCTTCGAACTGAAATTATACAATGCGGTCAAACATGATCCCTCGATCAAAGATGAGATCCGGGAGGCACTATGGGCATACAATTCAAACATGTGAGTTATAGTTATCCGGGATTCAAGACCAGTTATGATGCCATCAAGGACATCAGTCTTGAGATTGAGGGACAAGGTGAGTTCATCGCCATTGTCGGTCAGACCGGATCCGGGAAATCAACCCTTGTCCAACATATGAACGCGTTGTTGTTGCCGGGAAGCGGCACCGTTGAGGTTTTTGGGTTTACGCTTCCGCCCGGAAAGAAACAAAAGATCAATCACCTGCGTCAGCGGGTTGGTCTTGTTTTTCAGTTTCCCGAATATCAGCTATTTGAAGAAACGGTGATCAAAGACATCATGTTTGGTCCAAAGAACTTCAAGAAAAGTGATGAGGACGCGAACTTAAGTGCCAAGAAAGCCGCTCTCAAGGTCGGGCTTTCGGAAGAGCTTTTTGAGAAATCGCCATTTCGGATCAGCGGCGGACAGATGCGGCGGGTTGCGATCGCGGGGATTCTGGCCATGGAGCCGGAAGTGCTTGTCCTAGATGAACCGACCAGGGGCCTTGATCCGATCGGACGCAATGAGCTCATGGCGGTCTTCAAGTCGCTACATGAAGATGAGAACAAGACCATCATCCTGATCTCTCATGACATGGATCTGGTGGCAGCATATGCCAAACGGGTGATTGTCATGGATGAGGGAAAGATTGTCTTTGATGGCACCAAGGAAGACCTTTTTGCACATCCCTCGTTTGACCGGTTCCACCTTGACCTTCCGACACCTCTCAAAATCATGAGACATCTTGAGAAGACCTTGAAGATCCCTTACCGCGCGGTCTATGATTATGACGGACTTTTAGGGTATCTGAAGGAGGTCGGCCATGAATAACATCACGATTGGCCAGTACATCCCTGGCAACTCATGGCTGCACAAGCTTGATCCGAGGATCAAGCTGGTTTCTGTCATCTTGATGCTGGTCGCAATCTTTGTCGTGCCGATCTCGACCACCGACATCGTTCCTGCCATCTCGATGATGGGACTTCTGGGGTTGATGGCAGCACTCACGATGTCTTCCGGGGTACCTTTGAGAAAAGTCTTGAACGGACTCAGACCGATTGTGTTCCTCTTGACGTTTACCTTTTTGCTTCAGATTCTCTACGTCAAAGACGGCACCCTTCTGACCGATCCGCCGATCACGATGCATATCGGACTCGCAAGTATCGCGGGCATCATCCTCTATATCGTCTTTTATCAATGGTCAAAAGCGTATGTGAAGTTTCGGATCATCTACTTTGTGATGGCGGTTGTCGCGGTCTTCGCGATTCAGGCATTA
>JAGYLU010000202.1 GCA_018400755.1 Acholeplasmataceae bacterium
GATGGTAAAAGGTGCAAATTTCGTCGGCAGGGCCGCTGTGGAAATCCGGTTAAAGGTCGCTTTGGCTTCTTTCATGTCGACGATGTCTTGGATATCAATGATCGGCAGTTGATGAATTTTCGCAAATACCTTGAGGTCGTTTTTGCGGGCCATGGATCCATCGGGATTCATGATCTCACAGATGACCCCGACCCCGGAAAGGCCGGCCATTTGGGAGAGTTCTACCGCCGCTTCCGTGTGGCCGCGTCGTATCTTTAATCCTTCCGGGTGGGCGGTTAAGGGGAAGACATGCCCCGGCCGGTTGAAGTCGGTGGCTTTGACTTCTTCATTGATTAAGGCTTGAATGGTCGTGGACCGTTCATAGGCGGAGATCCCGGTGCTTGTACTTTTTTCATCGATGGAAATGGTAAAAGCGGTTTGATGCGGGTCTTCATTGGTCTGGGTCATGGGGAAAAGATTGAGTTTTTCTGCGAGTGATTTTGGGACCGGTGTACAAATCAGTCCCCGGCCATACGTCGCCATAAAGTTGATCGCATCTGGGGTGGCGTGTTCGGCGGCGATGACGAGATCACATTCGTTTTCTCGGGATTGGTCGTCGCAGACAATGAGCATTTGCCCGGTTTTGTATGATTGAATGATTTCTGTCATATTCATCTTAATACCCCCACTTTTTAAGATCGTCGTCGGTCACGCCCGTTTGGGCGTTTGACATCTTTAAGACATACTTGCCAATCATATCGGTTTCGATATTAACCGAATCGCCGATTTTTTTCTTGAGGAGGGTGGTGACATCTTGCGTGTGGGGAATTAGGGAAATCTCAAAGTGAGTTTTGGAGACCCCATACACCGTCAGACTAATGCCATCCACCGCAATCGAGCCTTTATTAATGATCGCCTCGGTGAGGCTCTCATCCACCCCAATAAAAAGCCGCTTGGCAATGCCATCATCCTGGATGTCTTGGATGATGCCGGTGCCATCCACATGCCCCGAGACAAAATGGCCGCCCATCCGTGATGAAGGCGTTAAGGCGCGTTCTAAATTAAGGGAATCGCCCACTTTCAGCGTGCCTAGATTCGTATTTTTAAGCGTTTCATGCATGACATCCACAGTCACAGAATCCTCCGTTTTAGAAACTACGGTCAGACATACGCCATTGGTGGCGATGCTATCGCCTAAGGCGGTGCCTTCTAATACTTTTCTTGCGCCCATAGTGAGATGCACTGACGCATCCCCCGGGGTGGTTTGTTTAAGGGTTCCCATTTCTTCAATGATGCCTGTAAACATTAGCTATTCCTTTCAGGTTCTAAAGTGAGTGCGATATCAGGGCCGAGTCTTTGCTGCGTTTTAAGGGTGAAAGATAACGCGTCTTTAAGCGTCAAAAGATTCAGTGGACCGACCAGCGA
>JAGYLU010000203.1 GCA_018400755.1 Acholeplasmataceae bacterium
GTGATCGCCGGTAAAGGCTTTGATGGGGTCGGTCACGACCTCAAAGGGGACCTCAATCTCAAGTGGTTTTCCATTGGTGAAGACGGTGACGTTTTCAGCAAGTCTCATCAGGATGTCCGCTTCTTTGGCCATATACGGTCCACATCCGATGATGGCAAGGGATTTCTTGCGGTAGAAGTAACCATCGCACATCGCGCACATCGAGATGCCTTTGCCGCGGAATGTCTTGAATCCGGGGATTGACAAGGTCTGTCTTGTCTTTCCGGTCGCAAGCAACACCACCCGGCCATGATGGGTTTCTGTGGTGGTTTCAATCGTAAAACCATTTTCAACCTCTGTCAAAGCGATGACGGCATCATCGATCACAGTGATACCAAGCGCTTCGGCCTGGTGGATGCCGTCCTTGATGAGTCCTTGGCCGGTGATGTTCTCCTTGAGACCGTAATAATTCTCAATCGGGGTCTGGTACTGAGCGAGTGCGCCCAAGTCTTTTCCGATGACCAAAGGATCGATGCCAGCTCTTTTCAGGTAAAGGGCCGCGCTGATTCCAGCGGGGCCTTTTCCGATGATGATGACATCTCTCATACGCCAAGGGCCGCCTTGAGGACGGTTTTGCCTTTGAGACCGACCATCATCTCGGTGGCCTTGCCGCCATTGAAGATGATCAACGTCGGAATGCTCAAGACCTCATAGAGATCGGCGATTTCCGATTCCTGGTCGACCTCGAGCTTGCAGATCTTCGCCTTTGTTCCAACATCGAGGGCGAGTTCTTCTAGAATCGGGTCCATCCGGTGACAAGGTGTGCACCACTGGGCCCAAAAATCGACCAGAACAGGGACGTCTGACTCAAGCACTTCCTGATTGAAATTGTCTTTCGTAAGGGTCACAACCATAAAAATCCACCTCTATGTGTTTGAAGCCATTATAATGGATGTTTGCAAGGATTGCCACTCAAACGGCTCTCAAAGGGAACGACCGGCAGATCACCTGTCAACAATGGTCGTCACACGTGTCAAAGAATGGCCCTTGTGTTATAATGAAGTGGTTGAATAACGGAGTGTGACTTATGATCAAAATCAACCATCTGACGTTTTCCTACAATGGCCGTGACGAGGCCCTAAAAGATTTGTCCATGCACATCAGAAAGGGATCCTGGGTCTCTGTTTTGGGCCATAACGGGTCAGGAAAGTCAACCCTTGCCAAACTGATCGTGGGACTCTTGGCAGCCCAGGAGGGCACCATCGCGATCGATGGTCTTTCCATGAGCACGGAAACCTTGTCCGAGATCCGCAAGCGGATCGGTATCGTCTTCCAGAACCCTGATAACCAGTTTGTCGGCGTCACTGTGAGACACGATATCGCTTTTGGTCTAGAAAACCAGTGTGTGCCCCAAA
>JAGYLU010000204.1 GCA_018400755.1 Acholeplasmataceae bacterium
CTCCACAGCATCGCGTATCATTTCATCATAATAAAAAAGGCTGTGTTCAAGCAAAGTACTGATAACAATCAGGTAATACTTGTGAAATCACAGCTGATATGATATTCTAAAGTAGCCAAACAAAGCAAATGGGTCAACACCCATATCACCTAAGAGAGACGCTCTTAGGCAACCAGCCCATCTCATTTGTTTTGTTTGGCGACAACATTTGTGTTTTCGGGCTGGTTGCCTAAGGGCGTTTTTGGATGGGAGTGCATCATGGACTTAACCAATGAACGCCTGAACAACCTGAAAGAAAACATTGAAGCGCTGTGCGCCGATGAACTGGTTGATTTGAAAACGGATGTCGATGAACAAGTTTTAAGTAAAACCATGTCCAAGGACGCTTTACACAAGGTCATCAAAAAAGAAAGAAAACGGCCTGAAGCATGTAAGGTATGCGAATCGACACATCTCGTCAAGAACGGGAAGACGAAACAGGGACGGCAAAAATATCGATGCATGGATTGCGGTAAGAGCTATTCGGACACCCACAATTCAATCGTCAAAGGAAGCAAGAAACCCTATTATGTCTGGGAGGCATTCATTCAGTGCATGATGAACGGGTTCTCTCTTCGCAAGATATCTTCTTTGATTGACATCACAACACAGACAGCCTTTAGCTGGCGACATAAGGTGATGGAAACCTTGGCGACGTATGATCAATCATACAAATTAAGCGAAGAAATTCAAATCGATGAGACCTATTTTCTGCTTAACATGAAGGGATCCAGAGAACTTCCGAGACCCGCAAAGGAACGTGGGACCAAAGGAAGAACACGGGGTATAAGCAATGAATTCGCTTGTGTTCTGACAGCTGTCGATGCCAATGACCATATTCTTCTTGAGGTCATCGGACAGGGAAATCCACGCACCGGTTCCATCATTGGGGCGTTGGATTATCGCGTCGAACAGAACACGAGGATGATCACGGATTCCAAAGCGGCTTATCATGAAGTGTCTGAGCATTTTTCATCAAAGCTTCATCAAATTCCCTCACATTCACATACAAAGGGAGTTTACAACTTGGCAGTGACCAATGGTCTGCACAGTGAAATGAGGTCATGGTTCAGGAAATTCAAAGGAGTCTCAACAAAACACTTGGCAAGATATCTCGCTTGGTTTCGTTTCGAAAAACTATTGCGATATCGATATGAAATGAAACGACATAATCGGAAGTGTATGAATTATGCGATAAGCAACCATCTGACATTCCTTACTGATGCGATCAGCAAACAACCATTTCCGATTGATATTGAACTGCCTTATAAACAAAATCAGTACTTTGCTTGAACACAGCCAATTATTTCGTGAGATGAAACACAA
>JAGYLU010000205.1 GCA_018400755.1 Acholeplasmataceae bacterium
TCCGGTATCATTTTGGGCAAACGGCATCAGTATGTTTGCGACATCGGGCAAATCATCATCACCATCGGGATCATACACAATACCTTTGGGATTGAACGTACGGGCAATGTTTGGCGCTTTGTCGCTAAATTCAAAGGTGGTGACATTGATAACCGATACAAACCGGTGAACCGGAGGGGTCATTCTCAAGTCATCATCGTCTTCATTCACATCTGCCCCAAAGATGATGGTCACTTTGGTGATGGCCTTGCGGAAGACGTCATATCCTTCAAAATCAAGATTGAATTCAAAGGTGTCTTCAATCATTGTCAAAGGATAGGAAAGCATATGGCCTTGATTGCTGATAACAAGATCGGTTGAAAAGATCACTTTCATCAGGCCGTCTCCTTTGGCAGTGACAACCAACGTCCGATAGGTTGATAAATCGACATCCGAAAGATCAAAAGACAGACTGTTATCCTTATGGTACTTATGGGGCGTGATCTCACTCAATGGTTGATTGCCGTCAGTCAGCGTGTAAGCGGACCGCCCTCGGTAATAGTTATCAGGATTGATTGATCGTTGGTTATCGTCGGTCCAGGCATCTGCCTGCAAGAGGCTATACGTGTTCTCTTCATGGATGTCTATCTGATCGTCTTGGCAAGCGATCAGTCCGAACAAACTGATGAGGATCACCAACAAACATGCTTTTTTCATAAACCCTCCTATGATCCTAAGATGAAGTCGGAGAATGTGATTGTTCCTGCTTCAGTGGTGTCGATTCTAAGGATCATGTTGAATCCTGTCGAGAACTTCCAAAGATCGGCGTTGCCAAAGGTTGGGGTCGAGAAATCAATGACATAGTTCGTTTCCTCAGGTGTCAGAAGCACCTGATACTTTGTACCGACAACATCAATCTCAATCATGACATTCTGAGTGACGGTGGCATTGAACGTCATCAGAGGATAAGTGAGTCCGTTTTGATCATCGGCATAAGATCCGTTCATCCTGACCATCAGTTGCTTGAAGCCGCTTCCTGCATTCCATGAGATGACGGATGCCAGAGCATCCAACGTAAACGTCGTGCCAACTTCTTTGAAATCGCCGACTGAGACAACCGTCTTTGTCACATAGTCAACAAACGGCTCTTTTGAAAATTCGGCTTTCGTGACAGTGAAACTGCCGTTTGCTGATCCGGAATTGGGCATCGGTGTGAGGTTGATATACTGAATGGCATCAATCATGGCCGGCAACATCAAATCAGTCATCACAAGTGACACTTCAATCCGCCCTTCTGTGAGTGTGACATAGTGTGTCATGGCCGATTGTCCGGCAATTTCAATCAAAAACGCCGTCACATCATCGCTTTCGATCACGAGATTG
>JAGYLU010000206.1 GCA_018400755.1 Acholeplasmataceae bacterium
CTTTAATTACGGCCTTTGCGGGCTCCATCGGAATCATTGGGGTGGCCATGGTGTTAGCCTTAGCCAACGGCCTCAATAACGAGATCGATGAACTGGAACGCTCGACGCTCGCGCAGTTTCCCTTGCAGATCGATCCGTTCCCCATTGACATTGAGGCCGCCCAAGGCAACTTCGGGCCCCCGGGACCAGAACTTGATGATGGGGGACTCGTTGAATTCCCCGATACTAGAGAAGTCTATCCGTATGAAGTTCAGATTTCTCAAAATCAACACATCAATGTGATTACCCAAGATTATCTGGATTTTTTAGATACGTTAGATCCCGATCTTTACTTTGAAATCAACGCCGATTATGACGTCCGCTTACCCTTATTACTCAGAGAAGCCGCCGATCAATACCGGGGCATCGATCAAGGCGGCGGCGGGGTGGATTTTGAACCTACCGTGACCAGTGAAGAATTTTTATCCCAAAGTTATGACGTCATTGACGGACGATTACCCGAAAATGCGAATGAGATGCTTTTAGTGGTCGACACCCAAAACCGTCTCAACGTCCGCTTCTTTCAAGCCTTAGGGATTGACCCCGATGTGGCGAGTGTCTCGTTTGATGAACTCTATGACCTCGAATTTTATTCCTTTTTCCCCAATGATTATTATCTAGAAAACGAAGAAACCGGACGGTTTATCCCTTCTGGTAATTATGAACCGCTCGTTGAATCGGGTGAGGCGATTGACCTGAGAATCGTCGGGGTAGCCAGAGAAAGTGCCGATTCTTTAGCGGGCTTTATCGATACGGGAATTAAATACCATCCCGATCTTGAACAGATGTATATCGATGCGGCGCAAGTGTCTGAAATTGCACTAGCCCAAGCGGAGTCGGATACATCCGTCATTACCGGCCTACCGCTTTCGGACCAACAAAAAGTGGGCGTCTTAAGACAACTAGGCTATGACGCCACACCCAGTCAAGTCTTGATTTATCCGGTCGATTTCAATGCGAAGACCGCCATCCGGGAAGCCTTAGATGCGTACAATGAACCGCTCCCCGATGATGAACAAATCATTTATACCGATTTAGCCGCTCTCGTGACCGATCTCACCGGTGATTTGATTAATGGGGTGAGTTACGTCCTCATTGCCTTTTCATCCATTTCGTTATTGGTGTCATCGATTATGATCGGCATCATTACCTATGTATCGGTCTTAGAACGGACGAAAGAAATTGGGATTTTAAGAAGTTTAGGGGCCCGCAAAAAAGACGTCTCACGCGTCTTCAACGCGGAAACCACGATCATTGGCTTTACCGCTGGACTTTTAGGTGTCGTGATTGCCTTTGGCCTCACGTTCCCGCTTAATAT
>JAGYLU010000207.1 GCA_018400755.1 Acholeplasmataceae bacterium
GCTTCTCTTTGGCAAATGCCGTGAAACGCTCAGCGGCGTAGGCAAAGGCATCACCATTGAGCATCAATGGCGTGATATCTCGAAACAATATCCCTTTTTTGGGAAAATCAGGTACGTCAGCAATAAACTCTTTCAAATTCATGGTGTCCTCCAGACGGAATCCGTTCGTTTGACGTCCATCAATTGAAGAAACAAAAGACATGGTCTTTTCACAATCAAGGGACGCAATCAGATTCACCTATCATTTTACTCTATCCCTGCCCATTTGACAAGCACTCTAGACCTTGGACCCTGATAAACGAAAGCATCAAAGGATCAAGCCCTGGAGCCTAGAGACACCCTCAATTGACGATGATCAAAGGGCCGAGGGGCAAACCATGTCATAAGTCGATCGACCATGATATAATACCATCAGGTGATCAAGATGGAACCACTCGCGTCACGAATGCGTCCGTCATCATTTGATGATGTCTACGGACAGGATCATCTTGTTGGAGAACAAGGTGTTCTAAGAAAAATGCTTTCCAAAAACAAACGCATGTCGATGATTCTCTACGGCCCACCTGGTACCGGAAAAACCACAATCGCCGGTCTTTTTGCTGATGCGTCAGGGATGGATGCCATCACATTCAATGCCTCAACCGATAACAAGAGTCGGCTTCGTGACATCATTGACACCACCGCCTATCATGACATCCTTGTGATCATCGATGAGATCCACCGGATGAAAACCGATGTCCAGGATTTTCTGTTACCATTTGTTGAAAACGGCAAAGTCGTGATGATCGGTCTGACGACCCTGAACCCTTTCCAAAGCATCAACATGGCAATCAGGTCCAGGTGTCATCTCTTTGAAGTACGCCCTTTGGATGACGAAGCCATCAACAAAGCCCTTGAACGGGGCTTGAGTCTTCTTGATGTCGATACGAAACTCGACCACCGCGCGCGGCACATGATCATCACGATGTCCAATCACGACATCAGAACGGCTTTGAACCTGCTTGAAAGCGCGTCGATCGTCGTCGATGACGGTGAGGCCATCACATCTTCAATCGTCTCCCATATTGCCGGTCGGATGGCCCATGATCTTGATGACCATGGCGACCACTATTACAATTTGCTTTCTGCCCTCCAAAAATCGATCAGAGGCTCAGATGTCGATGCCGCACTTCATTATCTTGCCCGCTTGCTCGTCCTTGGTGATTTGCAGGTTATCTTCAGGCGACTCTTGGTCATCTGTTATGAGGATATCGGACTCGCCAATCCAATGATGGGGCCCAAAGTCACGGCCGCCATCGAAGCAGCTAGCAAAGTCGGCATGCCGGAAGCCCGGATCATCTTATCGGTTGTCGTG
>JAGYLU010000208.1 GCA_018400755.1 Acholeplasmataceae bacterium
TCAAACCCATTGGTTGCGTAATAAGGCACGTAGTAGGAAAGGCCCCTGCTGATGGCTTGGATCTGGATCGTGGTCGTGGTGAGGGCGTTGTTCACAGATAGACCCGGGAAACTCAAGGGATTGACGCCAAAGGGCGATTCATAGAGGGCAGGAACGCCAAACCCTAGCTTGTCGTAGTCCCCATATGACCTGTCCCTGAGATAAAGCATATCCGATATGTCCGAGTAGACTTTGAAGAGTGCGCCTGATGATCGGCCACCAGCACTGCCACTGCCATCACCACCACCAGAGCCGCTTCCGGCGGTCCCTCCCCGACTTATTAGAAAATCGGTTGCTGAGTTGTCGCCATTGTCTTCTTCACCAATCACGGTCAATGTGCCAAACCAAGCGTCAACCTGATAATAAAGATCTGTCACATCATTGCCAAACTCATCAGTGATGACAACGACACATTCGTTGGCGATGCTTCCTGGTTCGGTGATTTCGCCAACCACACTCAATTCAAAAGTATGGTTGATCATCACATATCCGCCCGTCAAATCCCATGTTTCGTTGGAAAGAGGCAGTCCGTCATAGGCTTTGGAATCACTTCCAGTCAGGATGGTCAATATGATCTTTCCGGATGTGATGGATAGAATGCCTGCATTCTCAAAAACGGCATAATAGCCAGAGACGTCGTTGTGATTGCCATCCACGATCATGTAGTCAAAGGTATTGAAAGATTCACCAATGTCGGTGATCGAACCGGTGACAGTCACAATCAACTCATGACCGGGCAACAGGTCACCATAAGTCAACATCCATTCATTTCCTTCAAGGGGGGTGCCATCATATGGTTTTGAGTCACTTGGTGTTGAGATGTCGATGTAGATGGGTGTGATCTCCAACGTACCATGGCCCATGGTGATCTCATAATTGTCTGTCATATCACGACCTTGATCATCTTTGATCCTGATCTCAAGCACATTGTCTACGACACCGATGTCAATCAGTTCGGTGTGGTTTTCCACAAAGGAATCATGCCCCTCGATCAATGATCCCCAAATGACGTCATGGTCAAGTTCATAGAGGGGAAGTCCGTCATAGGGTTTTCGGTCGCTTCCGGTTTCGATGGTCACCGGTCGTGGTGTGACTTCCAAAAGGCCTTCCAGGAAGACAAAGGAAAAACAGTCGGTGATGACATGTTCACCATCTTTGACGACGATGGATTCAATACCGCTTTGGCTTGTTCCGACATCGGTCTGACCACCCGTGAATGTTGCCTCAAAGACGACATTCTCAAAGAGTGGACCATCAACCACTTCGATTCCGTTGGCTGTCAAAGGAATACCATCATAGATTTTGGTGCGATCC
>JAGYLU010000209.1 GCA_018400755.1 Acholeplasmataceae bacterium
ACTCAAATCATCAAGAAAATTGAAGAAGAACTGATGTGTGTGCTGCTTGAGCGCAGCAACAAAGGTGTCAAGATGACTGAATACGGCGAGCTTGTCTATGAGTACGCCAAAAGCATGACCGATACATTTGAAGCCATGAAGGAACGTCTCTTCTGCATTAAGAATGGATGTATGAACGTGGTGATCAAACCTTGTTGTGCGCTTGACAACCAACTGCTGCCAAACGCTTTGTTCCAAATTCAAAGCACCTATAAGAACATCCGACTTGATGTCGTCTTGGATGACAAGGAAAAGATTATCAACGAGGTCAGAAGTGGCGTCACCGATATTGGGCTTTGTATGGGTGCAATCCTTGATGACGGTGATCTTTCTGACACCCATCTTGGAAATGAACGCATTGTGCTCATCGCGGGTCACGAAATGGACATCAATGACGTCATTTCAATTGATGATTTGGACAGTCTCAGGATTATCGATTTTTCCCTTGGATCCTACACAAAAGAAATCAATGCCATGCTTGGACGCTGTGGACGAGACCAGTGTTATGTACCATTCTTCAGTATCGATTCGATTAGCGCGATCAAAACGCTTGTCGAGAGCAACTTCGGAGTCGCTTTCCTACCTTACGATTCCGTAAAATCTGATCTGAAAGCAAACAAACTGAAAGAGATCAACATTGACAAGTTCAATCTGATCTTGCCGATTCACATGCTGACAAGAGAAGACATATCACTTCAACCGATGCTCCGTGACATCAAGCATACGTTCATGAAAACAGCAAAAGCATTATTCGGTTCTCAAAAATAACAAAAACACCCTGAATCCCCGAGCCCAAAGGGCAAAGAGATTCAGGGTGTTTTTGATCATGTGACGCTATGATCACTCTGTATCGGCTGTATGTGTATCGTTTCTGACACCTAACATTCTGATGACGCCATCTGAGAACACAGGATCATCAAGCTCTTCAATAGAGAGTGTCGGGGCGACATCATTTCTGACACCCAGCATTCTGATGACACCATTGGTCTCAACAACCGCGTTCTTGTCTTCAATCAATGCATCATCCGAAGATTGAGTCTGGTCTTCATACTGATCCTCAATCTCAACCACGTCATGATCTGAGACGATTTGATTCTCTTCAACACCTTCAACCAACATCGTTGTCGCGCTCATCGAACAACCAATCCATAGAATCATCAATGTTTTGATCATTTTTGTCACTCCTTCTCGTTTTTGATGTCTTCATTCTAACAAGGGATTGTGACAAAGATGTGACAACCAAGCGACAAGACAGTGAAATAACAATTGGTTTGGTCTAATCCTCAACAA